>JBBRUV010000420.1:0-3694 GCA_038247465.1 Cytophagales bacterium
CCGCACGGGGAGCCATCAGGGCCAGTAGCTCATGCTGATCTACAGGCAGCGAATCTTCCCGGTCACTATACTGGCCGAAGCGGGGCGGAAACCAGTGCGGAAACGAGGTGGTGGTCATCTTCACCGTTTCGCCATAGTGCCGACGAGACAACGACGACCCGCCGTTCCCCGAACAACTGGAAACCACCACCGCAAACCGCTGATCCTGAGCACCGCACCACAGGGCGGCTTTTCCACCCCGCGAGTGTCCAATGACGGCCACTTTGTTTTTGTCGATCTGCACGTCCTGCTGTAAATAATCCATTACCCGACTGGCTCCCCACCCCCAGGCCCCCAACGCCCTCATGCCGTTATCCATGTCGAGTTGTTCGGGATACAGTTGCTGGAGAACCCCGTTCTGGAATGTGTCTTTATTGTCGGCTGCCACATCGCTCACGTGAAAGGCGGCAATGGCAAAGCCTTCGTCAATGAGTAGTTCGGCGGGCCAGAAATCGCTCTTTGTCATTCGGGTGGGATCGGTATTGTCTTTGCCCCGGTGGTTAATCAGCACAAACGCGGGGGCTGGCCCTGTTCCCTGATTCGGGATGAATAACACCAGGTTGATTTTAATTGATTTCTGCTGGCATGTTACCTCAATCTGAACTTCTTTGAGGTGGGCTTTCCCACCCATTGCCGTTTTGTTTTCGTTGGTTAGCGTAAATTTTATGGCGGAGTACGTTTTCGGGATTTGCCCGTACACATTATCGGCAAACAGCCGCAAGATTTCGGGCCGCCGGCTGGTTTCCCATTGCTTTTTGGTGGCAATCCGCTTCCCATCCAACGACACCAGCGGGTCGGGCAGGGTATATGAAGGCACCTTTGCTTCGTCGTAGTTTTGTGCCTGACTGCTCGCAGCCAGGGCGACAAACAGCAGCATCAGATTAATTGATTTCATAATCGGGTCTTTTGGTGTTGTATAAAGCAGCCAATCTGATAGTTAGTTGAACCAATAGCGAATCTGTCGCCTGAATTTTATTTTCCAATCGTTAAAAATCGTTCTAACCACTTATACGCATAATCCCGCACGTTATCTATCGTGTCGTGGCCATCACCGTGAACCAGTATCGAAATCCGGTTGGGCGTTCCTAATAATTTATAGACGGCACTGGCATCGTAAACGGCTTTGTAAACGGCCATGTTGTCCGGGTTATACGGATCATTGAAGGGTTCTAAAAAAAGAACGGCGCGGGGCGCGCACAGCGCAATAGCCTCGTGGGTCTCATAGGGGGGTATACCGTCTTTGGCTACCTTTTCGGCCCGCAACGGTTCATCAATTTTACCCCTGCCCATTATTCGATAAATATTGGTATACAGCGGACTTACTCCCGTAGAAACTATCGCGGTTTTAATCCGATTATCGACAACCGTATGGTATAGAATCGAACCCCCACCCAACGAATTGCCAATTGAACCGTAGGCTCCTTTTTTTACGAACTTGAGTTGCTCCAGCATATCAACGCCCCGCATCAGGGTGAGCATCTGAATACCCCGGATGGACCATTTGGGATACTTCTCGTAAAACGATTTATAGACTTGCTCTTGTGTTGTGTTTTTAAGCGAAGCACCATACCCGTATAAATCAGCGGCAACCGTCACAAATCCTTTTTGGGCAAGTTCAATGGCATACGATCTGTTTTTGGGGTTGCCCAGCGCGCCATCTTTCCCGATGGCTCCATTTGTGCCATGTACGGCCAAAATAGTCTGATATTGAGTGGTTTCCTTGAAATCTTTAGGCAACACGCACACGGCTTCAACCCAGATGTCGTCCAGTACATGAAACCGATACCGAATGTGGGTTAAGCCAAGGTTTACATAGCGGCCGGTTTCCTCAAATTTATTGATGGCAGGCTGATAAGGTACCGGCGAAACGCCCCAGGCACTGGTAATTCGTTTGTAAATCCGGCTGCGAAGTTCAGGCCATTCTTCCGCTTTCGTATCCCGAAGGATGAGACTGGATGTCAGTACACTATTGAACTGTACCGACCGTCCCGGCACCACATCGCCGTAAAGTTCTTTCAATCCTGTTGTGCTAACCTGCACACTATCCTGGGCCTTGACGTGCAATTGGGAACCAAGAACAAGGAATAACGTGATGAATGTCCGCATGATTTTTCTGAATTAGGGGGTCGTAAACAATTGACTGACTGTTGGCTGTATGTTTTCCAGACCTGATAAGCAGCCAGGGCCTCTAAATGAAGCAGACTACGTTGATTCCTACCGTTAATTAACTTGCAACAGCGTTAACCGCTGCTTGTCCCTGAGTAGCACTTCCTGTAGTTTCTGATACGGTAATTTCTGGGGAGACACCTTGTTGGTAATGGCCAAAACAGCCGCCGTAGCCGCCGATTGCCCCAGAATCATGAACACCGGCTCCATCCGAATCGACCCGTAGGCAATGTGTGAACTCGACATACAGACTGGTACCAGCAGGTTGTTACACTCCGACTCCTTCGGTAAAATCGACCCGTAGGCAATGGAATAGGGTTTGTCGGGGCGAACGCCAATATCTCCCTCATTCTGCACAAACCCGTCTGACTTCACGAACCGCTGAGCATTGTGCGAATCCAGGGCGTAGGAACCCATCCCGATTGGGTCAGGTACGTTGGTTTTGCCCAATGCGTCGGCCTCTTTCATCACAAATTCGCCAATCATGCGCCGGGCTTCCCGCACGTAAATTTGATGCGGCCAGCCGCCGTTGTCGGTAAATTCGTCTTTCGCCAGCCCCCAGACCTGCATTTTTTCGTGAACGTCGGCGGGTATGCGGGCATCATTCTGTAAAAAATACATTAGCCCTTTTTGGTACAGTTCGTGGTCGCGGATGATGGCGCGTCGGCGTTCGTAGGTCGCTTCGGGGTAGTCGTAGTTTTTGCCGATGTAATCGGTGCTGAACGGGCCGTTGTTGTTGGTGTCGGTTTTGCGGTTCGGAATCGGGTCGAACTTGGTAAAGTGTTCGCGCCAGCCGGTATCGAACACGCGGGCTGCCAGTTCGTACCGGGCTGGGTCGTAACCGTCGGGTTTGGCAAACGGGATGCGGTTGTCTGGATGGTTACTCAAACACATCCGAAAGCAATACGCCTGGATTTTGGTGTCGCCCGCCCCGTTTTCTCCGGGAGGCTCCGTCGAGACTTCGGCCAGCAAACCACTCTTCGGGTCGCCGGGAATTTTGTACGGACTGACATTAGTTTTGAAGTAGTGGCCGTGATGAAACACGCCCACCTGTACTCCGTTGTGCTGCTCGCCGTAGACGCTGTTCGCTTCGCGACCTACATGGTACTTCACGCCCGCAACCGCCATCAGATCACCCTCGTAAGTAGCATCAATGAACATTTTGCCCTGGTAAATTGTGCCGTTCAGCGTTCGGAACGACTGGATCGTCCCGGCTTTTTTCTGAACGCTACCCGCCGACCGGTCGAGGTATTCGTCGCGGTAAACGGTTAGTTTGTTTTCTTTCACAAAATCCTCGAATACCTGTTCGGCTGCGTGGGGTTCAAAAATCCACATCGTGCGGTTGGCCCCGTCGAGAGCGGGGGTTCCCTGCCCTTTGTTGCCGAACAGTTCGCGTTTTTCCCACGTCCAGTTTTCGGGTTTCTGGTAATGGTCATAGAGCCGCCCGTAAAAAGTCCGGGCCAGCCCGCCAATGACCGATTTATCGCCA
>JBBRUV010000421.1:0-3690 GCA_038247465.1 Cytophagales bacterium
CGCATCGAAAACGGGATGCTACTCATCGAGACCCGAAAAGAAGCGTATCAGGGCAAAAACTACACCTCGGCCAAACTCTGGACGAAAGAAAAAGTAGAATGGAAAGGTGGGCGGTTCGAGATTCGGGCTAAACTCCCCGCCGGGCGAGGCACCTGGCCCGCCGTCTGGATGCTGGCCGCCAAAGAACAAATGACCTGGCCCGACGATGGCGAAATTGACATCATGGAACACGTTGGTTTTGACCCCGGTGTGGTGCATGGCACGGTACATACCCAGGCCTACAACCACGTCAAAAAAACTCAGCAGGGCGGCACCACCACCATCCCCGATTTCTCGACGGCCTTCCACGTCTATGCCGTTGAATGGACTCCAGAACAGGTTGATTTTATGGTAGATGGCACGGTCTATTTTACCTTCGACAAGAAAAGCTACGGCAAACACTACGAGCAATGGCCGTTTAACCAGCCGTTTTACCTGATTCTGAACCTCGCCGTTGGGGGCGACTGGGGCGGGCAGAAAGGCATTGATGACAGTATTTTTCCGCAACGGATGGAGATTGACTGGGTGCGGGTGTATCAGTAGTTGCTGGTAAATGCCCAGTGTATAACCGGGCGCGTTGTACCTTTGCGGCCTGAAAAATGCCTGATTTTTTTTCGCTTTTGATTATGAAAAAATTGCTGTTATTCCTGATTATTATTAGCTCTTCAATGAGTCAATCCGTAGCGCAGAAACATACCCGTAAACATCCATCTTTTCGGGCAATAGATGTAGAATACTGGAATACAACTGATTCCATTATTCTGAGTGGCACGTTAACGCTCCCTAAACAAGCAGGAAATCGTTTTCCTGCCGTTATTCTTATCTCTGGTTCAGGCCCGCAAGACCGTGATTATACGGCATTCAAGACGGTAAAAATATTCAAAGAAATTGCCGAATATTTATCGGCACGGGGTATTGCCGTTTTGCGTGTTGACGACCGGGGAACAGAAAAGAAGCCATTTAGGGGGCCTGGTTATTTTAATCCCCGGATTAAAGCATCCCTCAATCCCTTATTGCCCGATTTAGTTCGGGATGTGCAGGCGGGCATTACTTATTTGAAAAAAAGGCGAGACATTAATCACAATCAGATCGGTTTATTGGGCCACAGTTTAGGCGGGGTGATTGCGCCCGCCGTTGCCGCACAAACGCCTGTGGCATTTATTATTTCTATGGGTGCACCATTGACTACGGGCAAAGAGTTCGTGGTTCAGCAAGTTATAGATGATTTGACCGCCGAAAATGTGGATTCAATAATCATTAACAAATACATAAAATATTTATTTCAGCCAATTTCGAATTTGATGGAAAAACCGCTCCTCTCAGACGAGTATCTTAAAGAAGTTGTTTTAGAAATTACCCAAACTGCAAGAAAAAACTTAGATAGCTTGACCTTTGCTAAAGTTGGTTTGGAAAATATTAGTGACAGCAACTTGATGATTATGATTGCGGGAAACATCACTAATCCAATAACCAGAGAGGTAATTTCAATAGTAACCTTAGATTATTGGCAGAGGGTCAGATGCCCGATATTGGCTCTATTCGCAGCTAAAGACAGACAAGTTAATGCGTTTATACAAGTGCCAATTTTATACCGTGTGTTAGAAGAAAATAAAATAAAGAATTATCAGATTGCCATATTATCCGGTTTAAATCACGGCTTTCGAGAAGCCCAAACAGGCAGCATGAAGGAGAATCAAATTCTTAAAAAGGGCATATCACCAACTGCTCTGCAAATGATTCATTTATGGTTAAGTAAGACGATATCCATGAAAAAATAAATATTCGGCTCGTTATGGTTTAAAAAAGCCGTAGCGAGCCGAATATTTATTTGGCTATTTCAGTTAATTTTCGTTAAAACCGGCTGAGTAGCAGTTCCGTCGGGATTTATTGTGAATGTCACCTGAACCAGATCAGTTCGTGGGGGTAAACCAACCTCTACTGTTCCAAACTGGCCACCAAGTCTGTACGTGTAAGACATTAAAGCTGATACATGAAATCCGCCGTCGGCAGTTTCGTACCCCGTACTTCCTGTCTCTATAGGCTTAACTTGATTTTCCAGCCCGCCAGTAGCTGTCAATTCAACTTTGGCTCCTTTGACAATAAACCGGCCATTATCGCGGCTTCCAACATAAGTTACCGTGTACTGATAGGTCGTTACTATATGTGGAGTAAAAATACCTCCCACGAGCGGGATAACGTTTGTAAGAGGATTACTCCGGCCTGGATTAAGCGAACTTGGGTTAGCACTACCAGCATTCCCAAAAAAGAACTTTGCAGGGTCGCCAGGGTCGGCAGGGTTGGTGTAAGGGCCACCTGGATTATCAGTAGGTCCACCCGGTACCGGATTATCAGTAGGCCCCGATGGCCCAGGATTATAATAAGGAGGAGGCAAAACTGGCAGTGAAGGTGGCGTAGGAGTATATTCGTAGCAACACCAGTTATTTGGCATAGCCTTAGTAGTATCCAAGATTGTGTCTCCATACCGAGACCGTCTACGGTTCCAATCATTGCGTACGTAGTACTTAGCCAAAAACTCCCGAAGAGCCTGCGGAGACGACAACCGGATTGGGGTTGCCGTTTTGGGCAAAGAGCAAGACGAGAACACCTGAAGACCGTACTGCCGGACGAGGGCTTCTACCTCGGCCCGGTTCTTGTCTTGTAGCACGGTTTCTTCGTGCGTTAAATCGCTGCACGAAGCGAAGAGAGCAACTAAGCACAGGGTAACTACGGCCCTGAACCAGAATAAACTTGTTTTCATGATTGTTTGATGTTTTGAGTAAACCACTGGTTTTAATACCGAACGCAGGTCTTTTTGACCTTACAGACCGGGGGAGAACGCCCGGCGGCTTTTACTATAAATCCCTGTTTCATACTACCGTTTGATAAAAAATAACCGTTAAAACCGACGGGTCAAAGGTCATTGGCAGCTAATCGGTAGGAAAACCATTGTTGATGTGTGATACCCGAATTAGTGTCTGATACCCGATTATCGGGTACGCTACTAAATTTCACAGAAGACGAATGAGCAGGCATAAAAACAGATATATTTACCTCATCACACAGCGTTTACACCGACTTACTTATGATTACCGGAACCAAAATCAAGTGTATCCGCTAGATACAGCGACTGAAGCAGGACGACGTAGCACAGAAAGTAAATATGTCACAACAGGCATGTAGCCGCATAGAAAACGACCAGTCTAAGCCTACTTATGACCAGCTTAAACGGATCATTGACGTGCTGAACGTAACGACGGGAGAGATAGAAAAATGGGACGGGCAATCCGTATTTGGCAATTACATCAACCCGGCTAACGGGCAGCTCAATCACGCAAGAGCCTTCACTGAGGAAGAACGGAAGTTGTACCAGCAACTCCTGGCGCAGAAAGACACCGAAAACCAACTCCTGAAAGAAGAAATAGTATACTTCAAAGCAATGATTGACAGACTCTTAGGCTCGAAGAATACCATGGCAAATTCGTAGCTAAGGCCGAAGCCCACGTCTTGGTTGTACAGGGCCTTTTCATAGAAATTATGTCGGCTGATGATGCACAAATAAAGCACTGATAATCATTGGATTGGCATTTGCGTCTTCCTGAAATGCCTTGATGTTGGACACGCATCTTTGTTTGGTTAAACTAAGCGCCACCG
>JBBRUV010000422.1:0-3688 GCA_038247465.1 Cytophagales bacterium
CCCGTTCACCGGGATCGACCTTGTAATGTCCGCCGCGTACATCGAATACTCCCCGCCCACATCCATCAACAAGACATCCCCGCCATCCATCCGCCTCTTGTTCTGGTTGTAGTGCAAGATCATGCATGGCGAATATTGGCACTAACCTAAAGATCAATTTCAGCCCTTTTAATGCAAAATAAAAGTATGCGACTACTTAATGCGCTGTATCGGTGCATTATCCATTATTTATTTTGTGTTACCCACCATCTTAGAAAATGACACCCGAAGAACGGAAACGCTTACGTCAGGAATTTGACGGATTGATCGAACTGCTTGATTTTCACGTTAAGTATGACGGTAAATTGTCAATGTCACACCTGGATCACGCTACTTATCGGGATAAGATTTTAGACCTGATAGCGGCTTTGCTTCGTCGGTTGAATGAGCCGGAATAGTTTGGTATATTTGGTAAAAACACAGAAAACGTAACGTGGAAGGGCAAGCGAAATCAGTAGAAACGGACTTCATCCGGTATAAAAGCGCGGTAACTGATTCTGAGAAGCAGACGTTTTGGGATGCACTTGACTCTGAACTCGATCAGCTTACGAATGACGAACGGTCTGCAAAACAGCAGACTGTCCGAAATAAGATTGACCAAATCTTAGAGCGATTGACTCAAATACAACAGCAATTATCGGTAGAATACCAGCCGGTTTGACAAGAATAGCTAAGAACAACTTGCGTCGCTATTCTTAGCTATCCATTGTTCAGTGAAATTAAAAATCAGTTTCGGGCTTGTTCAAAATCAGTTCTTTAACCCAGATATTGCGGTACAGTACGTCGTGGCCTTCGGCTTGTAGTTTTAGGCCCCCGGGTGTATCCGTAATGCCTTTGCCACCGTCGTTGCCGCCATCAATACCCGAATTTGGCCCGCCCCAGACTTGGCTGATTCTGTGATTATTATGTACTTTCTTGCCGTTGAAATACATCGTGATCAGCGCATTCTCGGTGCGTTTGCCATTTTCAAAGCGGGCTGCCCGAAACACAATATCATAGGCATTCCAGTTGCCGATACCTGCATATTGAGCGTATGGCGACGGGCTTTCGTTAATCACTGCGCCCATGCCGTGACTGGTGGTGTCGCCGTCAAGCACCTGAATTTCGTGGCGATTTTGCAAATACACGCCACTGTTACCGCCCTGTTTCACAATCAGAAATTCGATATGAACCCGGTGATCGCGGAATTTTTTCCGGGTCACGATATCTGCCGCGCCGTATTTGCCGCCCGCAGCCGCCGGGTCGTTGGTGTTCATGGTCATCCCGGTATCAACGGGGTCTTTTTGGAGTTGCCATTTGATGGGCATCGTGGCTGCTAACCGGGGGCCTTCCCAATACGTCCATTTCTGGTCGAGGGTTTGGCGGGTTCCATCGAAGAAGACTTCGGCATCTGCCGGTGCTTTGGCCCCTACGCCAACGGGTGATTTTTGAGCGTAGCCGGTAGTAACAGCCGCTAAAACGAGCAACAGGCCAACAGGCAGTGTGTTTGATGTAAGCATAGCGATTTGGGAATTATTAATGTCAACACTACGGCAAGAAGTAAACAACGCAACACTACTACCGATGGCAGGATAAAAATGGGCAGGTTGCCCCGTTCATCCATTGTAGAGTAGTGGTTATCCATTATTTTTGCGGACCTTCGGGATGTAGCGCAGCCTGGTAGCGTACTTGCATGGGGTGCAAGAGGTCGTGGGTTCAAATCCCGCCATCCCGACTCTGATTATCAGCCACTTACAAATTTTGTGAGTGGCTTTTTTGTTTTAGGTACAACATTTAGATGTAGCAACTTTGCTGTTGCCCCTGCAACTTCATCAACAATACAATCCGATACACCGAGTAGCCCCTTTAAATCCCTATCATGATGCGTCTCGACGATAAGAAATTCAACCAGCACCAGGCCTACCACCTACTGAAAGAACAGCCACAGCACAAATACCGCCATGTGGTGGAGTTGATATTCAACCACCCAGACTTATCAGTTGAAGATATTGCCCGTTCAGCGCGGGTGCCGGTTGATTATGTTTTTGCCGTCCATGGCGCGTTGGTTTGGTATTGTCAGTGAGCGCGAGAGGCAATGTGGGTTTAGGAATATCCAGTAAAGGCAAGGGGGGCGTTACTTTTGAATGAGGTAATCGCGAACGAGTGCATACAACTGTAAGTATTAACATTTCCTTTGATACTTAACGATTCGGCTATTTTGCTCATCCAACGGTTCGTGGTTTTAACCGTTGGATGAACCGCCTGTTTCTTTTGCCGGTCGGTCATATCGGCAGCCATGAACGGGAAAACATAGGCGTTGGCGCGTCGCTCTGTGGTTCCCCAACGTTCGATAATGGCAACGGTTTCGGGCCGTAGGTGAACGACAATCGAGGATTGATTCTGCTTTTTACTCAGGGTTGTTTTTTGCCGGATGAAGTTTAGCCTGCTCTCTTTCAAAGCAACGTTTGCCCACGTCAACTGGCAGATGTCAGCGAAATTCATGCCGTTGCAGCAGTAAGAGAATAGCCACAGATCATGGCTCCGTTGTTCCATTGTGCCGGGCATGGGCTGGTACTCTTTAATCAACGTTATCGTTTCTTTGGAGAACGCTTTTTTTACGTTGGCTCCGGCTGGTATCACGTAACAACCCTTACCGAATGGATAGGCTGTAATGGGTAATAGTCCGTCTCGTATTGCATTGTTGACCATCACCCGAACGCGACCCAGATAGAAGCCTGCGGTAGTCAGACTTGCGCCCGTAGCGGGTTTTGGTTTGGTCTGTGGGACTTTGCCATAGTGTTGCATCAATTGCTCATACGTGGTCAGAAAGTCGGGTGTAAGGTGTTTAAATTCCAATGTTGCAACGGGCCGTTCTTTTTTCGCCCTGCGCGGAACGGGAATGTTCAGAAACCCTTTCCGTTCCGCGTCGCTGAATGAATCCACGAACCGCCCTAACGATTGGTTCATCAACCTTGCCATAGTTGGCAATCCCCTCGGCAAAGGATCGAAGGTGAAAGCATTGCCCAGCTGACCAATAACCGTTTGCGCCCGCACTAAATGCCCGTCCCGCTCTTTGCCAGATTCATCGGTATAACATCCGTACAAGTTTTGCCAGAGTTTACGGCGTTCCATATCTTTGACCGTTCCCGGCAAACCGCCTTTGGTGCGCTCCAGGAATTTTCATTCATCGGCAGTTCCCTTTATGCCTGTCGAAAATAGCGTTTGCTACCGGTCGGCGTAGATTGACAAACGGACGAAACTAAGATTACCCGTACTACGGCGGGTATCATGGAACAGGGTGGCGGTCGCAGTCGCAATCTGCATGATTTTACTTGGTTAAAATCGCATTGTAGCGGGTGAAAAGCGTGCAATATAAAAAGTACATGATTGATGCATAACAGCAATAAGCCGTAATAAAAGAGTGAGGGAATTTTATCCCTTATAATACTGAAAACCAACGTATTGTATTGCTATTTGTAAGAAGACAAGTAGTAGCAAAAACAGTACAGGCCATCATTCGTAATGAAGAGGTCGTAGGTTCAAGTCCTATAAGAGGCTCCTGAAAAACCCCGCTCAGATTGAGCGGGGTTTTTATTTTCCAGTTAACTCATCCTGTCCTTTCAGAAACTAAATGAGTCTCCCAATCCCATTCATTTCCTTCTTACCCGGC
>JBBRUV010000423.1:0-3665 GCA_038247465.1 Cytophagales bacterium
CTGACAACCTTTTACTGAGTTTTCAAAAATCCGGGTTTTATCGGCGTATTGGCTCTTCGGCCCGCCGACAGGATTATTGGCACAATTATAACGCACCATTGTGAACGCTTAAAAACCGAATTCATCCCTATTTCTCCAGGCTTCGGCCAGCCTAAACCGTCATTCGGCCAAATATAGTTTCGGGGCTATTGGGCAGGCTGCACCTTTGTCATGTTCAAACAGTAACGCTCAAAGACGCTGACGGCCACGTGCTGTATCGGTCAGAGGTGAACCTGAACAACGGCCTACACCAACGCTTTAACGTGGCCGAATTAGCTACCGGCACGTATCAGCTCTCGGTCACGAATGGCCGCGAAACGACCGTTAAAACGTTTGTGGTCGAAGAAAAACCCGCCAGCCGGAACGTGGTGTTTCAGTCGTAAGAAGTAAGCCGCAACTTGATAAACCCGCTAACCCGATAAGGCCTTTGAGACCTTATCGGGTTTCTCGTTGTGTGATGATTTAAGTTTGCCGTTTGGCGGAAGTAGTTTTGCCGGATATGTTCCAACCCGCACCCGCCCAAACCGTTCTTCACCACGCCATTCAGGAAATCAGCCGGTTGCAACGAACCGACGGGCTGTTTCCGGCCATCCGGCATAACCCCTATTGGCCCGGCTACCGGCGCAGCGACAACAACGTATTTTTTACGGCCATCACCGTCTTTACGCTCCAACAGCACGTGCGTCCGCAGGTTTCGGCAACGTTGCAGCAACAAATTGACCAGATTACTGACCGGGCGCGGCTGGCGTATCCGGCGTTTCAGAACAAAGACAGCCTGGCAACCTATAATTTCTGGCCCACCCGCCCGTCGCGGCATTTCCCAAACGGCTGGCTGTTTCACCGCTTCGACCATTTCCGTATTCCCGATGATATTGACGACACGGCGATGGTTTACCTCACCAACGTACCCACCGAAACCGACCGCAACTGGCTGAAAACCAAGCTTGTGCAGCACGCCAACGGAGCGCAAGGGTACATCAGAAACACGTTTCCCGAATACCGGAATCTGCAAGCGTATTCAACCTGGTTCGGGAAAACTATGCCCGTTGATTTTGATGTCTGCGCCCTAAGCAATCTGCTCTACTGCATGTTTCAGTATAATCTACCGCTCAATCAACACGATGCCGATTCGCTGGCCCTGTTGCGGGGCGTGGTTGAGTCGGGGCAATACCAGGCGGAGCCGTTTCGGTGCGCCCCGCACTACGCCCGCACCTCGCTCATTATTTATCACATCGCCCGGCTCCTGATTGATTTTGCCCCGGCTGCGCTAACCCCAATTCGCCCGCGTTTAATTACCGATGCCGAACGCGAACTGGCCCGCGCCACCAACCGGATTGAGAAAATTCTGCTGGCAACGTCGTTGTTGAGGCTGGGCCAAACCCCGCCCGACATTGACCTGGATGGAATCAAGCGGGATTTTGATGGGTTCCATTTTTTCATCGCGGGTTTGCTCACGGCCTACGAACAACCCGTTCTGCGCCGATTGGCTGCTCACCCGTTTGTACAGTTGCGCTGGCAATGCACCGCTCATTGCCAGGCGTTGGTAGCGGAGTATTGCTGCCTGAAACTTCGCAACTTTGCAGAATGTCGTTGAAATCATTTTATCAGACCTTTTATCAGCACGAACAATTATATCGGTTGCCGGGCGAATCATTCGCGTCGGTTGCGTTTCGGGCTGTTGAGCCTGTTCAGGAACCGGCTGAAGTTCTGATTGTATCACCACAACCACCCGTCATTGAGTTTAGTCCGGTGCCGCCAGCCGCCGAACCGCAACGCCCGATACTACCAGTAATGCCAGTTGCGTCGCCAAAAATCAAGCACAAAGTATTGCTTTTGGCCGACGAGGAATTAGACCCCAGTAGCCTGTTGTTTCTGGAAAAAATCCTGAATGCGGTCAACCTCGACATCACCGGCGTTGATCTCCTGAACCTGCACGGCGTGGGCGATATTGACTTTGCTGCCGTGCTGCGGGGCAAACACATTCATCATTTTATCACGTTTGGTGTGCCGTTTGAGCGGCTTGGCTTAGACATCATGATGGATCGGTATCAGCCGGTGCGCTTCGAGGGCATTACGTTCCTGATTGCCGACGCGCTGCCGGTTATTGAGGCCAATCAAAAACTGAAACGTGCGCTTTGGGAAGCGTTGAAACGTATTTTTGCCCAATGACGCATCTCCGCAAAGCCCTGAATACTACCCAACTCTGGGCCATCGCCGTCGGTATGGTGATTTCGGGCGAGTATTTCGGCTGGAACTACGGCTGGGCCGTTGCCGGCACGGTTGGCTTTCTGATTGCCACGCTCATCGTGACGGTGTTTTATGTGGCCTTCATTTTCAGCTATACCGAACTCACCACCGCCATCCCCGACGCGGGCGGGCCGTTTGCCTACGCGCTGCGGGCCTTCGGGCCAACGGGTGGATTTGTGGCCGGATTTGCCACGCTGGTTGATTTTTTGCTGGCCCCGCCCGCCATCGCTGCTGCCCTCGGTGCCTACGCCCATTTTCTGCATCCGGCCCTGCCGGTTCTGGGCGTGGCAGTCTCGGCTTACGTGGTTTTTATCAGCATTAATATTCTGGGAATCAGGGAGTCAGCTAATTTTTCGGTAGTCGTCACGATGCTGGCCGTTGTGGAGTTACTCGTGTTCATGGCGTTGGTGATTCCGGCGTTTAAGACTGAGAATTTCCTGGCCCACAACAACGGTTTTGGCGCGTCGGGCGTGCTGGCCGCGTTGCCGTTTGCGGTCTGGTTTTACCTCGCCATTGAGGGCGTTGCCATGATGGCCGAAGAAGTTCGGGAGCCCCACCGCACCATTCCACGCACGTACCTTCTTGCCATCGGAACGCTGGTGGTGTTGGCCCTTGGCACCATGATTTTGAGCGCGGGAGCCGCCGATTGGCGCACACTGAGCCAATTGGATTACCCGCTGCCCGAAACATTGGCCGTTGTGCTGGGGCGGGGCAGTGCGTGGGCCAAACTCTTTGCCGGGCTGGGACTATTCGGGCTGATTGCGTCATTTCACGGGAATACGCTTGGTTATTCGCGGCAGATTTTTGCCCTGGCGCGGGCGGGCTATTTGCCACGACTGTTGAGCGAGGTAAGCCCCCGGTTTCAAACGCCACACTGGGCCTTGATTACCGGATGCGCGGCGGCATGATTGTCGCGGGTGCCAGCGCCACCTTTAGGAGTGGCGGCGATGTGCGTGCCAGCGTCACTGAGAGCCGCTACCTGACGCCAAAACGCGACCTGGATATGTACGTGCTCTACAAATACACGCCCACACTGCAATTCCGCTTGCGGATGGCCAACATCCTGCGGCAGGACACGGTCAACTCAACGACCTTCACAGACGCAGCCGGGCGCACCACGTCGACCAACACCAACCCGTCGGCGATGAATATCGGGGCGAGCGTCGAATACAAGTTCTAACTCACCAAACGCATGCCGCCTTCGCCCGCCGATTGGGCCGGATTTGCTAGACTGCCTGTTGTGCGTTACTTACTGAGGTCATCATGTCGCGTCTAGTCTCAAGCTTTGCAGGGCTGGTGGTTGTTAGCGTGTTCGGGCTGTCTTCCGCCTGTGCCGCTACGGCGGACGCGTCAGCAAGTGCGCCAGAATCGGCTGTTCA
>JBBRUV010000424.1:0-3647 GCA_038247465.1 Cytophagales bacterium
GGCATTGTGGTCAGGGCCAGAACCGCCAACCAAAAACGCCTTGTCGAAGCCGCCGAAACCTGCGATCTCGTCTTTGCCGTTGGCCCCGCCGGAACGGGGAAAACCTACACCGCCGTAGCCATTGCGGTGCGGGCATTGAAAAACAAGGAAGTTCGGAAAATTATTATCACCCGGCCCGCCGTTGAAGCCGGTGAAAACCTCGGCTTTCTACCCGGCGACCTTAAAGAGAAAATTGACCCCTACTTGCGGCCAATTTATGATGCGCTCGATGATATGATTCCCGCCGAGAAACTCAAACTCTACCTCGAAAACCGAACTATCGAGATTGCACCGTTGGCTTATATGCGGGGCCGGACGCTGAACAACGCGTTTATTCTGCTCGATGAAGCTCAGAACACGACCCCGATGCAGATGAAGATGTTTCTGACCCGAATGGGGCCACAATCAAAAGCCATCATCACCGGCGACCGTTCGCAGATTGACCTGCCAAACCGCCAGAAATCGGGCTTAGTGGAGTCAACGGATATTCTGAAAAATATCAAAGGCATTATCTTCGTTGAACTCGATGGCCGCGACGTTGTGCGCCACCGGCTTGTGCGGGCCATTATTGCAGCGTATGAAGAAGCAGGACAATAACTCAATTACCAGTTATCAGTTATCAGTGATCAATTGCTGGTCCTGGTCATTAGTCAATGGTCACTGGTCATTGGCGATTAGGCCTTGTTCCTTGTTCCTTGTTCATTGTTCATTTATTTGTTCGGTGAGTATGGCGCAGACTATTCCTGCCGATAGTGATAACGGCCCCTGGATTCGGTGCGCTACGGCGGAGGTCGAAGCCATGCGGCAGGCCCAAAATCCGGCCCGCAAACAACAGCTTGACAACTTTAATGAACGTGTAACAGCCTACCTGACCCAACAACGGGCAACAGGGCGCGAAGCTAACGACAACACCATTTACCGGATTCCGGTGGTGGTTCACGTTGTGCATAACAACTCCTCGAATTTTGTGGGAGGAGACAATAACCCCAATATTTCTGACGCGCAGATTCTGACGCAAATTGAGGTGCTCAACAATGATTATCGGCGCAAAGCCGGCACATCGGGGTTTAATACCAATTCGGTCGGGGCCGATGTCGGTATTGAGTTTTATCTGGCCCGCACCGATCCGCAGGGGCAAACCAGCACCGGCATCACCCGCCGTTTTTACGCCCAGCAGAGTATTTTTGATCCGTTTAGCAGTACTGATGCCATAACTCTTGCCAATGCAGCGTATTGGCCCTCAGATTGTTACCTCAATATTTGGGTAACCACCCTCAAAGGCATCACATTGGGATATGCCCAATATCCGGCGGCCATTGTACCCGATACATTGCAGGGGTTGCCATTTGACACCGACGAACGCACAGACGGTTTCATTGTTGACTACCGCAATTTTGGCGTTATCACTACCGGGAGCCGCGCCCGTGTGTATGGCACCGGCCGAACGGCCACCCACGAAATCGGGCATTGGCTGGGCCTGATTCACACCTGGGGCGACACTGTTTGCGGAGACGATTACGTGAGCGATACGCCCAAAATAGAATCGGCCAACCAAACCACCGTCTGTACCGACCGATTTTCAAACTGCGGCAATGGCCGGATCCGCAACCAGATCGAGAATTATATGGACTACTCGCCCGATGCGTGCATGAACGTCTTTACGTTTGGTCAGCGGGCCAGGATGCGGGCCGCGTTGCAACTCAGTCCGCGCCGGGCGCGGCTGCTCCGGTGCGCCACTGCCCTGCCCGAATCCGACGCGCTGACGCTGAACCTGTACCCGAATCCAGCCACCAACGGCTCGGTCAATGCCGATGTGTTGCTCAAAGGCTTTCAGACGTTTACCGTTGATTTATACAACCTCAACGGTCAACTCCTGCAAACACGCAGCTATACTGATTCGCCCAGCAGCAGCCTGTCGCTGTCCACATTCGGCCTGCCCGGTGGGGTGTATGTGGTGCGGGTGCAAACCGGCAGCGAAACCATAAGTCGGCGGCTGTTAATACCATGACTACCGTTTCCCTAATCTCCTCCCCTGCTGATCTCGACCATGCCTTCGCCATTCGGCGGGAGGTGTTTGTGGACGAACAAAACGTTTCTGCCGACGATGAGTACGACGAATTTGAACCCACCAGCCGCCACTTTCTTGCCTGCGTGAACGGCCAACCCGCCGGCACCGCCCGCTGGCGACGCACCGCCAACGGTATTAAACTCGAACGCTTTGCGATCCAAAAGAATTTTCGGGGAGTTGGTTTGGGTAAATTGCTGGTAAAGAGCGTGTTGGCCGATATATTTGAGCAAGACACCGCCCCCGTCGGCGACATTTATCTGAACGCCCAACTAACCGCCATGCCGTTGTATGCCGGTTTCGGGTTTGTGGCCGTCGGGTCGGCCTTTGACGAATGCGGTATTATGCACCGCAAGATGGTGCTGCCCGCCGAGTGGTGGACAGTCAGACTATGAACCGTAAACTCAGCATGCTTAAGTCATTTTTTACATCGCCCAAAACCCGGTTGCGGGTAATCGGCCTGCTCGAAGGCATATCGTATCTGGTGTTGCTCTTCATTGGGGTTCCGCTCAAACGTTTCGGCGGGAATCCTGATGTGGTGGAGGTTGTTGGCCCGATTCACGGACTCCTGTTTGTGCTGTATGTGCTGACGGTGATTCAGGCGAAAACCGAGTTTCGGTGGCCTATCGGTCGCACGTTGCTGGCCTTAGCCGCGTCGGTCATTCCGGGCGGCACGTTCTGGGCCGATCAAGCCATTTTCCGCAAGCTGTAACATCCGCAACTTTTACAACGAAACCCCCCGTTTTGGTATTTCGCACAAATACCGTCGGTGCTGGTTGCGTCGAAACCGTTGGGCGGGCGTTGCAGCCGTTTGGTAACCGCCTGACCTGGACGACGGATCTTGATGATTGCGATAAAATACTCCGCGTTGTGACCCGGAATCTGTCTGCCCAACTGATTACCGAAGCTGTTTGGCAGGTCGGATTTTTCTGCGAAGAATTGAATTAGAGACTTTAGGCGTATGTTCGGCCAACTTTACCTGCCCTGCCGAACCTATGAAGCTCTTCCCATTTGTCCGCTACGCCGGTGCGCTCATCAGCGGCATTTTGTTGTGTGTAAGTTTTGCTGAGTTTTTCTGGATACCCGTTGCGCTGGCGATTGTTGGTGCGGGCGCATTTGGATTGAGTTTTTTCCTGAAAAACCGGGGAAACCTGCTGGCTGGCATTGGCGCATTGGTATTGCTGGCCGCGCTGGGTTGGGGCATCACAGCGCAACGTACGGCTGCCAATAATCCGCAGAATATCAGTTATTTGTCCGATTCATTGCGGGCTTACACTGGCGTAATTTCGGCCCAACCCGAAGAACGCGCCAAGACATTTCGGGTTAGTCTGGCCCTGCAACGGGGCCGCACCGATCAGCAAAGCTGGCAACCGTTATCGGGAAACGTGATTGTTTATCTCGACAAAACCGGCCAAACCATCCCGCGTTATGGCGAAGTCTGGCTCGTTTCCGGCCCGCCCCGCCCGATTGTCCCGCCCCGGAACCCCGGCGAGTTCGACGACAAACGGTATCTGTCGTTCAAAGGCATCTACCAACAGCAATA
>JBBRUV010000425.1:0-3637 GCA_038247465.1 Cytophagales bacterium
TGCCCGGCCCGGCGGTCGGCGGGGAGGAGTTGGCCCACGCGGTCGGCAAAGGTGAGCAACCCGGCGCGGTCTTGTTTGTAGATAGCAATGTTGCTCAAAACGAGTGAGGCATTGACGGCATAATCGAGCAGTGTTAGTCCGCCAAACGGCGACCGCATTGCCCGGCCTTTGTCAATCAGGCAGTAGACGGGCTGTGAGCGTTCGTCCTGGTAAGCGTTCACCATCAGCGTTGCGCCGAGCGAATCACTCCGGCGGGCGGTGGCTTTCCAGTTCAGCGTTCTGATGTCATCGCCGGGGTTGTAGGGCCGGACTTGCTCAAATTCCATGCTTTGCCCAATGCGCCGGATTCGTTTCACGCCCACCTCATGCAGCCGATTGGTAGCGGCAAGGAGTTCGTACTGCCGGAGTTGCAAGTACGACGGATACACGGCTACCGGCTGATCGGCCCCAAACCGAAACCGCCGTTTAAGGAGTTGTAACGGGGTCATTACAAACACATTAACGGCCCCAAACGTGTATTCGCCCCGGCGCGTGGGCCGCAGCGAATATTGCAACGTCTGGCGTTCGTTGGGTTTCAGAATGGCCTTGAAAAGCACATCGCGCCGTTGAAACTGGGCTGGTAATTCATCAATAATTTCGACCGGAGTCTGAAACCGATAGCGGTTTTCGAGGTAAATCGAGACCGGGTTTTCGTCACCGTTCGAGAGTCGGTCGGCTACGTCGCGCCGGGCAAAAAACGGGTTTACTACGCCCGGACGAAACAGGACAACAGCATCGGCCACGAGGAGCACCACAAACACCACAAACACAATTTTTAGGATTGGAAACAGCACCGGCAGGGCGTAAGAAACCACGAAGGCCACCGCCAGCGCGAGAATCGTGAGCCAGACGCGAAGCGAAAAATACAGCGGGCGGAGGGAAAATTTCATCGAGTTTTTACGGTTTTAACGCCTTCAAGGCATCATCTATCTGGCCTTCGTACAGGTTATAAATCAGGCCTTCGTTGTAGTCTTCATGCTGATAGCGAATGACTTGCAACCGGAGCAATGCGTCTTGAAAGGCTTCTTTGGCTTCGAGCAAGCGGCAAAGCTGTTGGTACGCTTGTCCCTGATAAAACCGGGCAATGGCCGAACGGTCATAGTTTTTAAGGGCTTTGGCAAGGTCGGTCAGGGCGGTTTCGGGCTGGTTTAGGGCCAGCAAACTCACGGCCCGCGTCACATAAAATTTATAATTGACCCACTCCGCACCATGTTTTCCCTCGATACCACCGATAGCCTTGTCGAACTGCCGCACGGCTTCGGCGTGGTTGCCAAGCATGGCGTAGGCTAATCCTTTCCGAAAGCTGATGGGATCATTGGCCGAAATGTCATCGAAATTGGGTGTCCGGGCATCGAAACGCTCAAAATATCGGAGAGCCGCATCAGAATCACGAAAGCCCGTAAGTAGTTCAAAACCAACCATACCTTGCATTGTGGGGTCTTTCTGGGCTGTTTTTTCGTAATAAGTTACCGCTTGACCCAGTTGTCCTTTCGCTTTGAAAATCGAACCCAGATAAAACAACTCATCAGCATCGCATAGGCTATCAGGCTTTGAGAGCGATTTTTTCCATTTATGTTGCCAAGCGTGTTTTTCGCTATTCAGTTCAAGCATCCACCGGCATCCGTCCAGATAGGTTGTGCTATCCTGTGCGAAACCGGCCACTGAACAAGTCAATAGCCAAACCGTACAACGTATGACCTTTCTCATTGAAATATATCGTCTATTTTCCCCTGCTTAATTCTGAATGACAGCGTGACAGATTCATCACGTTCGCGTTGATTCTTCTGTTTGGAAAGCCAGTTTGGGGCGATCTCATCACGGCAGATTTTGGTAATCTGGTCGGTCAAGACTGCCGGAAACGGACAGGGTTGGTATTGTTCGTTCCACTCCGTTACTCGAAACCGCCCCACTTGCCCCCGGCAGTTTACATCAAAATGTATCTGTATAAGACCCGATTGAGTCGAGTCGGCGACGGGCTTGAATTGCCGCTTTACTAACCGTCTGATCTCGTACATCTTCTCGGACGTGCTGTAAACGGTTCTGCTATACATCCGCTCAAAACAATTATCGCACGTCTGAAACCCCGTTGCCCGGCACGAATCGCCCGCCGATAACATACCAACGGCCCGAAACAGCACTGTTCCAATAGTTTTTCCCTGCCCGCCAATGGCCGAAAACTCGTTGGTTTTCAGCGAAGTGACTTGCCAGGCGGGGAGGTAATTCCCATCGCAGGTGTAGGCGTTGCCCTGCATCACCAAAAAGACCGACGCGCCGTGTTGCGCCAGTTTCCAGCAGTGCGCTGTGGTTTCGCCGGTGCGGGGGTTATGGCGGCAAACTTTCCCGTTTTCGTGCAAGCGGTAGGTCAGACTATCAGTTTGCCAGACCCCCCCGGCGAGGTGTTTTCGGGCCTGTTCTAGGTTGATGGCTACATCCTGAAGTCGGCGAAACACCATCGGATACAGCGTCCCGATTCGCAGCACGTCGCCCGCGAGTGTCCATTGGCCGGGGGCATATTTCAGGGTGTCAAGTTGAAGTGTGTCATTTCGAACCCACCACCGCCCGGTTTGGGACGTTGCCGAACCGTCGGTCATGCCGATCCGAAGGGTGTTGTCGGATTTTAACTCCAAGAACGTTGGCAACGGGCAAACGAAGTCCGTAGCCCATTCGGCATGAACGCCAATCCAGGTGCCGGAAATCACGTTGGCAGATTGGGCTGATACAGGATTTAATGTACAATGGAGAATGAATAATGTACAACGGAGAACAAGCCAAACCTTTCGGCGTTGCCAGCCTTTTTGGTTGTTCATTCCTGCCCGCATTATCCATTGTACATTATTCATTATCCATTAATTTTTCACCTCGGCACCTCTACCTTCTGCACCAATTGGGTAATCACGTCGTCGGGGGTTCCGCCTTCCATTTCGCGTTCGGGGGTAAGCAGAATCCGGTGGCGCAGCACGGGCGCGGCCAAGGTCTGGACATCTTCGGGCGTAATAAAATCGCGCCCCTGCACCGTAGCAAGGGCTTTTGCCCCGTTCAGCAATGCCACTGACGCACGGGGTGACGCGCCTAAGTACAGCGATTTATTGGCGCGGGTGTTCTGCACAATCTGAGCGATGTAGTCAAACAGTTTATCCTCAACATGAACCTGTGCCACCTGCCGACGCAGCGTTTTGAGTTGGTCGGCGGTCAGGATGGCGTTGGTGGCGGCAAGGGCATCGTTCAGGCTGGTGCGTGTGTGGTGGCCCCGCAAAATGGCGACTTCTTCGGTCGCGTTCGGGTAGCCGATGACAACTTTAAACAGAAACCGATCAAGCTGGGCTTCGGGCAGGCGGTAAGTCCCTTCCTGCTCAATTGGGTTTTGGGTTGCCAGCACCATAAACGGCTCGGCGAGTTTGTGGGTCGTGCCGTCGTTGGTGACCTGCCGTTCTTCCATCACCTCAAACATGGCGGCCTGGGTTTTGGCCGGTGCGCGGTTAATTTCGTCAATCAGCACGATGTTCGAGAAGATTGGCCCCTGCCGAAATGTGAAATCGCCGGTTTTGGGCTGGAAAACCGACGTTCCCAGCACGTCAGACGGCATGAGGTCGGGCGTGAA
>JBBRUV010000426.1:0-3600 GCA_038247465.1 Cytophagales bacterium
GCCATCAGCACGGGCGACGACACCACGCTGCGGGCCGAGATGGACGAGCTGTTCCCGGCTGATATTTCGGCGGTACTCTACGAACTCGCAACCGATCAGGCCCACTACCTGCTCAACCTGATTGACCACCGCGTCGGAGCCGAGATCATTGCCACCCTCGACCCGGCCATGCGGCTCGACCTGCTGGCAACGTTTACCTCTACCGAACTCGCGCCGTTTGTGAATCAGATGGACTCCGACGATGCCGTTGATTTGCTCAACGAACAGCCCATCCGCAGCCGCGAAGAAATTATCGGCCTCCTCGAAGACCGCGAACAGGCCCGGTTTATTCTTGACCTGTTACATTACGACGACGACGTGGCCGGGGGGCTGATGCAGAAGGAGTTAGTGAAAATTAACGTCAATCTGACGGTCAGTGCCTGCATCGAAGAAATCAGGGATCAGGCCGAAAACGTCGAGAATGTCTATGCCGTTTACGTGGTTGACGATGCCGGAATATTGTTGGGATTGGTCTCGCTCAAAAAAATTGTGCTGGCCCGCCGAACCGCAAAAATCGCTGACATCTACGACGATGATATTGTGTTCGTGGAGACCTACCGCCCCGTTGCCGAAGTCGCGGAGGTGATGCAGCGCTATGACTTAGACGCGGTGCCGGTGGTGAACGTGCAACGCCGGTTGTTGGGCCGCATCACGATTGACGACGTGGTGGACGTGATTACCGAGCAGGCCGAAGAAGACATTCAAGTGATTTCGGGGCTTTCGGGCGAGGTCGAAGACGACGACAGCATCTGGGCGCGGGCCAAAGTGCAGCTTCCCTGGCTCATTGCGGGGGCCGTTGGCAGTTTGCTGGCCGCAACGGTTATCAACGGCTTTCAGAGTCAGTTGGGAAAAATTGCGGCTTTGGCGGCTTTTATTCCTATCATCGGCTCAACGGGTGGCAACGTCGGTATTCAAACGTCATCATTGATTTTGCAAAGTTTAGCCGATACCTCCGGGCTGAGTACATCACTGGCTACGAGATTGTTGCGGACGCTGCTGGTGGCTATTATCAACGGCTTAGTGGTGGGGTTGATTGCCGGGGCCTACACCTTCATCATCGGTCAGCCGCGCTTATTTCCGGTCGTGGCTTCGTCGCTGCTGTCGGTGGTGTTGCTGGCTTCATTCATGGGAACCGTTACGCCGTTGCTGCTCAACAAGATAGGTATCAATCCCGCCGTAGCGTCGGGGCCGTTTATCACTACCGCCAACGATTTAATCGGCATCGGTATTTATTTTTTAATTGCAGACGGGTTGCTGAATTTATGACGGAACAGTACGCAGGAAGAACCACCCCAAAAATTTGATTGCCAACGGTTTAGGACGTAAATTGTAGCCAGTAAACAACCCGTTTTCATCTTGATCGTATGAACAGTTCCGAATTCCCGCTTGACATCCTGGCGCAGCCCATCCAGCCTAATGAGATTGAATGGCGCGTACAACAACAAACCAAAACCGGCAAACTGATTGTGGTGCCATACATCAACAACCGATGCGTAATGGATCGGTTCGACCGGCAGTTTGGCTGGCACAGCTGGCAGAATGACATCACTGAGATCAATGGTGGGTTTCTGTGCCGCATCACAGTCACCCTGCCCGACGGCAGCAAACTCACCAAAACCGACGGAGCCAGCCGCACCGACATCGAACCCGTGAAAGGTGGTATCTCCGATGCCATGAAACGGTGCGCCGTGCAGTTTGGCGTGGGCCGGACGCTCTACGATTATCCTCGCGTATTTATCGAAACGCCCGACAAATACATTCCCGACTGGGCCGACAAGCAACTCGAAGCCTTGGTCCAGAAAATCAACGATGGGTCGTATCGCGGGGGCGACATGGTAACGCTAAAAGCCAGCTATGCCCGAAAAGCAGTGGTGGAGTAACGAATCTTTTGCTCCGGCTTCAAGGCCGGGGCAAAAGATTCGTTACTCCATGTATCTTGCGGTTCTTAACCTCTCTGAACCGTGACAAATCCCCTCTTTATCCTCGGTGTTCTTTGCCTGAATGTAGTTATCTGCGAATGGCTCAGTAAAAAACCGGGTTTCAGCCACATCGGTACGGCCCTGCTGGTGATTGTACTAACGGCCACTGAGTCTAATTTCGGGCTGATTCCCACCACCGAAGTTCCCGTTTACGACGGCATTTTCAGCTACCTCGCGCCCTTCGCGCTGTTTCTGTTGCTGTTGAGCGTCAACCTCAAAGACCTCAAACAGGCCGGGCTGCCCACGTTAACAATGTATCTGACGGGTTCGGTAGCGGTGGTTATCGGCGTTTTAGTCAGCGTCTGGCTTTTTGCCGCCCCCACCACCGTTGGGCCACTGCATTACGCGCTGGCCGGCATGTTTACCGGAACGTATACCGGCGGCAGCGTGAATTTCCATGCCGTTGCCTTGCACTACGGCGTATCCAAGGCGGGAAACCTATTCATTGCCGCCACTGCCGCCGACAATATTATGACTACCCTCTGGATGATGGCAAGCCTGACGCTGCCACGCCTGTTGCAGGGCTGGTTTCCCAGAAAAAAGGCGGTTATAGCCCCCCAACCCGTGTTTTCACAAGCCGGAGAGCCGTTCTCCCAGACCGGGGAGTCGAAATCATCAACCGTATTTTCCGATGCTGATACCCTTACACCCAACGACTTAGCCAAGCTGCTGACGCTCGGTTTTGCCGCACTCTGGGTCTCCAAACAAGTAGCCGCGCTGGTGCCGGGCTTGCCGTTTGTGCTGGTACTGACTACCATCGCGCTGGTGCTGGCACAGTTTCGGGTGATAAACAACCTGCCCGGAACCCGCTTGCTGGGCTTGTTCGGGGTGTATGTGTTTCTGGCCGTAATCGGGGCATATTGCGACGTGGCTGCGTTGCTCAACGACGGGCAGTTGGCGGTCGTGCTATTCGGGATGATTTTGTGCATCGTGCTGATTCATGCCCTGATTCTGTTCGGCATCGGGGCCGCGCTGAAACAGGATTGGGACGTGCTGGCCGTTGCCTCGCAGGCCAACATCGGCGGGGCAACCTCGGCCCTGGCATTAGCCCGCAGCTTAGGCCGCACCGACCTGCAACTGCCCGCCGTGCTGGTTGGCACGCTCGGCAATGCCATTGGCACGTATCTCGGCATTCTCATGGCGGAATGGCTGCGGTGAAAATCCCAATTATTTCCGTAATTTTGCCCGGCAAATAAGCAACCTGCTATTTGCCATGGGTTTAGACACTCCGCGATCATTCGCCACCAAATTTTTGTACGAAGCACTGACCTACGACGACGTTCTGCTGCTTCCCGCTTACTCCGAGGTATTGCCGCGAGACACCCGCACCAATACCTGGCTTACCCGAAACATCCAAATCAATATCCCGCTCATTTCAGCAGCGATGGACACCGTTACCGAATATGAACTCGCCGTAGCAATGGCGCAGGAGGGCGGAATCGGTATCATCCATAAAAATATGAGCGTTGAGCGGCAGGCCGAACAGGTTAGGAAAGTCAAACGCTCCGAAAGCGGGATGATTATTGACCCCATCACCCTGACCGAAGACCGCTACCGTGCGGTCAAAGAAGCCGCCGCGCAA
>JBBRUV010000427.1:0-3571 GCA_038247465.1 Cytophagales bacterium
CACAAAAACCCAGTAGTTGTATGACACGTTTCGAAGAAGTAAAAAATTTGGTGATGTCGCTTGAAGGGGACTTTGATAAGTTCTACGACAAGCAAAATCAGGCTGCCGGTACGCGCGTTCGAAAAGGAATGCAGGACCTCAAAACGCTCGCGCAGGAAATCCGCTCGGAGGTTCAGGAAACCAAAAACAGCGCAACAGCCCCCAGCGCGTAACGCACACCGCCAGAATAAAGCCCGCCCGGATTGATCCGGGCGGGCTTTATTGTTTTTACACAAGACGAACAGAACGCAAGAAGAAAGACTCAAACGCGGCCAATCAACTATTTAGTCTTACTTCTTGCGTCCTCTTCGTCTGTCTCCTAAGTTCTAAATCTTCTCGCGGTGCATGAGCGTTGCTACACCCCGCGTTGTGATTTTTTGGGTTACCGCATCCCTGATTTCGCCAAGAATCTCAGCCGTATGTTTATCCGGGTTCAGTGATTGCACGGTGAACGTTGCTTCGTAATCAGTCTCGACATACATGGGCCGGAGAAACTCAAACGTCTGTGCGAGATAAACCGACCCATAGCCCGGAAACTCCGTACCCAGCACTTTGGTAAAAATACTGGCCCCCAGCATCCCATGAATAATCGGGCGTTTGAATACAGTCCGGGCCGCAAACTCCGGGTCTAAATGCAACGGGTTGTTGTCGCCGGTAACGCGGGCGAAATCAACTACGTCGGCTTGAGAGAACCGGAATCCGTAGCAGTGAACAGCATTAAGGGCGAACGTTGGGAGCATATTAACGGGACTGCCGCAGTTTAGCTTCGATAGTTTGCTGCGTGTGTGGCACGGCCCGCAGGCGTTCTTTAGGAATTAGGCGGCCCGTATCTTTGCACACGCCGTAGGTTCCGTTTTTGATCCGAATCATGGCTCCCTCCAGCTGCTGCATGAACTTCTGCAGCCGGGCCGCCAACTGACTTAGGTTTTCGCGTTCGCTACTGTCGGCTCCGTCTTCCATCGCTTTGGAGTTTCCAGCGGTGATGTCGGTACCGCTATCGTTGCGTTTGCTCAACGTCTCTTTGATGTACTTCAACTCGCTACGGGTGGCCTCTAACTTCTGGCCGATCAAGACTTCAAATTCTTTGAGGTCGTCCTCCGAATACCGCTTCTTTGCTTCCTGAACCATAGCGAGTAGTGGTGATTATATGTGGGAATTGCAGTGTATTGAATGAACCGCAAAATTACTACTTTTTAGTACGAAACGTATAGCTACGATATGGCTTTCGCTGAATTCCTAAATTTTCGACGAAACTGCCAATTAGCCATTTTGCCAAATTTTACTTGGCTAAACTCACTAATATCAACCAGCTATTTCGTTAGAGAGCCGAACAATAGCGGATAATTTCAAACGTCAAAATTAGACGAAACAAAGAAAAAATATCCGTTTCGCCTTATAAACTTGGATTTACTAAGTTTGTGCGCCACTTCGTCGGCTATCTATTTTATCAACGACGCTATTTCTGTTATGGGATATATCGAACCGGCTCCGATTAAAGACAAGGAGAACCCGCTTGAATCTATGATGTCGCGCTTTGATGCGGCTGCCGAACTCCTCGACATCAGCGAGGAAATGTATTACATTCTTAAAGTACCGGCCCGGCAAGTCATCGTTGGCCTGCCCATCACGATGGACAACGGCAGCATCCGCGTCTTTGAAGGCTACCGGGTTATACACTCCACCATCCTCGGCCCATCAAAAGGCGGTATCCGGCTTGACCCCGGTGTTCACCTCGATGAAGTGCGGGCTTTAGCCGCCTGGATGACCTGGAAATGCGCCGTTGTGGATATTCCATACGGCGGAGCCAAAGGCGGAATTGCCTGCAACCCGCGCGAGATGTCGGCGGGCGAAATAGAACGACTCATCCGGGCCTACACCGTGCAGATGCTCGACGTGTTTGGCATTGACAAAGACATTCCGGCTCCTGATATGGGAACCGGCCCGCGCGAAATGGCCTGGATAGTGGACGAGTACTCGAAGGCAAAAGGCATGACCGTTAACGGCGTAGTGACAGGAAAGCCGCTCGTGTTAGGGGGGTCGCTGGGCCGTACTGAAGCCACCGGGAGGGGCGTAACAATCTCAGCCTTAGCCGCAATGGAAAAACTACGAATGAACCCCTATCGGTCATCAGCCGCCATTCAGGGCTTTGGCAACGTTGGCTCTTTTGCCGCTGAGCTGCTCCACGAGCGCGGTGTTACAGTTAATGCCGTGAGCGATATTACGGGCGGGTATTACAACGACCGGGGCATTGACATCAATGCGGCCATTGCCTACCGAAACGGCCACAACGGAACACTCGACGGATTTGCCGGGGCTGAAAAAATCAGTAACGACGAGTTGCTGGCGTTGGCCGTTGATGTGCTTGTGCCAGCCGCCAAAGAAGACGTGATTACGCACGAAAATGCAGCCACGATTCAGGCTAAAATGATTGTCGAAGGAGCTAACGGCCCCACCTCAGCCAGTGCCGATCCAATTATCAACGAGAAAGGAATCTTAGTGGTACCAGATATTCTGGCGAACGCCGGGGGCGTAACGGTGTCTTATTTTGAGTGGGTGCAGAACCGCATCGGCTACCAATGGACGCTCGACCGTATTAACCGCCGGGCCGACCGGATCATGAAGGATGCCTTCGACCGGGTATTTGAGACTTCACAACGCTACAAGGTACCGATGCGTTTGGCTGCTTATATTGTGGCAATTGACAAAGTGGCCAGCGCCTATAAATTCCGGGGCGGATACTAAAACAGGTGTATGATGTATGATATAAAATGTGTAATTTTGTTGATTACGGTGCCGTATATACATCATATATCTCATATCATACATCAAAAATGACTCTTCACCGCGAAGGCTATACCATCATGCTCGTTACAGGGCTGGTGCTGTTAGGTCTGAACCTGCTTCTGTATTTTTATTTATTTGCCGATAATACCATCGCCGTCACGCTTGTGGTAGTTGTTAGCTTGGCACTGTTTGGGCTTGTTGTCCAGTTTTTCCGTATTCCGATCCGGCAGCTCACCATCAGCGACCGGCAGGTTATTGCCCCTGCCGATGGCACTGTAGTGGTGGTTGAAGAGGTTGAAGAACCGGAATATTTCAATGATCGGCGGAGGCAAATCTCGATTTTTATGTCGCCCCTCAACGTCCACGTCAATCGCAATCCGGTGTCGGGCGTGGTCAATTATTTTCGGAATTATCCGGGTAAATATTTAGTGGCGTGTCACCCTAAATCAAGCACCGAAAACGAGCGTACAACCATTGTGGTTCAGGCCCGTAATGGTGTCGAAGTACTGTTTCGGCAGATTGCCGGTGCCATGGCTCGACGGATCGTCTGGTACGTTAAAGAAGGGATGAGTGTTGACCAAACCGGCGAGATGGGATTTATCAAATTCGGCTCGCGGGTAGATCTATTTCTGCCCCTTGATGCGGTAGTGAACGTCAACATCGGAGACCGCACCAAGGGGGGCGTTACGGTGATTGCTGAATTTGTGTAATGGCTTGTATTTCAGAATAATACCCGGTACATTTGCAC
>JBBRUV010000428.1:0-3545 GCA_038247465.1 Cytophagales bacterium
ACCGAGGGCATTCAGGAAGGCGGGCAACGTTGAAACCAGCGTTTTACCTTCGCCGGTTGCCATCTCGGCAATCTTGCCCTGATGCAGCACCACGCCCCCGATTAACTGCACGTCGTAGTGCATCATGTCCCACTTGATGGGCGTACCGGCGGCATCCCATTCGGTGGCCCAATGCGCCTGACCGCCTTCGATTTGAATGTGCTTCCGCTTGAACGACAGTTCTTTATCGAGTTCGGTGGCCGTGACCACTAATTGGTCATTTTCTTTGAATCGCCGGGCCGTTTCCTTCACAATCGCAAACGCCTGGGGCAGCGCATCGAGCAAAACAGCTTCGAGTTCTTTATTGCGGTCGGCTTCGAGTTTGTCAATCTGTAAAAAGACGCGCTCTTTGTCGTCCACATCCATCGTCGGGTTGTCTAAAACCTGTTGATGCAAGTCCGCAATCTGATCGTCAATGCCCTGCAACGAATCAGCAATCTGCTGACGGAGCGTGGCCGAAGCCGCCCGCAGTTCGTCGTTGGAAAGGTCTTTCAGCCGGACAAACTCGGCGTTTATTCTTTCGACGTAAGGCAGCAACTCTTTCACATCGCGCTGCGATTTGGTGCCGAAGAATTGCGTAATGCTTTTGGTGATGAGGTTCATGATGTTCTGTCAGTATTCGTGCGGTTATCGGTAAAGATGATCGAACCGTGATGTTGGGTTAATAATCACCGGCCACATACCGCTATTTTTCACAAAATTAGTCTTTTGCAGTCGTACTCCGAAAACGTTGATGGTTAGGTTTCCGTTGCAGGAATTGTTTTGTAATACCGGCAATCCTGCCAGTGCCACAAACCGCCCATCCCCCACTAACGCCCGCCCCCTATTTCTACCAATGTGGTGTATTTTGTAATATTCCGTTATTTTTGCCCCGTCGTCTGGAAACCCAATGACAAATCTGCATGGTTTCAGTACTCAATAAAACACCGTCTGTCTTTCAGTTTCTCCGCCTTGGATGCTGGTTTATGGTTGTCTGTGCCGCTTTTTTGTGCAATACAGCCGCTTTTGCCCAGCGGCAACCCTCCCGCGTTGACCAACTGTCAGACGATCAGGTGGAGGAATTTTACCGTCGGGCGCAATCGAGTGGATTGAACGAAATGCAGATTGAACAGGCCGCTATGTCGCAGGGATACACCCTCGACGATGTTTCCAAAATGCGTCGGCGCATCGCCCAAATCCGTACCCAAAGTGGTCGGTCGGCAACGGGGTCAGGCATGAGCAGCGACTCGAACGGAGTAATCCGGTCGCTACCCGGCAACTTGTCGCGCCGAAACCTGTATGCCGATTCGCTGCCGCTGTTGAGAAGCGATACCATTCGCCGACCCGTTGTTTTTGGCGCGTCGCTCTTCCAGAACGCATCCCTTTCTTTTGAACCTAACCTCCGCATTGCTACCCCACGCGGCTACACCGTTGGCCCCGACGACGAGATCATCGTGGATATTTTCGGGGCATCGTCTGAGAATTACAAACTGCGCGTCAATCCCGAAGGCTCGGTAAAAGTGCTGAACCTCGCCCCGATTTTTGTAGCCGGATTAACCATCGAACAGGCCGAAAAACGCATCATCGGCCGGTTGCAGCAGGCCTATTCGGGTCTGGGCAGGGCGGGTAGCGGTACGTCGGCAACGGTGTCGCTCGGTCAGATTCGTACCATCCGCGTCACGCTCCTCGGCGAGGTCGTTAAGCCCGGAACGTACAGCATCTCATCGCTTGGCTCGGCCTTTAACGCCTTGTATCTGGCGGGCGGCCCGAATCCAGAAACCGGCTCGTTCCGGCGCATCAGCATCATTCGTGGTAATCGCGTTGTCAGAACCATTGACCTGTACAATTTCCTGCTCCGCGCCGATCAGAAAGACAACATCCGGTTGCAGGATCAGGACGTTATCCGGGTGGCCGATTACGAAACCCGCGTTGAGTTTGCCGGTGAAGTTCGCCGACCGGCCATTTATGAAGTGCTGACCGGCGAAACGCTGAAAGCCGTATTAGGTTTTGCGGGCGGGTTCACCGACGAAGCCTATACCGCCAGTATCACGCTCCGACGAAACACGGCTCGTGAACGCAAAATCTTCACTATCACCGCCGACGGTATGGCCGCCTTTGCTCCCCAACGGGGCGACCGCTATACCGTTGGCAAAATCCTGGAACGATTTGAAAACCGGGTGCAGATCACCGGCTCCGTCATGCGCCCCGGTGAGTACGCGCTTGAACCGGGCCTGACCACCGTGAAAGAACTTATCCAACGGGCCGAGGGATTACGGAAAGATGCGTTTATGAATCGGGCCAACATTATCCGCGAACGGCCCGATATGGACATGGAAAATATTTCCTTTGATCCGGGTAAGCTGCTCCGGGGCGAAATAACCGACATTCCCTTGCTTCGGCAAGATAGTGTCGTGATTCAATCTATCCGTGATCTCCGCGAAACCTTTACCGTTACGATTGAAGGAGCCGTGAATAAGCCGGGTGCGTTTACATTCGTCAACAATATGAGCGTTGCGGACCTGGTGGTACAAGCGGGCGGTTTTCGCGAAGGAGCCTCGGCCACCACGCTCGAAGTAGCCCGGCGCGTTGTTGCCGACAGCGTTGGCTTAGCCACGCAGTCCTCTGTTCAACTATTCAACGTTCCTATTGACCGGAATCTGACGGTGAACGGCGCCGACAGTTTTGTGCTGCAGCCCTTCGATATTGTATCGGTTTATTCGGCCCCGTACTATGAATCCCAGCAGCGGGTTTTCATCGGGGGCGAAGTATTGCAATCCGGTTTTTATGCGGTTGCCAGACGCACCGAGCGCATCAGCGACCTGATTCGGCGGGCGGGCGGCCTGAAAACCGATGCCTATCTGCCCGGCGCACAGTTTCACCGGCAAGGCAGCGTAGTTGCCACCGACCTTAGGCTGATTATTGAGAAGCCGGATACCGAAGGTAATCTCCGGTTAGAGCAGGGCGATTCGCTACTGATTCCGAAACGCGCCGAAACGGTTGAAATTCGGGGGGCGGTATTAAACCCAACTGCTATTACCTTTGAAACGGGTTTCACCTTCGATGATTACATTGATCAGGCGGGTGGATTTACCGAAAATGCCCGGCGTAGCAAAGCGTATATCACCTACCCGAACGGACAGAAAGACCGCACCCGGCGCATTTTGTACGCGAGTTTTCACCCGAGAGTGCAGCCCGGCTCCGTAATTATTGTGCCATTCCGCCCGATGGATAACCAACAACTGTCACCTGCCGAACGAATTGGCATTTTGTCCGTAATTGCAACGTTGGCAGCCACAGTGCTGACTGTTATCCGATTGTTATGACGAACGGACAACCGATAACACCGACAAGTATGGCTACCCCGGAAAGCAGGTCAGCCCATGAATCTGACGAGGATGTAATCGAAATTCGGTTGAGTGATATTGTCGCTTTTCTGAAAAAGAGCTGGTGGGCCATGTTTTTTGGGGGAGTACTCGGGCTACTGATTGGGGGAATTTATGCGTTTTCATTACCAAATGAATACACGA
>JBBRUV010000429.1:0-3544 GCA_038247465.1 Cytophagales bacterium
ACCGCCACCGAGTTGGGGCTGCTGCCACCAACAACTTCGGCATCTTCGATCATCGAGCCGATTTGCACGCCCGTTTTGTGTTTCGCCACGATTTTGTTGGTTGCCAGATCAACCGTCCAGACGCTCATGGCTTCGTCGGTAAGCGGGTCGCCGAGGCCAGGGATTCGACGGCCCTCGTGTTCCACGCCTTCCCGCGATTCTTTGGTGTGTGCGCCGTAGGGTGGAAATTTCAGGGCCATCGTGTCTTTGTTGGTCTTCGTCACGCCCGGCACGAGTGGATACGCATACAGCCCGACGTTTGCCACGAAGGCCATTTTTTTATCAGGGGATAACGCCAGCCCGAACGGTTGCCGCCCGGTGGGAATTGACGCCGTGACCTTCTGGGTGGCGAGGTCAATGCGGACGAGCCGGAAATTGGCCCGGTCGAGAACCAGCAATTCGGGTCCGTTCAGGAGCAGGTCAGACGCAAAACTGTCGTCGTAGCCATTGCCATCCAGTGAGATTTCGCCGGTTTTTTTCAGCGTTTCGGTATCAAAAATGATAACCCGGCCTTTATCGCCGTTGCTGAGGTAGGCCGTGCGGTTGTCGGGGCCAATGGCAACGCCGAGGAACGTTCCGGTTTTGACCGGCGAGGGAATCGTACCGGCATAATCGGGAATACGGGTAGCGGTGATGGGTTTTGTGGTCAGGTTCAGCACCGTCAACACACCATCGTGGAGCGTCACGGCACGGGAGCCATCGGGCGAGAGGGCCAGACCAAACGGGTCGCTGGTGATGCGGAGAACGTCGCCCGCCGGCGTAACAACACGGCCACTGGGCAGAACAGCACGTTTGGCAACGGTGTCAATCGTGCAAAATTGAGCGCGGCCCGGCACCTGAAGCGTCTGATAAACAGCTTGTTTAGGCTTGGGTTTGGGCGGTGCGGCCACCGCGAGGGTCAACAGGAGTAGGCATAGTTTCATGGTGGGCGCAAAGTACGCCAACGCCCCCGCGCTGACCTACCGTCTGGTACAGCCTTAACATAAACTTCACAATGCGCGGCTTGCCGATTGTCGGCACTACACTACTGTTGGTACTACATAACCACCTTTTTTTTGCACCTTGCTGCCGGTTTTCAATTCATCGTTAATCCCCCGATTTATGCGGTTACTATCCTTTTTTATCCTGTTGGGGCTGCTTGCCCTGTCAACATGGGCGATGGCCCGGCCCAAACCAAGGAAATTAGTGAAGGTCTGGGAAACTGACTCCACTTTGAGCGTTCCCGAATCGGTGCTGTATGACCCGGCGGCCAACGTGCTGTATGTGAGCAATATCGAAGGCAAATCAGACGCGCTCGATGGCAACGGCTTCATCTCGAAAGTCTCCCTCGACGGCAAAATCGAAACCCTGCGCTGGGCATCGGGCCTGAACGCACCCAAAGGCATGGGCCTGTATCAAAACCGGCTCTACGTTACCGACGTGTACCGGCTCCTGGCAATTAACACCGCAACCGGGCAGGTTGAGAAAACGTGGGATGCACTCCCGGAAAAAGGCGCGTTTTTGAACGATGTGACCATTGCTACCGATGGAACGGTCTATGTCTCCGACAGCCGGAGCGATAAAATCTACCGGCTTAAAGATGATAAATGGGAAATCTGGATGGACGGCGACCAACTCAAAAACCCGAACGGTCTTTTGGCCGTTGGCACGGATAAACTGCTGATTGGCAGCACCAAAATCGGTGCGTTGCAGTCGGTTAACGTGGCTACCAAAGTCATTACCAAAATCGCCGATGGTATGGCCGCTACCGATGGCATTGTCCGCGACCGGAAAGGGAACGTCTTTGTTTCGGACTGGAACGGGCAGGTGTTTGTAGTCAGCGGCTCCGACAAACAACAATTGTTAGACACCCGCGCCCAGAAAATCAACGCGGCAGACATTGAGTACGTCCGGGCCGGGAAACTCATTATCGTGCCAACGTTTTTCGGGAATAAAGTTGTGGCTTATAAAGTGTCAAAGTGATATGTACCAAATCACCGTCAACAACCAACCCGCCCGCGCCGTATCATTCACTACCGAGGGCCAACCGATGCTCAACGGCAACGTGTTTGCCTGGGATATTGCCCGGATTAATGACCGGACGCTGCATATCCTGTACCAAAATCGCTCCTACACGGCTGAACTGCTGGAACTGAATCGGACTGATAAAACCGTTCGGCTCAACATCGGTGGGAAGATATACGACATTCAGGTCAAAGATCGGTTTGATTTATTGCTCGAAACGATGGGCATGAGCAGCGTGGCCACCACCAAAATCAACAATTTGAAAGCCCCCATGCCCGGCCTGATTGCCGGTATTTCGGTGCAGCCCGGCGATGTGCTGACCGTCGGCGACACGGTGCTGGTGCTGGTGGCGATGAAGATGGAAAACAACCTGAAATCGCCCGGCGAAGGCACCGTGAAAGCCATTCGGGTAGCCTCCGGCGACCGCGTGGAGAAAGGGCAGGTGCTGGTAGAATTTGTTTGACGCTGATGAACGCCCAAACCCGGTACATATCGCTCTCATTCGTTGACGAAGGTGGCAATGCGCCTAACGCCATTACGCTCCTGAACCAGATTCGCGCCCGCAAAAGCGTAGCGATGCCCCCTTACCCAACCAAAGCGTATCCGGTAAGCAGCAAAGACGAGGTGTTGCGGGCCATTCAGCACGAACGGCGCGTTGAATTAGCCGGTGAGCAAGCCCGGAACCGCGACATTTTGCGGTGGCGGGCGCAAAGCAAACTCAAAACCGAGCCGATTTCGTACTTCGCCAAAGGCAAGCAGGAGTTGCTGCCCATTCCGCAGGGGGAGATTGACAATAATGCCAAACTGAGCCAGAAAGACCAGAATCCGGGGTATTAATCCTTGTTTTCCATCATAGGTAAATAAATAGTTCAGCAAAGCCTTCTCTGGTTGGGGAAGGCTTTTTTTTGATATATTTCACCAGGCACCTATTCCTCTTTTTCTTCATCTTAACCCTCGCTGCCTGCCAGCCCAAAACACGATTTGACCGGCTCACGGCCAGCCAAACCGGGATTGACTTTGCCAACACCATCACCGAAACCGACTCGATGAACGTACTCGAATGTGAGTACATCTACAACGGGGGCGGTGTGGGCGTGGGTGGTTTCAACGGTGACGGCTTTCAGGACGTGTTTTTTGCCGGGAATCAGGTGTCCAGCAAACTGTATCTCAACAAAGGCAACGCTGATAACGGGCCGTTTTCGTTTACCGACACCACCCAGTCGGCGGGCGTTGTGACCCGAAACTGGTGTACGGGCGTGGCCGTTGAAGACATCAATCAGGATGGGCGGCTGGATATATACGTATCCACGATTGACCCCGACCGCACGAAAGCCGTGCCGAACCTGCTGTTTATGAACATGGTTGACACTCCCCTGCCTAAAGGCGCGGGGATTCTCGGACTACCACCCCAACGGGTTTGTATGCCTTCCGAGCTAACACGGTATGCCCTACCGCTTTATTCTTGATATTGACTGCCGCGTTTATGTCCCGCTCATGCAAC
>JBBRUV010000430.1:0-3503 GCA_038247465.1 Cytophagales bacterium
GTTGTGAAGGTAACTTGTAAATTAAATTTAAGGTCTGACGTTGAACGTCGGCTTACACACGAATATTGGTGTGTCAGCCGACTTTCAACGTCAGACCTTAACTTTAATTTACAATTTACCTTCCCAACTCTTTTAACGCCTTCACGTGCGAGACCAAAGCCGCGCCAAAAGACGACTTTTGGTTGTAAGGAATATCGTATTCACCAGCCGTTTGCCGCACAATTCGGGCCAGTGCCGGATAATGCACGTGCGAAATGCTCGGAAAGAGGTGATGCTCTACCTGATAATCTAACCCACCAATGTACCAGGATAACCAGCGCGGGCAACCGAAATTAGCCGTTGTCTGCAACTGATGAATGGCCCAGGCACTGCCCACAACGCCGTTTGCTTCGGGTTCGGGCTGGTTAGCACCCTCCACAACGTGGGCCAGTTGAAACACGGTCGTCAAAATCAGGCCCGCCGTAATATGAATCACCAGAAAGCCAATCAGCCATTGCCCAAACGTCATGCTTGTTATGAATAGTGGTAGAAGCGCGAAAATAGCGTATCCTATCTTGCTCACTACCAGTGTAATAAGCTCAGTCTGGGTGAATGGTTTGAGAATCTTGCTGTCTGTAATACGGCTATATTTCAGGGTTGTCCGAAAATCTTTTACAAAAAATGAGATTGTCATCAGGCCATAAAGCGGCCAGGCATAAATGTGTTGAAACCGATGATATCGGTGGAGTGGGTCGCCGTGCGACAGCCTTATAAGTGGTTTGCCGGTGATGTCTTCGTCCATGTCATGAATGTTGGTGTAGGTATGGTGCAGCGTGTTGTGCTGTACGCGCCAGTTCAGCACGTTACCACCAAGGAGATACAAACAACCACTAAACCAGTTATTGATTCGTGGATTATTGGACAGTGACCCGTGATTGGCATCGTGCATGACCGACATACCCACGCCTGCCGTGCCAAGACCCATCAGAAAAGCAAGGCCCAGCAAGGTGCCGGGCGAAAATAAATTGCTCAACACCAGTGCGTAGGGTATCAGCAATACACTGAGCATGACAATGGCTTTGAGAATCAGGCGATAGTCGCCATGTTTTGTGAGCGTGTGATCAGTGAAGTAGCCGTCAACCCGCTCGCGCAGGACAGCGAAAAAGGTTGATTTGTCTCGATTGATGAATTTTATGGTTCCTTTTCTCATAGTTATGGCTTTCCAGACAGTGGGTTTGTGTTTGGTAGCCTAAAGGTACGCCGTTGAATCGAGCGATTTTATTTGAGAAAAGAAAGTTTTTTTATGCTATTTTTTATAGAATATGCCGGGCGGCTTGTTCATCGGCATTAAGTTGCTTAACTAAAGCGGAAAGACCACTAAACGTTTGTTCGAGTCGCAGAAACGCCCGGAAATGTAGCGTCAGGTGTTCGCCGTAAATATCCTTATCAAAGTCAAAAATATATGTTTCAATGGTTTGGCCTTCGCCCGATACCGTAGGCCGGAAACCGATGTTGGTCATACCACGGAACGATTGCCCGGCATACCCAACAGATACGGCATAAACCCCATTGGCCGGGATAAGCTTTATAGGATCGTCAATCTGTAAATTAGCCGTTGGGAAGCCGATTGTGCGGCCTAACTGTCTGCCTTTCACCACCGTTCCAGTCAGGGTGTAGGGTCGGCCCAGAAATTGCGTTGCCGCGTTGATGTTACCTTCGGCCAGCGCATTCCTGATTTTTGACGAGCTGATACCCACCGCTTCGATGTCCTGCCGGGGTATTTCTTCGACCTCAAACCCGTATTCGGCCTGATGCCGACTGATATAGTCGAAACCCCCTTCGCGGTCGCGGCCAAAGCGGTGGTCATACCCGATGACGAGTTTGCGGGTGCCGATTTTTTCGAGGAGAATCTGCCGGATAAACTGATCGGATGAGAGTTGAGAAAACGACCGCGTAAACGGAATCACCACCAGATGATCTACCCCGGCAGCGTCGAGCAGGGCCGTTTTTTCGGTCAGCGTCGAGAGCAGTCGTAGCGATTGGCTGTCGTTCGAGACCACCGTGCGGGGGTGGGGCCAGTACGTCAGCACTACGCTTTGGGCGGGCCGCGCTCGGTCGGTATCGAAACTGTTGCGCGTGATTTCGGTGAGCCGGGCCAGGATCTTCTGATGCCCCCGATGAACACCATCGAATGTACCACTCGTAACAACGGCGTAGGGTAGGGGAGTAAGCGACGAGATTCCGTGATGAATAAGCATAAAGCAACGAACAGTGGACAATGAGCAATCAACAATGATTATTGGTCACTGATAATTGTTGATTGCTCATTGAAATAAGTAATAAATTCCTCAATAGTCTTGGCATCGTCAACCCGGAAATCACCAATGCGGGTTCGGCGCAGACTTTTCAGGTACGCACCATTGTTGAGCAACAGCCCTAAATCACGCACTAAACTCCGAACGTAGGTGCCTTTGGCGCAGACAATCCGAAAATCAAGTTCTGGAAAACGCACCGTATCCACCTCAAAAACAGACACGTCGGTTGTTCTCGATTTTATTTCGACCGATTCGCCCCGCCGGGCTCTTTCGTAGAGCCGTTCGCCATTGACGCGCAGGGCCGAGTAAATCGGCGGAATCTGAGTGATGGTTCCGGTCAGTTGCCGAACGGCTTTCAAAATGGCTTCGGGGGTGATGTTAGCCACCGGAAACTCCCCGTCAAACTCGGTTTCAAGATCAACTGAGGGGGTGGTTTTACCCAGTACGAGCGTACCTGTGTATTCTTTTTCCTGCGCCTGATAGGAGTCAATCTGCTTGGTGAGCTTGCCCGTACAGAGAATGAGCAGGCCCGTTGCCAGGGGGTCGAGCGTACCGGCATGACCGATTTTTTTGAATTTGCAGGCCCACCTGATTTTATTCACCACGTCGAACGAAGTCCAGTTGGCGGGTTTGTCAATCAGCAGCATCATGGCTGGTTCGGGCGCGGGTTGTTCCATCACAACACCGACAGTTTTACCCCAGCCGCTACCAAACCCAAAATCAGCAAGCCGAGGGCGATGCGGTAGTAGCCAAAATACTTGAAACCGTAGCGTGTTAGAAAACCGACAAACGCCCGGATTGCCAGCAGACCCACCAAAAACGCAATCACATTGCCAACCGCCAGCGTCTGGTAATCAGCCGGTTGCAGGAGTTTATACGTTTTCAGGAGTTTATAACCCGATGCAGCCGCCATTGTTGGCACGGCTAAGAAAAACGAGAACTCAGCGGCCTGTGTGCGGCTCAATCCCTGATACATCCCGCCGATGATGGTTGCCGCCGACCGCGACACGCCCGGAATCATAGCGATGCACTGGAAAAACCCGACTTTCAGGGCTTCGGGTAGCGTCAGCACACCATCGCGCGGGGCCGTTTGGCGGATAATCCGGTCAATGAACACCAGCACGATACCGCCTAAAACGAGCGAAATAGCCACCACAACCACATTCTCTAAAAGCGAGTCAATGAAGTCATTCAGCAGGAAGCCAATCA
>JBBRUV010000431.1:0-3472 GCA_038247465.1 Cytophagales bacterium
ATTCGTACCCAAGCTGGGCAAGAGCGACGTGTGCCAAATTGTAATTATCTAAGAGACATCCCCAAAACTCGCATTAGTATGTTCACATACTCATCTGTGCAGTTCCCCCCAGAGAGAACACTGTCTTTTTTGACAAAATAAACCGAATCTAAATCGCCGTTCTTCGTATTTTGGTAAATCCAATAACTGCCTGGTTTAAAATTGAAAAAGTAGTGCTTTAGGTCTAAGGAAATTACTTTATCATTACACTTAGAACAGCCCAGCAAATTAGAGCAACTGCCAAACTGAAATGTCATCAATAGTATCAGCACATAGCCAATAAAGCGCAGGAGCGTTATCATAGCCTACAGAAATTGAATAGAACCGAAGACCGACTGTTTCGCTGTGCTTAGGGCTGAGTTTTCATTAACCGACGCAGTTAGTGAAAACACATACATATTATCGCCAATCCAGTAAAAGCGAGTGTACATCTTTGTTGCTTCACTTTCTGGATTTGTAAAGTTAATCTCCACCTCGCTGCCCTGCTTACCGTTTGTTGTAACCGTTCCCTGACTAATAATTTGCCCACCTGTTGCCTGTTGCAACGTCTGAACAAACGAGGTGTTTTGTTGCTGGGATGTCCGGGTTGCGGCTCTGGTCTTGAAGCCAGTTGCAGTTGACGTGGGGATTATGCTCTCTACGTTAGCCGTGTAGAAACGATGCACGTCAAAATTGAGACTCTCCGCCTGAATCGAATACATCGCCACGTCGCCTTCTATGTTGGTGGCGTAGTTGCTGGGGAAACTGAACCGGCAAATTCCGTCGTCAATGATGGTGTAAGTAATCGTGGCTGGTCGCGCTCCCACAAACAGCAGCCACAGTATCCCCGCGAGGGGAACCAATCGGAATGATCTCATTGGGTCGGAGCGTTAGCGGGTGGGCGTAGAAAGCCGCTGTTTGCGGAACCGGGTCAGTTCGCGTTCCTGCCGGCGGGTGCGCTTTTCCAGCGCAATCAGGTGAAGAGTCAGTTCTTCTACCTTCTCTAAGAGCCGGGCGTTCATATCGCCAAGCAACACCCCGTTTTTGGCTACGTCCTGCGCCGACGGAATACCGGGTAAATGATGATGCGCGTTCAGGTAGTTTTCCAGCGCGGGCAACGAGGGCAGTTTGTAGGCCGGGGCAAACACGTAGTCGGGCCAGTTGGCGTTTTCGATTCGAACCTCCTGCGCCCTGATTCGGCCCCGCACCGAGAGCAGTGAACCCCGGTCACCAACGTTGGTGGTACCAATACCAACCACGCCATTGATAAAATACGCATCACCCGAATACGGGTTTAGCGACGTGGGGCTTGTTGTGGGGGGCGGGGTTGTTGTTGGGGGCGGAGTGGTTGGCGGGGGCGTAGAGCCACAATTGGTGGTGAAGTTAAAACTACGCTGCTGCCCTGCCTGCGTAATGGTGCCGCTGAAATTGGTGCCGTTCCGCAGCCCCGGATCAATGGTTACGGTGTAGGGCGTGTTGCTGCTGTATGTGTTACCAAATGCACCGGGGCAAACGGCATTCAGCGATGAGCCATTGCCGCCCGTAAACTGAAATTGAAGTTGCCCGCTGTTGCAGTCGTAACTCATCTGCTGGTAAGAAGGCTGGGCAATGGCGGTGATTGCAGAAGTCATCATCAGGCAGAGTAGTAAAACGGTTTGTCGTGTAATCCTGGGCGGGCCATCAGGTGTTCGGCTGGCTGTTACCAACCGCTTCCATGTAACTACAAAACGGGGGGGGTATCGTTACCCGGCTTGGCAACCCGCATCGGGTTGGCTGGCAAGATAAAGTACGTGTGCGTGTTCATAATCAGTGTGTTTGTGCAGCACAAAAGTACCAATACTGACTATTAAATTAAACAAAATACAAAAATTTAACAATTTATTAATACTAAATTGAAGATGAGATATTTTTTACCTTCACAAAAGTACCTTATTGGTGGCATTATTCAGGATTGCCGGTGCTATAAACGCCAGCAGAACCGCGTATTCTGCACCCGTCAGCCACAGATTTTCGTGATACGGAATGGTTTGGTAGGTGGCGTATGACAGCCACACCACACCTGACCATACTAACGGATAGCGGAACGGTACAAACACGCCAACCGCCACCAATGAGGTAAGATACCAGGGATGCACGGTGGTTGCCAGCAAAAAATAGCCCGTTACGGTCAGTAGCAGGGCGTAAACCGGAGCCACCCTCCCCCATTGCCGGGCCGCCCAAACCACCCCGGCCAGCGTGACCGCCGACAGCCCAACCCCGGCCACCGCAACGATGTTGAAACCCAGAAACCGATAGCCAGCCGCCCGGACGAGGTAATACACACTGGCATTAAACTCGAAATTCTGGACGTACAGCCGCAAACTCGCGCCGACGTTTTGCACCAACTCGATGCTCATAAACGGCAGAAACAACACCGCCGTAAACGCGCCCGTCAGCCCGGCGTAGGCCAGGCCGCGTCGCCAGCCGAGGTGCCGAATCACTAACGGCAGCAGCAGCAACGGCAGTAATTTGGTGCCTATCGCCAGGGCCAACGCCCCCGCCGAGGCCGCAAACCAGCCCCGCCCGAAGAGCCACACCGCACTCAGAACAAAGAAAATCAGGATCGCTTCGGCGTGAACGTTGCCCGTCAGTTCCAGAATCACGAGTGGGTTCAGGCCGTACAGCAACGCCAGGTTTGGGTTTTGCCCGGCCCGGCGCAGGAGTTTCACTAACAGCCACATCGTCCCGATTTCGGCCAGTAGAATCGGCACCCGCAAGCCAATCACATTCCCCAGGACATTATCGGGCGACAACCAGGCCGCTACGGCAAACAACGCCTGACCAACGGGTGGATAGACCGTAAAATAATTCGGGGAGTTCAGGGCCTGAAACAAATCGGTGATTAGCCCTGCCGAAGCCGCAACGGGCGTACCGATGAGCGTGGCCGGTAGGTACAGATACGGGTTATAACCGTGCGCCAGGAGCCGACCGTCCCAGATAAACCGGGCATAATCGTCAGACAAATGGGGCATCGCGCCCAGCAACAAAACCCGGAATCCGATGGCCGCGCCAAACAACAATCGGTCGGGTGGGGGCGGTGTTGTTGGGGCGTTTGTTTCAGTCAGGCTTGCCCACAGCAGGTTTCGTGTCCGCAGCCAATAGCCCCAAAACAGCAAGCCGTAGAGCAGGAGCAGCGTCGGGAATTGCTCCCGCGAAACCCCGTATCCCAGCACGGCATACAACGCTGCTGACAGCGCGAGCCAGCCAATCCGAACGGGCAGAAACAGCGTTGGTGACACGGCTTACCAGTAGCGAAAAATGGTGGTGATGATCTTATACCCGGCTAGCACCGTGCCGCGTAGCGTTCCCGAAATCTTCGAGTGGCCGATGCGCCTGCGGTAACTCACCGGCACCTCTGCCGACGAAAACCCGGCTTTGGCCGCTTTTAACTGCATTTCTACCGTCCAGCCGTAGG
>JBBRUV010000432.1:0-3465 GCA_038247465.1 Cytophagales bacterium
GAAGTACACCAACGTGTATGTGGTCAACAACACGTTTTACAACAATGCAATCAGCGGTTTTGCGGGGGATATTGGCAATTACAGCAAGAATACGGGCAACACCAACATCGTAATCCGCAACAATATTTTTTACAACAAGACCGCCAATTACCGTTTCTCGATTTGGCACGACATTGCCGCTCCGCACGTCATCAGCCACAACCTGTACTTCGATTTCAGGGTGAGTAACAACGGCGCGAACAGCTTCAACGCAGCCAAACTGACTACCGCCGACGTACAGGCTGACCCACAATTTGTGAACGTACCCGGCTCTGATTTTTTGCTGAAAGCAACGTCCCCGGCCATCAATAAAGGCGTAGTCGTGACCCTGCCCGGTACTACAACTCCCCTGTTTACAACCGATAGCAAGGGCAAATCGCGGGGTACATCGGGCTGGGACATGGGCGCGTTTGAATTTTAACCAATCTACTGATTATGAACCGACTACGCTGCACATATATACTTACCCTGGCCATCGGTATGCTGCTTATCGGTAGCGTATCCGCTCAGTTTATCGACACCTCCGATGAGCGGGTGAAAACGCCGTTGGTGGTCAGTTTAAAGCGAATTGGTACGCTTAAACCTCGTTCCACAAAGCAGATCGAATCGTCGCGGATTACGGTCGGCTGCGAAACGCTGGACCGGGATTATACTGATTTCGACGCCTATAAAGCGTACCTGCCTCCGCTGGGTGCCAAGAAAATCCGGTTGCAGGCGGGCTGGGCCAAGTGTGAAAAAACGAAAGGGGTTTATGACTGGGCCTGGCTCGACAACGTGATCGACTTTGCCGTGGCCAACAAGATTGAACCCTGGCTCGAAACGTCGTATGGCAACCCGATCTATGAAGGTGGTGGCGGCATGGGTTTGCTCAACAGTATTCCGACTTCGCCCGAAGGCTATGCCGCCTACGACCGCTGGGTGGAGGCAATGGTAACGCGCTACAAAGACCGGGTGCGCGAGTGGGAAATCTGGAACGAACCCGATCACCCCATGCAGAAAATCACGCCCGAAACCATCGCCGAGCTGAATATCCGCACCGCCGACATTATAAAACGCATTCAGCCCGATGCCCGAATTGCCGGACTGGCCTTTGCCTCGCATTCCGATACCGAGTATCTGGACCGTTTTCTGAAGGTTATCAGCGACAAGGGTAAGCTCAATCAGTTTGAGTGGATTTCATACCATAGCTACGACTTCCGGCCCGAAGGTTCTTACAAAGGGGTGATGGCGTTGAAAGCCGTAGTTGAGAAATACTCCAAAACGCTGTTGCTAAGGCAGGGCGAAAACGGCGCCCCCTCGGGCTACATTCCGAGTTTTGCCCTCGATAAATACTACTGGACCGAATACACGCAGGCTAAATATAATATGCGCCGGTTGCTGGGCGATCTGGGCCGCGACATCGAAACGTCGGTCTTCACCATCATCGACATTCGGTACGCGTTTAATCCGCCGGTGCTGAATATGAAGGGGTTAATTCAGTCGGATTTAGACAAAACGGCCATCCGCCCGAAAGTGGCCTATTATGCCGTGCAGAACGTGACGTCGGTATTCGACAATACGCTCGAATTAGTGCCGAACGCCAACCCGACAACCACCGCCACTGAATCGGTTTCTATTTTTCAGTATCAGCGGAACGCCGGCCGGCAAAAAGCGGGAAAAAAGCAGGTCATTACCGTTTGGTTAGATAGCAAAACGCCCGATAACCTGTTTCAGACAACACCCATCGACATCACCATCGAGAATGGAAATTTCGATACGCCGGTCTGGGTGGATATGCTAACGGGTCACGTCTATGAAATTCCGAAAAGTAGCTGGAGTAAATCCGGCTCAACCTACACATTTAAGGCAATTCCGGTGTATGATTCGCCGGTGCTGATTGCGGATAAATCGCTTTTACAATGACGCAACTTACCCGCCGTGACTGGCTCGCTACCGCTGTGCTACTGACCACATCTGTTTTTGGAATGGGGAAACAGACTGCGCCGTATCGGTACGTGCTGGCGGCTGAGTCGGGTAGGGCAACGCCCCTGCCCAATGGTGGGTACGTTCCGTTCGAATGGGGGTTTGGCGAAGTACCGCCGGTCGGTGCTCCGGGAAATGGTAACGGGCTGAAACTGACCTGGAATCAGCCAGCGGCCGCTCCCGCAAATAGCCGGGCCACGCTTCGGCTCACAAGCGCAACGGACGTTCGGGAGAACGTTGAGATTACGGTGAAAACGGCGGTTTCAGGTAAATTCGTGGGTACGTTTGATATTCGGTTTGCCATGTACCTGCAACCATTCGAGCTGCCCGTTCCGGCGACTGATCTGCCCGCTGTGCTTGCGGAGGGCGTTAACCTGACGATGGCAGCAGGCAGTAAGCCGTTTTGGTTTTTCCAGAATACAACCGGCTCACCATCAGCCCCAACGACCTATCTACCCCATTTGCTGCTCTACCAACAGCAGCCCAACGTAGCGGCAACGGCCTGGAAGGACCGACTGCTCTCGCTGGAATCGGTACAGACGTTTGGCTGGATGGAGGGCTGTGTGCTTGATGGGTTGCACGAACTGAGCATCACCTCGCCCAACGCAAAAACCGTTCTGGCGCAGCATCTCGACCTCTTTTTTGGCCAAAACAGCTTAGTCTATGCCAATCTGAACAACCAAAAAGCGGTCGGTGAAATAAATACGGTCGAGTCCATTCTGCCCTTTGCAATTCTGGCGCAGACCAACCCCGCGCACCCGCTGTTGCAAACGGCCATCCAGTTTTGCGAGGCCCACGCCAACGCCGAGGGGGTCATTGCCGACGGAACGGGTAACAACCGGACGGTGAAAACCGAAGAATGCTACACCGTCAGTTATCCGTTGGCGGTGCTGGCCAAAACGCTTAACCGTCCCGATTTGGCCCGTTTAGCCATCCAAACCGCCTACGCACGGGTGACACTGCTGGATAAAGGAACGCGCATTTTTCAGCGGGGTGGCGAGCAGGAAACACCGGTCTTCGAGAACTGGAGCCGGGGTGTTGTGTGGTACCTACTGGGGTTGGCTAAAACACTGGCCTACCTACCCAACAACGCCCAGACCCAACCGCTCAAGTTGGTGTTGCAAACCGCCGTGAACAATGTAATTGCGTACCAGCAACCCAACGGTCTGTGGTATTGCTTCATGCACGAACCCGAAACCGGCCTGGAAACGTCCGGTACAGCGGGTATTGCGGCAGCCCTGACCTACGGCCATCAGAAAGGACTCCTCCCGGCATCGGTTCTTGACGTGGTGGCGAAAGCCCGAAAAGGCTTAACCGCCTACTTTACACCCGACGGCTACCTGACCGGAACCGCGCAGGGAAATAAAGGCGGAAACGCGCTGCAACGCAATGGTTTCCGGGTTATTTCGCCCTACACACTTGGCTTTTTGGCTCACTTAGACGAGACCTCCTGATTATGAAGCA
>JBBRUV010000433.1:0-3459 GCA_038247465.1 Cytophagales bacterium
AGAAAGGCTTGACGAAGTAGGACTGTTACAGACAATCGATCAGATGCCGTCAGAACTGTCGGGCGGGCAGCGAAAACGTATCGGCATTGCCCGCACGCTCATGCTCAAGCCCGAGATCATGCTGTATGATGAGCCAACGTCCGGCCTGGATCCTATAACAAGCGTAGAAATCAACAGTTTAATCAATGATGTGCGTCAGCGTACCGGTGCTTCGTCTATCATTATCACCCACGACCTTACCTGCGCCAAAACAACCGCCGACCGCGTAGCGATGCTTTTAGATGGTACGTTTGAGCAGATTGGTACGTTTGACGAGGTGTTTTCGGACCCCGATGAACGCGTGCAACAGTTTTACAATTACAAATTCGTGAAATAACTGTTTTATGAGTTGTTCAAGGTTCGATGTTGAAAGTTGCGATACGTCGGGCTGTAACCTTGAATTTCGACACTTGAACTCTGAACAAAAAAAATAATGTCAACTGAGTCTAATAAACGCTCCATTACCGTCGGCATATTCGTTGCCATTGGCCTGCTGATTTTTGTGACCGGGATTTTTGTGCTGGGTGGTCAGCAGAAACGCTTCACCAAAAGCATCAAAATCATTGCCATCTTCGATGATGTCAGCGGACTTAAGGTGGGTAACAACGTCTGGTTTTCGGGCGTCAAGATTGGCACGGTGAAGCGGGTTGTTTTCTACGGCACTTCGCAGGTAGAAGTTGACATGAACATCGAAGAATCCTCGCGCGAGTACGTCCGTACTGACGCAGGAGCCACTATCAGCACAGATGGCCTGATTGGCAACAAAATCATCCAGATTGTGGGGGGGTCTCAAAAAGCCGAACCCGTTTCCGATGGCGACCGGCTCCGCACTGTGGCCGCCATCAGCACCGATGCGATGCTGGAAACCCTTCAGGAAAACAATCAGAACCTGCTCAAAGTAACCAACGACGTGCGTGATCTGGTTGGCAACATCAAGCGTGGCAAAGGCACGGTGGGCGCGATTCTGACCGACTCTACGCTGGCGAACCGGTTTCGATCTACGATGGACAACCTGAACCAGGCATCAGCGCAGGCCGTGCGCGTGGCCGCCGAAGCCAATCGCATTGCCGGTTCTGCCGCCACATTTGCCAATAAACTCAACCAGCCCGGCGGACTCGCCAATGACCTTGTAACCGACACAACCATTTTCCGGCGACTGAGCCGCTCGGCCACCCGGCTCGAAAACGCGGCTGGCTCTGCCGATCAGACGGTGGCGAACCTGAACAAGGCGTCGCAGAAATTGAATAACACCAACAGCCCACTCGGTGTCTTATTGACCGACGAAGAAACGGCCCGAAATCTGCGCACCACCATCAGTAACCTGAGCCGGGGTTCGGTTTTATTGAACGAAGACCTGAAAGCTGCTCAAAACAATATTCTGCTGCGGGGTTTCTTTAAAAAACGCCAAAAAGCCGATGAAAAACGCACCGCCGACAGCACCACAGCCGCCCAGCAGGCTGCCCAGGCGCAGTAACATGGCTACGCGTTGCCAGCAAATTCTTTAGGTGAAAAACCGGTGAGTTTCTTGAATGCCCGGTTAAACGTGGCTTTAGAGTTGAAGCCGCAGTCCAGCGCGAGGCCCAGAAAACTCAGGTGTGCATTGGCCGGATTGCGCACCTGTTGCTTGAATTCGTCCACCCGATATCTGTTCACAAAATCGTTAAAGTTTTGCCCCGCTCCAGCGTTAATAACCTGCGACAGCACGACCGGATTGGTATGCAGTTGTCGGGCCAGATCAGTCAGCGACAGGTCAGCATCGAGGTATGGTTTTTCGTCGGTCATATAAACCAACAGGCGGGTCAGACGTTCGGGCAGGTCGGGCAGCGTAGTTTTGGCCGGATTGGCTTCTAATGTCAAAACGGGTTGAGCTGAGTTGTTTTCTGTCACAACAGTTGGTTTCGGTTGTCCCGCAACCAACTCGACCACAGGATTATCGGGGTTAAAATGCAGCTTATTGGCCATTTGTGGCTGGGCGTATCCTTCAATACTGACGTAGTAAATCAGGACGACCGTGACCAGGTTCCCCCACCAGTCGTGCCAGAAATCGAGGTTTAGCTGCATATCGATAATCATCATAGTCAGGTTGGCAACTATCGTGATAGACAGAGCGATGAGGAAGTTACGATACCAGCGAAAACTAATTGTTTCGGTATCGGAGAACTGCGTTTTGGTCCAGGCCCGGTACGCCCGGTAGAGTTGAAACGCCCAGTAGAGGTACAGAAACTGCTGCGTTACAGCCCCCCAATATTCCAGATCGCCAACGCCCCGATTGTGAACGCTGACTTCCCAGTGCTGCACAAACGCCGGTCCCTGCGCAAACACGACGATGTGATACAGCGCGTCGGCCACGAACGGCAGGAAATGCCAGGCGTCGCGGGGTCGAAAGCGGAACCCGGCATCAAATTGAGCGCGGAGGTAAAAATAGATGAGGGGTGGCAGCAGGAGGGTCAGCGTACGCGGGAAAAACTCCAGGCGTTGCCAGAAAATCTCGATACCGCCAAAGCCCAGCATGTACATCCAGATCTCAAACGCGAGGCCCACCAGCAACCAACCCAGCAACGTATCGGACAGCCGCTCCTCTCGCCTACCGCGTACCCATAATAACAGAGCATAGACCCACGCCTGTACAAAGCCAAACAGCAACGGCGTTGAGTAAGCCGAAAAATAGAAATCCATATAACGGGGACTAAGGAAGGTTGAACGTTTTACCCGCATCACTGGCCTGTACGGTCAAAAACGGCTTGCTGTTGTCGATACGTTTGCCACTCATCACCACATCGACCTGCTCATCATCGGCAATATACAATTTGGTACCCACCGGGTAGCGAACCGTTTTGATACCCACCAACGGAGCCATCGTAAAAATGCTGGTACTGTTGCCCGATTCGCCGGGTTCGTAGCTGATTAGAGCCACTTTACGGGGCAATACCCCCGAATTGCGCAGCCGCAATGTAATGCCCGCTTTCCTGACAGTAGCCTCGGCAACGGGCTGTTCAGCTTTACTTTCGGATGCGCCCGTGTCGGTTCCAAGTGTTTTGCCTTCATCAGCGGCTATTATGGTCAGAATCAGGCCGGAGGTGGTTTCGCCATCGCGGCTGAAATAGAGCCGGGAACCAACGGGCCAGGTACACGGCACCGTTTCGCGTTTGCTCATCGTGAACCCGTAGGCAATGCCCGGCCCCTCCACCCGGAACATCCGGTGATAGCCCAGCGTATTTTTGAGCATGAACGTAATCCGGGGTGCAGCTACGTTTTGCTGCGCAAAGGCGACCTGACCAAGTAAGGTGAGAATGAAGATCAAAAGAATTATATTGGTTTTCATTAGGTTTGATAGTAAAAGTGTTTCTCGTTTCTTTAAAAATCTCGCGCTATGCAGGTACAGTCAATTGATAACCAGTATCTTATTCAGATAGAGCAATC
>JBBRUV010000434.1:0-3445 GCA_038247465.1 Cytophagales bacterium
ACCAGCAGCAGCGAAATCAGAAACGCCTGCAAAATCACGATCAAAAACGAGAACGTGAGGTAACTGGCCCAGCCCGGCACGGCAGTATCGGTGAAGAGTCGCAGATAAACCACTACGCCAATACCCAGCATGGAGGCCCCGGCCATGCACACGCAAAACAGCGCGATTCTGACGGCGGTAGTGTCCATCAGCACCGACACCGCGCTCAGACCGTGCAATACCAGCGACACAAAATTCATCTTCGACTCGCCCGCCAGCCGAACGCCCCGCTCCAGCGGAATAGCCGTGTAGGGCAAGCGCGACCGGATGACTCCGCCGGGATAGTTGTTCCAGATTTCGGAGACGTGGGCCAGTTTTCGGAGCAGGGCAGCGGGGATCAGACTGAAATTACCGAACGTAATAACCTTGCCCGTCAGCAACCGGAACACGTTTTTGTAGATACTGTAAAACAGCCGAAACACTACGTTTTCGCGCCGTTTGCTGCGGTGGGCAAACACCACCCGGCCCGGCTGCTGCACCGAGGCTTCGATAAGTTTGGCAATGTCTTCGGGCTGGTCTTCCCCGTCAGAGTCCATCACAATGGTTGAAAAACGCTGCGGCTGATCGGCTAAATATGACAAACCGAGAGCGATGGCTTTCTGGTGGCCAACGTTGCGGTAAAGTCGCAAAACCGACAGCGAATGACCCACGTCGGCTGATAATTCAGTGAGATTGGTAGCCGAGCAATCGTCCACAATCAGGAAGGCGAGCCGGTTTCTGACGGGTTCGGCCACCACGCTGCGGATACGGTTGAGGAGCAGGCCGAGGGCTTCCCAGTCGTTGAAAAGCGGAATAACAACGTTGATAGTATCGGCAGGAAACGAGGCAGGAGTTGTAGAATTATCCAAAACGAACGGAATTATTACCGGGCAAAAGTAGGGTTTTATGGGTTGCCCATCAGAGTTTGTACGCCTGAACGAGCCAGGTTACAGATTTTTCAGGTAGCGTTGCCCGCCCAGCCGACGCATCTGTCGGGCAATAAACCGGGTGCGTTGCTGAATGTAATTGCTGGGATTGGCTACCGAAAACTGGCGCGGATTGGGTAATACGGCGGCAATCCGGGCGGCTTCGTCGCGGGTTAGGCTCCGGGCCGAATGTCCATAAAACCGGCGGCTGGCGGCTTCAATACCAAAGGTCATTGGGCCGGTTTCGGCCACGTTCAGATACACCTCCAGAATCCGGCGTTTGCCCCAGATGAGTTCGATCAGCACCGTAAAATACACCTCCAGCCCCTTGCGGATATAGCTGCGGCCATTCCAGAGAAACACATTTTTTGCCACCTGCTGCGAGATCGTACTGGCTCCGCGCAGACGTTTACGGGTTTGGTTGTCTTTGATTGCATCCTGAATCTCATCGAAATCGAACCCCCAATGCACCGGAAACTGCTGATCTTCAGACGCTACAACGGCCAAAGCAGCCTCGCCACTCAGATTATCCAACGACCGCCAGTTTTTATAAACTTTACCGGCATCCCGCTGGGCGGCATCCCGCTGGGCGGCATCCCGCCCACCCGATTCAACGGTGCCGAACGTATCTATCCACCGCGACACGACTAAAGGCGTAACCCAGACCGGAACCCATTTCAGGGCGATAACCCAGCCGAAAGAGCCGACCAGAAAGAGCAGAAAAACCCGCATAATAAGGCCAAAAACCCGCTCTAAGAAGGGTTGTTTGCGGAACGATTTTCGCCACCGTTCAAGGTAATCAAACAGCCGTTTCCGGTTAGCCGGGTGCGGAGACGACGACGGCATTGGTTGGGCGGGCGGCTGATCACGAAAGCGATTGACGGGGCGGTTGGGCGGCATGAGGGAGAAACCATAAAATCAATACGGCAAAAATAGCAGATTGCAACGCAACGCTGAGCGTTGACGTACTGTCAATAACTGAAACGATAAACAGGTCAACGATTATGAAAATTCTTCAATTTGCCGAAATGCTCGCCGGTTGCTTCGTTCTCATTGGCTGTGCCACCTGGGAGTCGCTCCAGCCGCAACCCGGCCAACACGCCCATCGCGATACGTTTGATGCGCGTTAGTCAACAAATAGCGCGGATGCCACCCGGTCGGCAAAGAGTTGGCCTGCATCGGTGAGCAACAGCCGGTTGTCTGCCGTTTTCACGAGCCAGCCTGCCCGGTACAAGTCGGCCAACTCAAGGGCTTGTTGTTCCTGAAAATCACCGGCCAATAACTGGTTTAGTTCTCTTAGTGAGCAGCCCCACATCGTTCGTAAGCCCGTGAGCAGGTACTCGTTCAGGTGATCGGCGGCAGTGAGTTGTTCAACGGTTGCCGGTATCTCGTTTTCCTGCACGGCCTTGATATACAGGGCGTTATTTGAGATGTTATACTGCCGGCTCGTGCCGTTGTACGAATGTGCCGACGGGCCGATACCCAGATACGGGCGTTGTTGCCAGTAGGCGGTGTTGTGCCGGGCGCGGTGGCCGGGGGTACAAAAACTCGAAATTTCGTACTGCTCATAGCCGTTGGCAACTAAGGTTTTGTTAATGTCCTGAATCTGTTCGGCGGCTAAATTCTCGTCTATTGGCGGCAGTTTGCCCGTAGTCGTCCAGCGGGCAAACGCGGTGTCGGGTTCAATCGTCAGGGCGTAGGTCGAGATGTGCGGCACGTTCAGGGCCACTATTTTTTCGAGGTCACGGGGCCAGACCCCATCCCGTTCGGTGGACCGGGGAACAGGAATGCCACAAATCAGGTCAACGCTCAGATTGTCAAAGCCTGCATCCTGCGCCAATGCCACACAGCGTTCGGCTTCGGTGGCATTGTGGGCCCGGTTCATCCAGCGCAGCGCGGCTTCGTTAAACGTCTGGATACCAATACTTAACCGATTGACGAATGGACGCAGCATTCGTAGTTTGTCGGCGGTCAGATCGTCGGGATTGGCTTCGAGGGTGATTTCTGCCGGTGAAGAGACCGTAAAATGCTGGTGAATCGTCTCAAAAATCTGGGCTAACTCACCCTCGCTTAGCAACGACGGGGTGCCTCCGCCAAAATAAATAGTGTCGAGTTGCTGAATCGGCAAATAGCTTTTCCGCAACTTAATTTCATGGCAAAGCGCAGCTACGAGTTCGGCTTTACGGCTGAGGTTGGTGCTGAAATGAAAATCGCAGTAGTGGCAGGCTTGCTTGCAAAACGGAATATGGAGGTACAGATGCATAGACTCTGGTAACGCCGTTTGGCCGAAAAATAGTCAGTGGCCCGCAGCCATCCTCATCAAGAGAACAGCTACGGGCCAATCGTTTTAACCCCAAACCTTACGACGTATCGCGTAAAGCCCCGCGCCTTTAGGCCGGGCGGGGCGGCCCGTGCCGATATAAGCGAACAGGCGGGTCGCCAAGGCCTTGTGCGGTTGGTTTTGTGCGCTTGACTACTAGTTTAATTTCTGCTCCTCAATG
>JBBRUV010000435.1:0-3430 GCA_038247465.1 Cytophagales bacterium
CTTCGATATTACCAACAATCCGGTGCCGGGCGTGTTAAACACCATGATAACTTAATGTTTCACTCAACGCAATTTACGCTCATGGTATCGTTTACCAAACACCTGTTGCTGGCACTCGCCGGCACCGCCCTGCTCAGTTCATGCAGCCGCCAATACGCGGTTATGCAACGCACACCATCGGTCAGTTACTACAGTCCGGTTGCCCCGGCTACTGCCCCGATTGTTGCAGAACCCATTATAAAACAGTCCATTGAGTCAGATTCAGCTCCGGCTCCGGCCACGGACGGTCTCGTAACGCCAACGCCGGTTGCTGCCCCTGCTCCCGGAGTCGCCATTCAGACCGTGCGGAAGGAACTCGACGAGGCCGTTGCCGTAAACAATCGCGCCGTAACCGGAAACCGGGCCGTAGAAAAGCGGGTAGCCCGTGCGCAGCAACTCCTGGCATCTGCCGAACGACAGGCCACAATGACCCCGACTACGTCTGCGGCACCGGCCAGAAAAATGAATTTTACGGAGCGGCTGATGCTCAAGAAAATCAATGCCCGGATTAACAAGCAGATGGCTCCCGACAAGACCAACGCCCTGGCCCGAACCACCCGGATTGGCCTGATTGTGGGGTTGATCGGGCTGATTCTCTGGCTGCTGGGTGGTAGTAGTGTTTTGGGCGTAATCGGCTTAGTTGCCTTTATTGTGGGTCTGGTGCTGGTACTGGTTGGCCTGATTAGCAACCGCTAACCACCTGTCTCCAGGCACAAATCAGTTCGGTTTAGTAGCAAACTTGTAGTCTCGGCCCGGTGCAGATGCTTTCGTTAACGGAAGCATCTGCACCGGGCTTTTTTAGCCCGTTTTTACACGCATGATTCAATAACTGAGTCGGTTAGATGCCCACCGGCTGTTAATTGCCATTGGTGCTACGCTGCTGGTGGTTGCGGTGATACCCCAAACCGTGATACGCCCATTTTTATTACGACGACAAGGGGCCGGTGGGCGGTTTGGAATTCCCCGACGATGACGAGTCTGATTATCTTGATTTTGCGTATTTCGCGTTCGTAATCGGTATGACGAGTCAGGTGTCTGATGTAGCGGTTTCGTCGAAAGAAACGCGCCGACTGACCTTGGCGCACGGGTTGCTGTCTTTTTTCCTTAATGCCATTATTGTGGCCCTAACGATCAATACCATATTTATTACGCCGGCGAATACCACCTCTTTTACCAGCATAACCCGGTTGCCAACGTCTGGGAAATAAAGCCCTAAAGTACACTTGAGTCAGCTTCGATTAACAAGGCTAATGGATTAATCACCTTATCAGCGTTTGTTTTGTGTCCACCAGGCTTATGGCGTAGATAGTTGGGATGGCTGATTTGGTAAGTATGTTTCGGCAAATGGCCCGGTGCAATAAGATGATCTATCGTTCCGACAAATAGAATCTTCGTCGGGGCTGTGCCATACTCTTCTTCAACCTCCATCAGGAATAGCCGGGAAACCGTTTTCCGTTCCCAGCCAGCCAGATCAATGCAGTTCTCGATTCCGCCAACCAGTTCAGGAAGCCGACGTTCGTAAACGGATCGCAAAGCCTGATTCATCGAATCCGCTGAGTCAACAATAATCTGGGGGATACCCTCGCCCTGATTTGCCATAGTTGTTTGAAGAATAAATATCCTATTGGAAAATAACGGCTAATTTGCCCCGGCATCAAATCCGCCTTCAATGTAGTCTGCCATATATGTTTTGGCTATCCTGAGGCTCATATTGAGTTTATCAACAACGGTAGTGAAAGGCGTATTCTGGGCATATAGCCGGATTGTCCGTAGCTTTCGGCGGGCATACTCCTGGTGATTACGTGGAGCCTCCTGTATGGTGCATTTTGCGTTGCCACTCGCGTTGATCAAATCCCTGTTTGTCAAAAGCAGGTCGTACTAAGTTTATATATAAAGCTACTATTTTTCACCCTAACGGGAATAAAAACGTAGCGTCTCCGCGTACTATTTTTGTTTCTTTCCTAAATCTATGTTTCTTTTTCAACTTGGTTTTTTAGATGTTGGCTGGCTTGACCTGCTCGATGTGCTGCTGGTGGCCGTACTGTTGTATCAGGTATATAGCCTCTTGCGGGGCGGGGTAGCAAGCCGCGTCTTTATCGGCTATCTGCTGGTTTATTTCACCTACCTGATTGTTAAAGCCCTCGGCCTGAATCTGTTAAGTACCATTCTTGGCTACTTTATCAGCGTTGGTGCGCTGGCTCTGATTGTACTGTTTCAGCAGGAAATCCGGCGGTTTTTGCTGCTCATCGGCAAGTCAACCAACCTGGCGGGCAACCGATACGTTCGGCAATGGCTATTGCGGCAACCTGTCGAAACCCAACCTACGGTGCCGCTCGCGCCGATTCTGGAAGCCTGTAAAATACTGTCAGCCGATTTTTCGGGCGGGCTGATTGCTATTCAGCGCAACGATGATTTAGACCGATTCGCTATGTCGGGCGAGCCGATAGAAGGCGTATTGTCGCGGTCGTTGCTGCTGGCGATATTTTGCGCTCACAGTCCGCTGCACGACGGTGCCGTTATCGTGGCTAACAGTCAGATTCGGGCGGCCCGCTGCATTTTGCCCGTTTCTGATGACGATACGTTGCCCGCGTCGCTCGGTTTCCGGCACCGGGCCGCGCTGGGCCTGAGCGAAGTGACTGATGCCGCCATCGTTGCCGTTTCTGAAGAAACCGGGCGGCTTACTCTGGCTCTGAATGGCAAGCTGACCGTTGGCCTGAGCAGCAACGAATTAGCCGGGGAGTTGCAGGCGTATTTCATGCCAAGACGGAAATAAAAAAACCCCTGGCCGAAAGCCAGGGGCAATATATTTTCCACTTCTCTGATTCTACAATCTGTTGCCTTCGGCTTATAGCCGGAGATTTATAATTATATCACTTCCGGCTCAACGGCTTCGGGCAATGCTGTTTTGCCGATGTGCTCTTTAATCTCTTCACCCCGTCGGCGGTAGGCCTGAAGATTGGTGTCGTTCCCAAACGGACGCGGGCCGAGCAACCGCTGTAAATCGGCTTGAAACAATACCTCTTTCAGTAACAAATCACGGGCAATCAACTCCAAGCCAGCGCGTTGCTCGCTCAGCATGGCTTTGGTACGCTGGTACGAAATATCCACGATTTTCCGAACCTCATCGTCAATTTGCCGGGCGGTTTCTTCTGAATACGGCTTGTTAAACGAATATTCTGACTGTTTCGAGTCATAGAACGATACGTTGCCAATCTTATCGTTCATACCATACATCGTTACCATGCTGTACGCTAATTTGGTGATGCGTTCCAGGTCGCTGAGTGCGCCGGTCGAGACTTTACCAAACACAATGTCTTCGGCAGCACGGCCACCGAGGGTCATGCACATCTCGTCCATGAGTTGCTCGGCGCGGTACAGATACTGCTCTTTC
>JBBRUV010000436.1:0-3428 GCA_038247465.1 Cytophagales bacterium
ATCAAACGGCTTTCCGTCTATTTCCACGCAAGGATCGGCGACTATGTTCAGGGCGGGGTTCCGGCGGGCTACCGATGTCAGCAACCACAGCACGAGTAGGGGTTAATAAATCAGTTTCATCCGATTAAGTTGTTTCCTCCAATTCAGTCAAAACCTCCCGCAAATAGGTGTTCTCCCACTGCTGCGGGCGTTGTTTCAGCTCGATGAGTTTGTCTAAGAAATCGCTGTCATTAATTACGTGCCGAAACGCGCCGAGGTCGTTGTACAACTCGTCCATAAACGTGCCACCCGCGCCCGACATCGAACAGCGAATATTCAGAAATTTCTCGATCTTGAACTTAACATCTTCAAATTCAAGCGGTTCTACGGTTGTGTGGGGCGGCACGGCGTAGATACGCTTCTCGCGCCCGGCCCCAAACAGATACAGACAATCGGCCTGGCTCAGGTTCGGAATGTCCCAACGCGGAATTGGGGAGGGCGACATGATGTACCGCCCGTTGACCATCACCGGATACCCCGCGCCGAGCATCGTATCGCCAAACCGGACGAAGGCTTCGTACAGCGACACCCACATTTTGGCATAGTCGGCCTCGCCGTGCATCTCGCGGGTTTTGTTTTCGTAGCGTTCTACCGACCGAAGCGGTTCGGGTTGCGGCACCTGAAAAATCATGATTTGCCCGTCGTTCAGCCGTTCTTCCGTAATCCGGTGGCGGGTCTGAATCAGGGTGGCCGCGTGGGTGTCAAAGGTGGTTTCGCAGTTGGTGACGCGCTTCACAAAGTCGCGCAGATTACAGGCGTTCACGCTGGCGTCGCTGCCCTGGTCAATGATTTTGAACACGTCCTGCCGACCAATTATGGACAGCGTAACGTGCAGACCGCCCGTTCCCCAGCCCCGTGCAATGGGCATTTCGGGCGATGAATAAGGCACCTGATAGCCGGGTATAGCAATGGCTTTCAAGAGTTTACGCCGAATTTCGCGCTTTGTACTTTCGTCAATAAAGGCAAAATTGAACTGCTGATTGAATTTGGGAAAGGACGGGTTCATAATTTTCGGCCAGGGGCAAATCAGGCAAGGGTTTTCTTCTTTTTAGCTTTTTCTACCGCTTCGCGCACGTTGTTCAATCCTGACTGAAACGTAACGTAGTGCGGCAGTTTGAGGTGATTGGTGAAGCCCATTGCCTCGATGCCATCGGTGTGATACAGCACAAACTCCTGATCGTGGCTGGGTGCGTCGTTGCCGCCAATTCGCATGGCCCGGTCCAGAATACCCATGCAGATGGCTTTGGTTTCATTCTGCCCGAAACACAGCCCGTATCCGATGGCGTAGTAGGGCACAGACCCCTTTTTGCCGGTTTTGGCTTTGGTAATCATTTCGGCTTCCGTCACCCGGACGCGGCCAATGTAGCGGCTGCGGCCTCTGGGGTCAGTCACGTTCACGTTTGCCAAACCTACCCGCAACTCGCCCACCGTGGGGTGAACCCCGCCGTGACCCCGCATCGAACTGTAGCCGAGGGCCATGATGCCACCCGTTTCGGCGCGGGCCAGCATTTGCAGCCTGGCCGAACGCGGAGCCGGAAATTTGATAGCCTCGCGGGTGATGTCAACCAGCCGCGTGTCTTCATCATTGCCAACGCTTTTGAGCAAACCCTGTTGGCGGAGGAGGTCAATCACTTTGCCGAACGTGGTTACGGTCTTGCGGTCGGCTTCGCTGATTCGGCTTTCGAACTGCGTCAGAAACGCTTGTACCTGCTCATAGCTTTCACTGGCAAGCCGGGTGTCAAGAATGCGCTGGGTGTAGTCGTAGGTTGGCCCCAAAACTTGCCCGCCGGGGATATCGCGGAACGACGACGAGATGCGCCGTTGCACAAACATGGCTTCGGTGTTAATGATGGCCGAATAATACCGGCGCGACAGCGTGGCCCGAAACGCCCGCATGATAAAGGCGGCTTCCAGCACGTCGCCTTCGACCTGTTTGAGAGCCAATGCGCCATATTCGGGGGCATAAAACGACCCTTCGCCCATGATTTTATCAATGGCCAGCCGAAACTGTCCCTGCAACTGACTAATCTGAATCGGCGGAGTCTGGTCTTTCAGGCGGTAAAACTCCAGAAGGTCAAGCGAGTTGGCGATGGCCTCGGTTCCGCCTTTTACGGCAACGTATCCCATAGTTGGTTTGATGTTTTATAGAACCGTAAATTGATTAGACCTTGGGATACAGCATATTTTATTATCCTTACCGGTCAGAATCGTATCGAGACCAAGTGGATACTCGACGTTTTTCTGCCGGATTGTGAGCAATAAATCGGGATTCAGGCCGCGTACAAACACCCTCGTTTCGCCATTCACCCCCGGCCCGGCCAGGGTTATCGGTACTGAATCGGGCGTTGGTTCGGCACTGATTGTTTCTACGTCAATCACGACAAAAGCGTTGGTTTCGGGGTAACTCAAGGTCCCGATTTTGGCTTCTGTTAACGTTTCGGACGCCTGATTTCCGGGCAGAAACACAAAATCTGCCACGTCAACCGGAGCCGGACGCGAAGCCGTGTTTGTCACAAAATAATCGGCAATCACGCCGGCGTTTTCGGTGGCATAATACGTCACGTCGGCGTTGAGCAGGGCCAGCCCCACCAACGCCGACGCCGGATTGAGCGACGCGGGCGGGGCAATCATCACGCCGTTCAGGACGTTGAGTTTGCCGGGCCGGGCCATGCTGTCCATCAAGAGCCGGAAGTGGGTTTGGGCATCAAAAACGGGGTCGTAGGTCAGTTCGCGGATCATACCTGTTCCATGAGTTTAAAGTCTACCTTAGTTCTCATAATGTGGGCGAACTCACGTTCTTCCTGCTGCCGGATAATGGTGGCCTGCGCGGTCATAAAATCCTGAATCAAGGTGGTTTGGGCATCGTTCTGACTAAGCGCGGCCTCCACAACGGCCATGCAGTAGGCGCGGTCGGGTTCGTCGCCGAGACAAATTCCGTAGCCAATGTGTCCGTTAATTGCCACTTCGCAATCGGTGGTAAGGGCTTCTCCGAGGTAGAACTCCTGCTTCTCTACCGAGTCTTCGGCCCGGATCATGGTTAGGCAAATGCCGGGTGCTTTCACCAGCGAAGGCTCGTACTGGGTGAGCAATTGTGCCGTTAGCTGTTTGAGGTTGTCTAACGGACATTCGCACAAAATGTAATCGGTTTGGTTATCGGGCGACATAAATCGGCGGTGCTTTTCGATAAAGCAACAGGACAAAAGTCGGGGCGATTTATTCAGGTTTTATTAGCAGACAGAGAGCATTAAATTACGACGTATCGCGTAAAGCCCCGCGCCTTTAGGCCGGGCGGGGCGGCCCGTGCCGATATAAGCGAACAGGCGGGTCGCCAAGGCCTTGTGCGGTTGGTTTTGTGCGCTTGACTACTAGTTTAATTTCTGCTCCTCAAT
>JBBRUV010000437.1:0-3424 GCA_038247465.1 Cytophagales bacterium
AAAGCCGTACTGCAAGCCACTGGCGAGACCGTCTCGATTACGCTATTGGCCCAAAACCCAGCCACCGGCCTGACGGGTGTAGCCTTCCCTAAAACCGTAAAACCGGGTTGGGTTGTCCAGTGGAAAGTTCAGTAGTGATTTACTCCTTCGCCAGCCCCGCCTTGTATGTGTCAATGGCTCGCTGCCGGGCCATGGCGTGGTCAACAATGGGTTTTGCGTAGCTGAGGCTATTAAATTCGGGTATCCACCGCCGGATGTATTCGCCTTTGGGGTCGAACTTTTCGGCTTGCAATGTAGGATTAAACACCCGGAAATACGGCGCGGCATCGGTGCCGGAGCCAGCCGCCCACTGCCAGCCGCCGTTGTTGGCCGAAAGGTCATAATCGCGGAGTTTCCTGGCGAAATAGCGGTCGCCCCACCGCCAGTCAATCAGCAGATGTTTACACAAAAAACTGGCCGTCACCATCCTGACGCGGTTGTGCATCCAGCCAATAGTGTTCAGTTGGCGCATTCCGGCATCAACCATCGGGTAGCCGGTTTGCCCATCGCACCACGCCTGAAACTCGGTTTCGTTGTTGCGCCAGGCAATGTTGTCGTACTGAGGCCGGAACGAACCCGTTTCGACGTGTGGAAAATGATGCAGCACCTGAAAGTAAAAATCACGCCAGCAAAGCTCGTTCAGAAACGTGGCTCCGTTAGCGGCCTGGGTCTGCCGGGCTAACTCGCGGATGCTGATGGTGCCAAACCGCAGGTGAATACTAAGTTCGCTGGTGCCGTTGATAGCGGGCAGGTCGCGGGTTTTCTGGTACGTTTCGAGCAGGTCGTTGTCCACCGTCGGCTTCGGAAACGAGTCGCCAAGTGGGGCGAAACCCATCTGCGCCAAGGTTGGCACGGAGCGCCATTGATCAGCGTTATTGCTAATTTTCAGGAAGTTATTAAAGTATTCCTGCGTTGGGTACGATTTCAGGTAAGACTCGTTTAGTTTGCCGTGCCAGTTGCGGCTATACGGCGTAAAAACGGTGTACGGCGATGCGCTGCCACTCAGCACCTCGTCTTTCTCAAAAATGCTCTGATCTTTATACGTGTAAAAACCGACCCCGGCTTCGCCCATCAGGTTGCCAATCTCGGTATCGCGGCCTTTGGCATACGCTTCATAATCGTGATTAGTATAAACGGCGGCAGTGTCAATCTCGGCCAGCAGGTCTTTGAAGACATCAATCGGCTTACCGTAACGCACCACTAAAGCCGACCCCAATGCGACCATCTGGCGTTGCAGGGCTTCAATTTGCTGGTGAATAAACTCAACCCGGCGGTCACGTTTGTCGTCGAGATGATCCAGAATATCGCGGTCAAAGATAAACAACGGCAACACTGGGTTTCCTGATTTCAGGGCGTGATACAGGGCTGCGTTATCATTTAGGCGCAGGTCGCGCCGGAGCCAAACGATGGCGGTTGGTTCAGCAATACGGGTCAGGGGCATATTTATAACATTATCAGAGCCAGACCAAGATAATCACCCAAACGCATGGGTGATTATCTTGCTTGACACACAAGTTTATCAGATGGCTATGTCTGGCATTCCTTCTGTTTCTATACGAAACTTGATTTTGGCCCCCAAAGCCGTAAAGACTTTGATAATGGTGTCAAAGGTCACGTTGCTTGGATTGTTCTCAAGTTTTGAAATTTGCGATTTCTTCACCCCAACTAATTGGCCCAGTTCTTCCTGAGTCAAGTGGTTGTTTTTCCGGGTTTGTTTGATGGCTTCGCTTAGTAATTCCATACGGAGTTCCAACTCGTATTGGGTTCTTGCTGGTGAACCAACCGGACCAAACCACTTGTCTTCTAATTCGTCTAATGTCTTGTAAGACAATCCATTTTTTGATTTTGCTGTATCCATTATAATAAACCCTTGATTGTGAACTTGTTCAAGAATCACCGAAGTAATCTTTTTTAACTTTTTCGGCTCTTTCTATATCTCCTTTCGATGTTTTTTGAGTTTTTCTATTGATTCCGTGTGTGCAAATAATTAATGTTTCACTATCTGCTGTTGTATCCCAAAAAGCGAAAAGTACGATGAGCGTTTTTTTCATAGACACCCTAAATTCAAATATACCATCTGTGTCATGTAGTTTTTCAAACCATTTACCTTTAAATCCAAATTCTACTTTCCTAAATATTTGTGCAAATTTTTTCTTGGCGGGTGGCTCAAGTTCATCCAGATAAGCTTGTACCTGTTCCAGAACACGTATCGTAGCTATCTTTTTAATATTCATTCCATTTTGTTCACTGATCGTATAATTGTTGCCAGTTCCCACATCAAAGGTAAGCAAAGTTTCCATAAAAGCAAACTTTAGATGAATCTAAGCTGTAAAGGGCTCAAAATATAGAAGCTATATCTTGAAAAAACGATTCATGCACGTATCTTTGCGATCCCGTTTGAGAAAACACAAATAGCAATGGCTAAGAAAGGCAATAGAATTCAGGTCATTCTGGAATGCACCGAGCAGAAAACATCGGGCGTTGCCGGTATGTCGCGGTATATCACCACCAAGAACCGCAAAAACACCCCCGCTCGCATCGAGCGCAAGAAATACAACCCGTTCCTGCGGAAAGTAACGATTCATAAAGAAATTAAATAAGTCCGAGGTTCGTTGTTGACGATTTGCGTAAACCACAAACCATAAACCACAAACTAAGCCATGGCAAAGAAGGTAGTTGCAACCCTGAAAACGAAAGATAACGGCAAAGCATTTGCCAAAGTTATCCGCGCTGTGAAGTCACCTAAAACCGGGGCTTACACGTTCAAAGAAGAAATGGTCCCGGTTGACGAAGTACAGGCCGCCCTCAAAGCGTAGTTCATGCAGCCCGTCGGCTTCCCGCAAGCACATCGCAAAGTCCCCGCAACGGGACTTTTTTTTGTAATTAGGGGTTAGTCTCTAACCACTTGCCACTAATCACCCGCCACCACATTATGGCTTTATTCGGTCTGTTCTCGAAAGAGAAAAAAGAATCGCTCGACAAAGGGCTTGAAAAAACCAAAGACAGTTTCTTCTCGAAATTAGGCCGGGCCGTTGTCGGTAAAGCTAAAGTTGACGACGACGTGCTGGACGAACTCGAAGAGGTCTTGATTACCTCCGACGTGGGCGTTGAGACAACCGTTAAAATTATCCGGCGTATCGAAGAACGCGTAGCCCGCGATAAATACCTCGGCACCGACGAACTCGACCGGATTCTGCGCGAAGAAATTGCCGGACTTCTGTCTGAAAATCAGTCGGTTGACGTTGCCGATGATTTCGCGCTTCCCATCACGCAAAAACCCTACGTGATTATGGTGGTGGGCGTAAACGGCGTGGGTAAAACTACGACCATCGGTAAACTGGCGGCTCAATTTCATAAACGCGGCTACAAAGTGGTGCTGGGCGCG
>JBBRUV010000438.1:0-3421 GCA_038247465.1 Cytophagales bacterium
AACCAAAGACGGCGACCGGCTCTACACAACCAATGACATTGCGCTCGTCAACGACATTCTTGACCTGACCGCCCGACGCGGGCTGAAATTGGCAGCCGCCAAAGTGGAACTGAAAAAGCGCGTGACCCGCCAGCGCGAAACCGCCCAGCTCATTGCCGAGTTGCAGGTAATCAGGGCATTTCTGGCGCAGGTGCGGGCAGAGCTGTAACCGCACTGGCACCATAACCACCTGACTATGAGACGACAAGGCCCGGTCAATCCTGACCGGGCCTTGTCGTCTCATAGCCATCAACCGGGTTATCCGTTTGTGACAAAGGGCATCTGCCGAACGTATTTTTTGCCGGTGTATTCGGTCAGCATAAACTCGGCGAGGTCGCTCCGGGTAAGTTTAATACCGTTCACCGTACCCACGTTGCCAACTTGATACGTGCCTTTGGCGGGGTCATCGGTCAGCATCGGCCCGCGCGCGATGGTCCAGTCTAAATCGGTCTGCCGAATCAGGTTGGCGTGGCTGGTACCGTCCATAAGCGCGTTTTTTGCGCCTTTCCCGGCTACGTTTTTCATGATAAACACAATCAGGTTGTCCATAAAACCGGGTTCATCGTTGGCCGCGTCGCGCACACCCCCGCCGGTTAAACTCACAAGCCGGGCAAGGCCGCGCTGCTGCATGGCATTGATAATGAGCCGGGTAGCCTGGGTCTGAAAATCAGGTCGGCTGGCGGCATCCTGTCCCAGACAGCTTACCACGCCGTCGGCCCCGTCAATGGTTTTCTGCACGTCTGCCGCGTTGAGTGCGTCGCCGATGATGAGGTGTAGGTTTTTGTGTTTGGCAGTCATTTTCTGCGGGTTCCGCACCAACGCCCGCACGGTGTGGCCCGCAGCCAAGGCTTTCTCAACAAAGGGCTGGCCGGTGCGCCCGGTGGCTCCAAAAACGGCAATCGTAGTCATGGTGATTATATTGTTTGTATATACAATCACAAACCGCAGTGTGTGCGCAATTGTTTGCGATCTGTTCGGCTCAATCCGGTAGAAGAATCACTGATTCGCCGTGTGTTTTCTGGCGGTGTTAGCCGTCAGAATCAGCCATAATTCGCCTGACAACGGATCGGGGTTATCTGAGTGCCGTCATTATTGTAAATTGCCTGCTCATTCAAAAACTAAACGTCATAACGCCAATGTTCTTTCTCAACAAACCACTACTAACAGCCGCAATGGCTGTTTTAACGCTTACCGCAATGGCCCAGCCGATGCCCCAATCGCCCAACATGACCGACAGAAACCCGCTTCTGTTGCCGTTTTCAACTCCGCACGAAACGGCCCCGTTTGACCAGATTAAACTCGAAAACTACGCCCCCGCCATCCAGGATGGCCTTGCCAAAGCCCGCGCCGACGTTGCCGCTATCGCCAACAACCCGGCCCCGGCCACGTTTCAGAACACCATCGTCGCCCTCGAACAGGCGGGCGATGCCCTGAGCCGGACAACGTCGATTCTGTTTAACCTGAACAGTGCCGAAACCTCGCCCGCAATGCAGAAAATTGTGAAAGAGGCTTCGCCACTGCTCACCGAGTATGGCAACGACGTAACGCTGAACGCCCCGCTTTTTGCCCGTGTGAAAGCCATGTATGACCAGCGCACGGCCCTGAAGCTCGATCCTGAAAGCGCGATGCTGCTCGAAAAAACCTACAAACGCTTTGCCCGAAACGGAGCCAACCTCGACGCGGCTGGCAAAGAACGGCTTCGGGCGATAGACAAAGACCTGTCGCAACTGTCGTTGCAATTCAGCGAAAACTCGCTCAACGAAACCAACGAATTTATAATGGACGTAACCGACGAAAAAGACCTCGCCGGGTTGCCCGATTTTGTGCGTGAAGCCGCCAAAACCATCGCCAAACAGAAAGGAAAAAGCGGATGGGTCTTCACGCTGCAAGCCCCAAGCTACGGGCCGTTTATGCAGTATGCCGATAACCGCGCCCTGCGCCAGAAACTATTCATGGTCTATAACGGACGCGGTTTTCAGGAAAACAAGTATGATAATCAGGCCATTATCCAGAAGATTGTGGCCCTGCGCTACGAACGCGCCAACCTCCTCGGCTACAAAACCCACGCCGATTTTGTGCTGGAAGAAAGCATGGCCGGGTCGAAAGACAAGGTAAACGGCTTCCTGAACGAACTCGTGACCTACGCCCGCCCTGCCGCCGAAAAACAACTCGCCGAACTGACCCAATACGCGAAGTCACACGGATTTACGGACGATAAAATCCAGAACTGGGATTACAGCTATTACAGCGAAAAACTCAAAAAAGAGAAATACGCGCTGGACGACGAGATGCTGAAACCGTATTTCAAACTCGACAACGTGATCGAAGGCGCGTTTACCGTTGCTACCAAACTCTACGGCCTCACGTTTAAACCCCGGACGGATATTCCGGTGTATAGCCCGGAAGTGAAAACGTTTGATGTGTTTGACAAAGACGGGAAGTTTTTGGCCGTTTTCTACGGCGACTACCACCCCCGTGCCGGCAAACGCGCCGGAGCCTGGATGACGAGTTTCCGGCGGCAGAGCGTCGAAAACGGGCAGAATATCAGGCCCCACGTGGTAAACGTCTGCAATTTCACCCGCGCTACGGACACCCGCCCCTCACTACTGACGTTTTATGAAGTTACGACGCTGTTTCATGAGTTTGGGCATGGCCTGCACGGGATGCTGGCCAACGGCAAATACGAAAGCCTGAGCGGAACCGCCGTACCGCGCGATTTTGTCGAACTCCCCTCGCAGGTGATGGAAAACTGGTGTTACGAACCCGAAGCCCTGCGGCTCTTTGCCAAACACTACCAAACGGGCGAGGTAATCCCGAACGAACTGATCGAAAAAATCAGGGAGAGCCAGAATTTCATGGCCGGTATGGCCAATATGCGGCAGTTGAGACTTGGGTTAGTTGATATGTACTGGCACGGCCGAAAACCCACCGGCGAACCCGTTGGCAAGGTCGAAAGCCACGTTGACTCATTGGTGAATTTGTTTCCGCCGAATCCCTCCTCCGCGCGGGCGGCGAAGATGATGACGCCTCCGGGCTTTATGGCCTGGTAGGAATTGAAGAGGGCCTTGTGGCTCTGGATAAAGTTTTTGGCGGTGCCCGCCGTGGCGAGCACGAGGTCGGCCTGCTCGGCAATCGGCACGGCGAACATGCACCATGCCATGTGGCAGGCTTCGCGGTGTGCTGCGTCGAGTTCCCCGGCGAAGATGCCTGCGATATGGTTGTCGCGGTTCAGCACGGTGTTAATGATGAAATCGCAGGGCGCCATGCGGCTGGCTTCGAGCATATCTTCGGCCACGGGGTTGCCATCCAGCCCACCGATGCGCACGGCAGGATTGAGCGTGTCCTCCGTGGGGTGCAGGTTGCGTGCGTGGTTCGCGGCAAT
>JBBRUV010000439.1:0-3414 GCA_038247465.1 Cytophagales bacterium
AACCCCGATGTTGTCGAGACCCAGAAAGCCGCCACTGAACACGTTGTTTTCTTCTAAATCCTGCCGGTTGGCCCACCAGGTGAAGTTGATGAGCAGTTTCTGGAACGCGCGTTTCAGAAAATTAATGTCTGTATTGCCGTGAATGGCCCGCTCGATTCGGAACACCGACAGCGCGGCCCAGGCGTGAACGGGTGGGTTTACGTCCGAGAAATTCCATTCATACGCCGGGATTTGCCCCTGCGGACTCATATACCACTCGCGCATGAGCAGAATGAGTTGGTTCTTGGCAAAAACCGGGTCAACCATTGCCAACGGGATAGTATGAAACGCCAAATCCCAGGCCGCAAACCAGGGATACTCCCATTTGTCGGGCATACTCAACACGTCTTCGGCGTTGACGTGCTGCCAGTTTCGGTTGCGCCCGCGCCGGCGGTTGGCGGGCGGAGCTGGTTGGCCGGGGTCGCCATTGAGCCAACGTGTAATGTCGAAATGGTAATACTGTTTGCTCCAGAGCAACCCCGCAAATGCCTGACGCTGAATCTGTTTCATGTCAGCGGTGGCGTTTTTTGGCGCAAACCGCTCATAAAATTCATCGGCTTCGGCAATGCGGTCGGTAAAGATTTGCTGAAAAGCCGGGCCAAACGGTTCGGTATTAATCTCGTTGGTGAGCCGCAAACACACCTGCCACGTGTTGCCCGGCGGCACCATCTGCTCATACACCGGCGCGAATTTGGTGCCGGTGTTATTTTCGCGCAAAAAACCCAGCAGGTCGTCGTTTTGCTGGCAAATGGCTTCATGAAACGCATCCTTCACAAACGGCGACATGTTCGGCATCGAAGCGTCGAACCGACCATACAGCCGTTTGGTATTGGTTTCGTTTTCGGTCATGAGCGCGGTGTCGGTGTTTGTATAGTACAAAAAATACTGCCCCGTGCGGGCATGATTCAACTGCACTGCGCCGTTGTGGGGCATATCGGGCCGCCGGTGGATTTCGGGCCGTTGCGCGTCGTTTTCAAAATCCCAGCGATTACGGCACCAGAGTGTAGGCAATACGGTGAGTGGGGCCGCGTCGGGGCCAAGGTTGCGGGCCGTGATGCGGATACAAACATCATCGTCGTGGTTTTTGGCGTACTCGATGTCCACATCAAAATAGCGGCCTTCGTCAAAAACGCCGGTGTGCAGAATCTCAAATTCGGGGTCTTGTTTGCCGCGTCGCCGGTTTTCGTCCACTAACCAGCCGTAGGGGAACGGAGCTTGCGGGTATTTGTACCGCATTTTCTGGTACGAGTGCGTCGGCGTATTATCTAAATAATAATACAGTTCCTTCACGTCTTCGCCATGATTGCCTTCGTTGTTGGTCAGCCCAAAGAGCCGTTCTTTCAGAATACCGTCGCGGTGATTCCAGAGCGATACGGCAAAGCAAACGTTTTGTTGGCGGTCAGAGATACCGCCCAGCCCGTCTTCGCCCCACCGATACACTTTTGAGCGGGCCTGATCGTGGCTCAGGTAGTTCCAGGCATCGCCATTGGCTGAATAATCTTCGCGGACAGTTCCCCACTGACGTTCAGACAGATACGGCCCCCACTTGGCGAGGGGAACGGTGCGCCCGGCGGCTTCGGCAAGGCGTTGGGCTTCAGACGGCGAGTTGAAAGGCATAGATGACTGCATGGTGCTCAGAGGGTTGTTGTCTGAACGCAAAAGTCCGGCTTTCTGCCGCACTCAAACGCGGTTCAAGATTAAGATTTTGTTAGAAGCTATCCGTCTTCCCTCCGCGAAAGCAAGATCCGGCCCTTTGGATAATATTAAAGTCCAACAATCACAGTTTGGGGTTGACCTTGTAGCGAATTCTGACGAAAGTCTCTCAAGCAGAGGAGAGTTATGCACATCGGTTGCCCCGGCAACGGGGATTTATAAGCGAATTGGTGGGCTACGGTACGGTGTGTTTAGCCAGTCGAGCCAACGGGTTGTCTCTGCGTGATGTGGGCGTTGTCTACGTTATCGGTTTATCCGATCTTTTTATACATTTAATCCATAGACATTATTTACACTTTTTTACTCAATATGTATGCTTATTACCCTACGATTACCAATTGTCCGGTTGTGGCTGTGTGCGTTCACACTGTTTTTTATCAGCCAGCATCGCCAGTCAGTTTTTGCTCAGGTCGGCCTGACGCTGACCCAACCGACCTACAACTGCTCAACGGGCGCGATCACCTTTAACACAACCGGCGGGGACGGCTCGCCGATTACCTACTCAGCACCGGGTATTAGCCGGAACAACGCAATGAGTAATAATGGCACGGTAGAGCAGGGGTTGCGTCTCGATCCCAAGCCCCTCATGATTTTGGCTACCCAAAACGGCGTATCAACGTCGTACACGTTTGACCTGGCCGGTTTCTGCGGAAGCGGTAATCCAGGCAGTAATTTCGCCCTGACGCAACCAACCTACACCTGCTCAACGGGCGCAATTACGTTCAACACAACGGGCGGAGACGGCTCACCGATCACGTATTTGGCACCGGGAGTAACTCAAAGCGGTCCGACCAGCAACAGCGGTATCGTGGAAGTAGGCGTTCGGCTCGATTCGCGCAACGTGGTGATTACGGCCACGCAGAACGGAGCAAGGGCCGTTTTTAACCTCGATCTGAGAAGTGTTTGCGGAAATACCCCCCCCAACATTGCGCCAGTTTTCAGCGGTGTCTTAAACGCAACGGGTACGGTGGGTTTGGGGTTTACCTACGCCCTGCCTTCGGGAACGTTTACTGACCCCAACATCGGCCAGTTGCTGACCTATTCGGCTTCGGGTTTGCCATCGGGTTTGAGCATCAACGGCGGCACGGGAACGATCACGGGTACACCATCGACATCGGGCAACAGCACCGTAACGCTTACGGCAACGGACGCGGGCGGTTTGTCGGCCAGTGGTGTGTTGGGAGTCTTGATTAATGGAGCCACCAGCAGCACCGGCACGAGTGGCACAGGAACGACGGGTAGCACACCAATCTTTAGCGGTTCGGCATTGTCAGCGTCGGGCGTGGTGGGCCAAACGTTCAGCTACAGTCTGCCAGCCGGTTCGTTTACGACGAGTACGAGCGGAAGCAGCAGTAGCGCAATCAGCCAAACGCTGATCTATTCGGCAACGGGCTTACCGAGTGGCTTGACGATCAACACCACGACGGGCGCAATTACCGGAATACCAACGGCAGCAGGTAGTAGTTCAGTCGTTCTGCGAGCGACCAACGGTCAATCGAGCAGTGGGGTTAGCGGAACGGGCGTGAGCGGTACGACCACCATTGGGCAATCGGCAACGGGCCTGTTGACGATCATCATCAGCAGTTCGGCCACCAGCAGCACCGGCACGAGTGGCACAGGAACGACGGGTAGCACACCAATCTTTAGCGGTTCGGCATTGTC
>JBBRUV010000440.1:0-3406 GCA_038247465.1 Cytophagales bacterium
AAAACGTTTCATCTTGCGGAATGGGCTTGACCTGCTCGGTCGGGACGATGCACATCTGCCAGCCCCGGCGGTCGCTGTTGATCCAGTCGGCAGTGACGATGGGACGTTGCACACGGTTGGCGCCGGAGCAAAACGTTTTGCAGCCCTCCAGCTGATACCGACCCGGTGCCACCTGCCGAATACTGACACCGTCGTGGGCCTGGGTGTTCCAAACGCCAAACAGCCGACCATGCTGTTGCGCATCGGCAAACCAACGGTTACGCTGGTCAGGATTGGCAGTTAAGTGAATGAGATACAGCGCGTCGAGGTGGCCTTCGTAAACCCGGCCAACGGTCAGGTTGCCCGCCCCGATGCGTTTGAGCAGGTGTAACAGGCCGGCGGTATCGGGGCGGGAGAAGTCGAACGGCTGACCGGGTAAACCCACCGCCAGCAAGCCGGCCGCGGCTAACCAGCCAAATTCGGCATCAGGAAAACCACCCTCCACGTCCGACGTGCCAGCCTGCTTCGCAATCCGTCGGATGAGTGATTCGAGTAAAGCGGGATCGGTAGGCGGGGGCGATAGAACAGGGGAAAATGGCGCATACATGACAAGTAAGGGCATATTGCCGCCAAAATGTTTAATAAATCGAGTTGCCGGACACGGCTATTCACGCACTGCTCATACACAAGTACAGCCACCTGAACGGTCATTTTTGGTGAGCAACTAAAAAACATCGCTTTTGAATCATTCGTACCTTTGTTGCATAAGCAATGCAGGCCAACCGACCGATGAAAGCACCCGCTCACAACCCCGTTTATTTGGATAATGCCGCCACTACCGCCCTCGACCCGGAGGTGCTGGAAACCATGCTGCCCCTCCTGCGCGATCAGTTTGGCAATCCGTCGTCTATTCATTCGCACGGGCGGCAGGTGCGGTCACTGCTCGAAAAAGCCCGCAAAACCGTAGCCGGTTTGCTAAATACCTCGCCCGCCGAGATTTTCTTTACGTCGGGCGGTACCGAAGCCGATAACATGGCCATCAGCAGCAGTATCGAAACCTTCGGCCTGACCCACGCCATCACCTCGCCCCTCGAACACCACGCCGTGTTGCACACGCTCGAACACCTCGCCCAAGCCGGTAAGGTACGGTTAAGCCTGGTGCGCGTTGACGAACAGGGCCACATTGACATGAGCCATTTAAAAACGTTGTTGCGGGATAATCCCCGCTCGGTGGTATCGCTCATGCACGGCAACAACGAAATTGGCAATCTCATTGACTTACAGGCTGTTGGCACCCTTTGCCGCCAGCATAACGCGGTTTTTCACTCGGATACGGTGCAAACAGTGGGCCACTTTCGGCACGATTTACAAGCACTTCCGGTGGACTTTATCGTGGGTGCGGCCCATAAATTTCACGGACCGAAGGGCGTGGGATTTTTATACATGAACGCTAACCGCCGGATTCAGCCCATGATGCACGGCGGGTCGCAGGAGCGGAATATGCGGGGCGGCACCGAAAACGTGTATGGCATTGTCGGTCTGGCAAAGGCTCTGGAAATTGCTTATCGTGACATAGACAGCCACCGCGCTCACATCACGGCCCTGAAACGCCGGATGATTACGGCCCTGACCGAACGGCTCCCCGGTGTATCGTTCAATGGTGATTCGGCCAACATCGAAGGCAGTTTATACACGGTTTTGAACGTGAGCCTGCCCGCGTCTGATCTGAACGATATGCTGCTGTTTAGTTTAGACATCGCCCGTATTTCGGCATCGGGCGGGTCGGCCTGTTCGAGCGGCTCCAACGTCGGCTCGCACGTGCTGGCGGCTTTGCCCGGCCTCGATCCTGACCGCGGTTACGTCCGGTTTTCGTTCGGCAAATACAATACCGAAACTGATGTTGATTATGCCGTTGACACACTCGTGGGCTTGTATGAACGGGAGAGCATTGGCGTTTGATGACCTATCAGCTCGTACTGGTGGGCCGCCAGGCCAATTTATCACAGTTAACTAATCCTTTACCCCTAAACCACGATGCTCCTTTCTAAAAACTATTGCCCGCTTTTTTTCTTTCTCCTGACTCTGTCAGCTACTTCCTGCAACCAACAGGCGGAGAAAACTGTCCCGATATTCACCCTCACGGCCAGCGAAAAATTCCATTTCAATTCCTTCGTTGACTGCAACATGGCCGAAGCCTGGGTGGGTGATACGTTTCGGATTTTTCCCGGCAAATATGGCGAAGACCCGGTTTGGGGTTACTCCAACGAGCTTGAATTTGCCGATGGCCGCAACGCCGACGAAGCCTTCCTGCGAAAAGCCGCCGAATTTATTGACCCGGTGATGCCGCCCAACGTGCCGCCCGGTACCGACGGACTGCATGGCGCGGTGTGGTTTGAGACGGTGTATCAGGAACCGACCGACAAAACCGGCAAGACGCTTTTTGCCGTGTACCACAACGAAAATTACCCCGCTACCCTACCCCACGACTCAAAAACAGGTATCGGCTATATCAACTCGGCCTTGTGGCCGCAGGGATTAACGGGGCCGAAATCACCAGCGGCTGTGTGCCGGATCGGGATTATGAAATCGGCAGATGGCGGGCGAAGCTGGGAAAACAACGGCATTTTTATCGAAGACCTGATGCCCCGCATGATCTTGAAACCGCACAACACCTCGAACACCTTTGCCGGGGGCGTTGGCGACCCATCTGCCGTGGTCAGTGGTGATTATCTGTACCTTTTTTATGGCGAATACGGCTATCCGGCCGTGTATGACGGGGCGAATTATGACCCCAAAAAAGAGCAGAGCGGCCAGTGTATCAGCATCGCCCGAATTAAACTGACCGATCTCGATTCCCCCGTTGGCAAGGCCAAACGCTGGGACGGTAAAGCGTTTTCGGCTTCGTCAGATGGCATTGGTTCACCGATTACGTCGCTTCAAATTCCGGCGGCAACCGGGGGCGGAGCGGCCTCGTCGCCGGGCGGTGGGTTTCACTGGGGGCCATCAGTAAGTTGGAACACCCACCTCAACCAGTGGGTGATGCTGATGGGCCACGTGACCGGCTCATCGTGGAAAGGCAGCCAGATTCACATTTCGTTTAACCCCAACGCTGATTTGGGAGAAGGCAACAATGCCCAGCAATGGACAACGCCGAAACTGCTCCTTGATAAGCCGGGCCATACAGTCTGGTATCCGTCGCTGCAACCGATGAACACGCCCGAAGACATTCGCGAAAAAAGAACCTGCTTACGATTAGGTCAAACGGCACGGCTTTTTTACAAGGACATGTACAAAACCAGCGCCGGAAAAGATACCAGCGAATACGTTTCTGAATACAACATTCGCTTTGACCAATAAACCGGTAGGAAAGCCTGCGATTGTCTATTCATTCGATAGATTTCTTTAAACAACTATGCCCGGCGCGTGA
>JBBRUV010000441.1:0-3399 GCA_038247465.1 Cytophagales bacterium
CGCCGTGCCGTTGGGTACTACCGGCTCCCAATGGGTATTGGCGCCTGGCTAAGGTAAACTCTTTGACGGCACCGGCGTGTTTTTTAATCGCAAAACCATTCCCGCCGGTTTAAACCCCGGCCCAATTCGTTATTCCAGGTGATTTAAAGGCCTAAATTACCCAAATCCCGACTGACGTGATAAACCAGCAGAAACACAATCCGGTCGTCAAATACTTCATACAAAATGATATAATTTCGACTGAATACAGCCCGGCGCAGCAATAAATGGCTGTATGCCGGATGGTCGAAATGAATAAACATGAGCGGGTTGGGCGCGATAGTTTGGAGTGTAAAGTCAAGAATTTCAGTTGCAAACGTCCGGCCACGCACCGGATTGTATTGGCTGATGATATACTGGTGAATGCCAGCGACATTCTCTAAAAACGTCTCGTTCCACACTACTTCCCGACCAGCTACAATCATAATCCCAAAAACTGTTTGGCCTCGTCGAAGGAATATGACCGGCTGACTCGTGCCGTATCAATCGTTTGCTTCCATTCGCCTTCCGACAATGGAGAACCCGATTGCCAAACCGGAGCCGATGAATCGTTTTGCAGTTTTAATGAAACCCGGTCCTGGGATTCAAAAGCCCGCAAAACACTCATAATCAGAGCTTCATCTTGGTCCGAAAGAATACTGACTTCTATGGTTTGCATTTGTTTTTCCATTAACTGTACCATCCTGTAGCCCCGAAAAATACAGAATAGTTTCTCACAACTCGGCGTAACTCCCCTACTCGTAACTCAGGTTGTACTGTTTCAGCACCTCAGCCGGTACGCCTTCCCAGTTATTCGGCACGTTGCCGGCGTAGCCGAGGTCGGCGATACCTATTTTACTGGTAAAAAAGCCCGTTGCCGTGAAGTTCCGCATCGTGTTAAAGAATGCCACGCCCTGACTCATCTCCGGCTTGGCTTTTTCAGGATACGCGATCTGGTCAACCAGTTCCAACTGTTGCGTTTTGGTACATTCGGCGAATTTCTTGCCGTACCGGGCCGTGCATTTATTGTCGAGCCAGCGAATACCACCCCGAAACGGTGTTTGGTTCTGGGGTTGGTCTTTCATCATAAACTCGATAAATCCAGGTACGCCCGCCTGCGACGCACTCCCCGATTTGGCATCGGCAGGAATGATAATATCAGCCAGCACCGCCACCGTTGCCAATTCGTGGGGCGTAAAAAACGTCTCGGCGTTGAGTTTGGCATCGCGCTCGGCCTCGAATTTTTGCCGCCCGCCCGGAATTTTGAGGGCTGCGGGCTTTACATCGGGGGGCGCGGGTACGGCGGCTTCGACGGGGCCAACGGCCAGGCCAAAACCAGTAAGCGACAGGGCTTTAAGGGTATCTCTGCGTTTCATAATTTTTTGAGTCTTCTGAAGCCGAGGGACAAAAGATTTCCCATCCGGGCGTTTAAATCCGTTGCTCCTCGGCTTCAGCCAGGGGTTTAAATGTTCTTCTGTTTGACCTGTTCGATGAGATAATCACTCGTCCGCCATGAACTTGCCAGAATCGTGAGCGTCACGTTCTTATCACCCTGCGACGGAAACGGCGCGGCATCAACCACAAACAAATTCTTCACCTCGTGGGCCTGTTGGTAGCCATTCAGAGCCGATGTCTTCGGGTCGTTACCCATCCTGACCGTGCCAACTTCATGGATAATCTTACCGGGAGCTTCCAGCCCGTAGCCGTGATTGGTGTCGGGGCCGGGCTTGGGGCCGAGCGCAACACCGCCCATCGAATGAATAATCTCCTCGAAGGTATCCTGCATATGTTTGGCCTGTTTCACCTCGGCATCGCCCCATTTGTAGTGGAAACGCAACGCCGGGATACCGTATTTATCCACCTTATTGGGGTCAATTTCGCAGTAATTGCTTTCGAGTGGCACAGGTTCGCCCCGGCCCGCCATACCGATGTACGCGCCATAAAACCGGCGGTAGTCGTCTTTGAGGCCCGCGCCGTAGCCACCGGCGGCTTTTGTGCTGCCATCGCGGCCAGCGTATTTGCCGTTCATGTTTTCCATGCCGAAGCCAAAGCCATAGCCGGGCATTCCCATGCCGCCACCGTATTCGATGTGGTAGCCACGCGGGAAATCAAGCTTTTTGTTGTCTAACCACCAGGGCGTAAACACGTGCATCCCGCCCACGCCATCTTCGTTATAACGTTTCCGGTCCATCAACGCCGGCACAAACGCCGACCGCGACGCTCCGGTTGAGTCGTTGAGGTATTTACCGATTACGCCACTGCCATTGGCAAGGCCATTGGGAAACCGCGACGATTTAGAGTTCAGGAGTAACCGCGCCGATTCGCAGGTGCTGGCGGCAAGCATCACGGCCTTGCCCCGCACCGAGATTTCCTGCAACGTTTCTTTGTCCACATAACTCACACCCGTTGCCAGGCCGGTTTGTGCATCGGTCAAGACCTCGCGCACCATCGCCCCGTTGATGAGGGTTAAGTTACCCGTTTTCAGGGCCGGAATCGCCAGCACCGACGAGGCAGAAAAGTCAGCATAAGCCGAACAACCCCGGCTGCACTGATTGCAGTAGAAACAGACTCCCCGCTCGTTGTTGATGGGTTTGGTCAGGATTGACAGCCGCGACGGAACCACCGGAATACCAATGCTTTTGCCTCCTTTCATCAGCATCAACTCGTGCAGACGTGGTTTGGGCGGGGGTAAAAAATAACCGTCCGGCTCGTTCGGAAAATCGGGCAGATTAGTCCCAAAAACCCCGATGAGCTTATCGGTTTTATCGTAATACGGTTTCATGTCGTCGTAGCCGATAGGCCAGTCGGCACCCACGCCCGTCAGCGACCGGCGCCGGAAATCGTCGGGGCCAAACCGGAGCGAGATACGGCCCCAGTGGTTGGTGCGCCCGCCGAGCATCCGGGACCGAAACCAGTGAAATTCAGTGCCGGTTTTTGCCGAATAGGGTTCGCCGTCAATGTCCCAGCCACCCCAGGCTGCGTCGAAGTCACCGAAGGCCCGCGTGGTACTGGCTCCGCGCCGGGGCGATTCATACGGCCATTTCAGTTGAGTAATGTATTTGGGGTCGGCAGGGTCAAAGTAGCCACCCGCTTCTAAAAGCAGCACTTTTGCGCCCGCTTTGGCAAGTTGATAAGCCGCCATGCTGCCGCCCGCGCCGGAGCCAACAATCACTACATCATAAACAACGGGGCCTTTTTTAATCTGTGGGATTTCCATGTACATCAGGTTTTTTCTGTCAACAGTGTAAAGGCTGAATTTCCAGCAATTTAACTGCCAACACGCTATTTATTAGCGTAAATTACTGCATACCCAAACTCAATGGCCAAAGACGATTCGACTACCAATGCGAATTTTGGGTCTATCTAATTGATTTTCAGATA
>JBBRUV010000442.1:0-3396 GCA_038247465.1 Cytophagales bacterium
AAGAGACGTTCAAGCATTTGCGGTGGGCAATTTTAAAAAGTCCGGAAAATTTATCCCCAGAGGAAAAAACCCTACTGCAAAAAGCCTTTATTCTTAGTGAGGAACTCTCACAAGTGTATCAACTGAGAAAAGACCTGAAACAAATTTTTGATACCGATCAGACAATTGACGAAGCAAGAATAGCTATTGATTTATGGCAAGAAAACGCCAGTAAAATTGACAATAAATCGATGCAGGTATTTCTTAAAATACTAATCAATTGGAAGGATAAAGTTCTGAATTTTTTTCAAGAGCGGCTTTCAAATGGTTTAGTTGAAGGTCTCAATAATGCTATCAGAGGGATCATTCGTAGTCCTTTTGGGTTTCATAATTTCGAGAACCTTGAGCGAAGAGTTTGACTCGAATTAGGGTAGCTTCCGTATAAATCCTTCAAGAACCTAATCGCTCAGATGAGGAGTAAACCAGGCGGGTATAGGCCAGATACGCATCTTGTAGAGATGCTCAAACTCTGGGCGGGCCACAACGATTTCAGTTTTCGAAAAAAAATAAACTGATAACCAATGGTCAAAACTGGTCAGGACTTTCTCAAAACCGGGAAAAACCGGCAAAGTGCTGTTTAACAGATACACTTTAGTATTCCCACGATTCGATTTTGGGTTCTTTCATGAAATTTTCCTTTCTACTGATTAGCTTCCTTTGTTTTGGCCCGCCTATTCTCCCGGCCCATAGCCAGCCTAAGTCTTCCCCGAAACGGTTAGTGGTTATCGCCGGAACACCCAGTCACAAGGCGGGCGAACACGAGTATAATGCGGGGGCATTACTCCTAAAAAAGTGGCTGGCTAACTCACCAGATATGGCCGTAACCGTCTGCCTGAATGGTTGGCCCGCTGACACGACCTTGCTGGCGCGTGCCGATGGTATCGTGCTGTTCATGGATGGCAAACAGGGCCATCTGGTGCTGAGGCCCGACATCAAACGCCAGTTGAAAGGGGCAATGAGTCGGGGGGTCGGCGTGGCTGCATTGCACTATGCCGTTACGCTGCCCGCCGGAAACGGTGAGCCACTGCTCGACGCGCTGGGTGGTTTTAAAGAAGATGGCTACTCCGCGCATGGTATGTGGACATCTACTTTCAAAACGCTGCCAGTTCATCCGGTCACCAACGGCGTAAAGCCCTTTCAACTGTATGATGAGTGCTACTTTTTCCTGCGCTTCAAGCCCGGAATCAAAACAATCCTGACCGCTACCCCACCCGATTCAGTGCGTAATACGGCCGCCAGCCGAACTGCCTTGGGCAGGCCGGAAGTGGTGTCGTGGGTGTATGAGCGGCCCGATGGTGGACGGAGTTTTGGGAACACGGGCCTGCATTTTCACAGCAATTGGGCCAATAACGACTTACGAAAACTGGTCCTTAACGCCTGCCGCTGGATCTGCAAATTAGATGTTCCGTCAACAGGCGTAACCTCAGTTGTGACCGCTGAGGAGCTAAGCCAGCATTTAGATCCGAAATAACCATGAAGCGATTTTGGAGGGTAGCTATAATCCGGCCAACTACCAGGCGGACAGCATCTTATGAGTGCAGAAATTCGGCACTATCGCCCATAATGGTCTTTATCTTATCACAACTAAACTCCATTCATTATGGCAGTATCCTTCCGAAACCGACGGGCATTTCTGCAACAGGCGGGCTTGCTCACGGCATCCCTACTGGCTTCCCGAATCGGGATGGCAACCGGCAACAAATCCAATCCGGTTATCCTGTTTACGTCGGGCTGGCAGGCGGTCAACATCGGCGATATTGCCCATACGCCGGGGTTAATCGCCCTGCTCAAAAAACGCCTGCCGCAGGCCCGGCTCATTCTCTGGAAACGTAGCCGCAGCGAAACGGCAGAAGCGATGCTGATGCACCACTACCCCGACCTGCGCATTATTCACGGCAACGTGGTTGATAACGTACCCCAATCGGAGGAGGTGAAACAGGCTTTTGCGGAGGCCGATTTTTTCCTGCACGGTTCCGGCCCGTTGGTCGTAGCCGCCGACTATCTGGAAGCCTGGCACGTGCAGACGGCCAAACCATTTGGCTTGTTTGGGGTCACGATTCAGGACATTTACCCGACCTTGAAAACGCTGCTATCGCACGCATCGCTGATTTTTACCCGCGAAACGGCTTCGATTGACAAGCTCAAACAAGCGGGCTTGTCGGGCGACCACATTGCCTTCGCGCCCGACGCAACCTTCGCCCTGACGATCCGCGATGACGAAAAAGCAAACGCGTTTCTGGCGGCTAACGGCCTCAGGCCCCGCGAGTTCATCTGCGCCATTCCCCGGCTTCGGGTAACGCCGTACCACAAAATCAACCCGAACAACAATGGCTGGAGCGAGCAGAAAATTCGGGAAGTGAACGAACTCAACGACCAATGGAAAGAAGCCGACCACGCCAAGCTCCGCGAAGCCATCACGGCCTGGGTTCGGCAAACGGGCCACAAGGTGCTGGTTTGCCCCGAAATGACTTATCAGGTGGACATCATGGACGAACTGCTGATTGACCCGCTACCCGCCGACGTGAAGGCGAAGGTGGTGAAGCACGGCTACTGGCTCCCCGATGAAGCCACGTCGATCTATGCCCAGGCGCACACCGTGCTGAGTTTTGAGTGCCACTCGCCCATCATGGCGGCTGTCACGGGTACGCCCTGCTTTTATCTCCGTCAGCCGCAGGACAGTATTAAGGGGCAGATGTACTACGACCTGGGCCTGGGCGACTGCACGTTCGAGATTGAGCAGACCAGCAGTCAGCAAATTACCGACCGGCTAATAGAGGTGACGAAGAATTATCCGGTGGCCCGGCGGAATGTTCGCCAGGTACTGGCCAATGTGGAAAAACAGTATGATTACACCTTTAATTTGTTGATAAAAACATGGCTACACTAAAAAATGCACTGGCTGTTTTGCTGGGGCTGCTCGCGTTTACGAACACGCTGGCCCAAACCTGGCACGTTTCCGGTGATGGAAACGACACCAACGATGGCAAATCGCCGAAGACAGCCTTCCGAAGTTTGCAAAAGGCCGCCGATCTGGTACAACCCGGCGATGTGGTGTTGATTGGCAACGGCAACTATACCAATACCGAAAAGGGTAACGGCAGTGCTGTTTTGAACATCACCCGCTCCGGTACGTCCGGCGGCTGGATTAGCTGGAAAGCCCGGCCCGGTCACCATCCCGACATTCGCCCGACGGGCTGGGCGGGTATTCAGGTGTCGGGTTCTTACAACGTGCTCGATGGGCTGACCGTGACCGGCAGCAATGATTCCATTGTGTTGCTGAAGGCGCAGGAAGACGGCAAAAAGCCGACACCCGACCCGTATTTCAACACAAACGGGATTTTCTTCAACGGCCGCACC
>JBBRUV010000443.1:0-3347 GCA_038247465.1 Cytophagales bacterium
TATTCTCAAGATAGGGCCATAGCTTCTCAGAACATGCCTTGTCAGGCCTGTAACGGGACCGACCCCGCAAGCTAACTGACTGATTGATAGCTACCAATTATTGATGATGATTTTATCATGCGACAATTTGAATTGCACCCCCTGCGATTTCCCAATACCAAGCCGAAACAATTGAATGCGTTTCCCAATCATAACCCGGTAATCATTCACCGCCAGGGTTATCTTCTCGTCTTTTAGGCGACGCTTTTGCTTTTTGACACCCTGCAGACCAGTATCCTCCTGATCCGTCTGCGCTACCCCCTGCGGGACTGCCGCGGTCAACGCATCAGCAGCGTCTTCCTCCACATCGGCAACCGCCGAAGAAGCCGGTACGGACGATTCGGAAAGTGTGTACATTTTAAGTAGCTCTTCCGGGTTGGGCGTAACGGCGTAATCAATCAACGTGGGCCGAAGTAATGGAGTCTTGTAGGCAAAGGGGCGACTGTCAATGTCCATTGTTTATTGCCGTTTACGGGTTAAAAGAATAAAATCATTAAATTCATACGATTGTATTACTTAGACAAACTTACCAAAAGTTATAGCTATACAAAATAAAAACACCAAAGCAGGGCTGTATCAATGAAATGACTAAGGGGAATTTTTTGCAGGTAAAAAAAGAATACTGTAGCAAAAAAAGACGTAACCTGTTAATTGTCAGTACTTAGCATTTTTAGTTCTGTTTTTTATCGGCTACCTTTGATCTACTGAATTAACTATAAAAGTCAGGTTTTTATTTATTACATGGGAAACACAAACACGGCAAACCACGGCGGTTCGCCCGGACTGCCAACCGCCGGTGGGGGCCTGCCCCCACCGACCCCCAGGAGTGCCTGTCGGCCATACATCAGGTTGTGAATGCCCGTCAGGGCATTACACCAAAAGCGCTTGATATGTACCCTGCTTTGTTTCGGGATTACACCGATGAAGACACCGGTCTTGTTGAAAAACGCGAACGGCTGATCTATATGGAAGGCGACCCCCGTATCCATACCTTTTCGGGCAAAACCGGACGGTTTGGCTTGCTGACAACCGACCCGCTTGCTAAAGAGCATAAAGAAACGGATAGTCTGGTGATTCGGCCAATGACGTACCGATGCTTTACCGGATCGGTTTTTACCAACGACGACCCCAATAAACAGTTTGCTGAACTTTTCTTTGTGGACGAGAAAGGATGTATTTCCATGATTCTCTTTAACCAGTCATCGAAATATAACTTTATCAATATGTTGCGACGCTTGGGGCCGCTGCAACGGCCCTTAACCGAACTCAGACTAACGATCACCGTCGAGAAAGTAACGAACCCGAAAGGAAACTACTATGCTGCCAAATTTGAGGCTGAATATGTGGATTCCGAACTTGAAAAAAGCTACCGGCGTATCAGTAAAATGGCCGCCCGGTTTTACTCCGTCTATTCCTACGCAACTGCCGAGAAAACTACCCAAACAGAGCTATTCGGCCACAACTATCCCATTCAGGTTGTTGAAGGCATTCAGGCCCGACGGAATCGGGAACTTGAATTGGCCCGGCAGAATCGGGAACTCGAATAGCCACCCATCGGCAAGGGCCAGTAAACAGGCCCTTGCCGATGGAGAATTTTTTCCATCTGGCAACCGCTGGCAACGACCTAAGGCTACTCTCGCTAAGGGGGAAGCGCTTCGGAAAGAGTAAAGACGAAACGGGAAGCAATGGTCGATATTAGTCTTTGTTCAATGGATTTACGGTGTATTACGCATTAATTTTAGGCTACGGATAAACCAAAAATGATGATGATACAAAATTTCCTGCCGCCACGACTATCCTCAAATCCGTCGGAACTCCGGCGATAAGTTGGCAACCGCGCTGTCGTTCAGCCCGGCGGATGGGCAGGATATGACGGTCAATACGACGGCTACCACGCCGAATACACTGCAAAAGGCCGCCCTGACTGTCCTAAAATAATCCCCCCGGCAAAAAGCCCGGCCCGTTCCCTCCAGACACGGCTTTTGCAGGCGGTTTACTGAACTGGCTTAATCACCTGTTTTTTAGGCTTCTGTCGTTAGAATTTTTGTTGCTTTGGGTGATTGAGGACAAGACCAATAGTCTACGTAACGCGCCGGGTTTCCAAGGCAATTATCCATTCGTTATGCCGACAACGGGGGCAAAGGTGGGCTGACTGCTGCGAAAGAACCGTTTCGACGTAACCGCAGAAGCTACAGGCATACGTACCCACTTTGTCAATGCGGGCCGATTTTTGGCTGAACAGTTCGGGCAACACCGGCAGGCCGGGTTTCACCTGTTCATCTTCATAGAAAAACTGGCTAATGCTGCCGCTTGATTCTAAATAGGCTCTCCGTATCTGCCCCAGATGCTCAATGCCGCCTTCCCGCAGTTGCATAAAGAATTCGTCCTGACCCAGTTGTTCTTTTTTGAACTCATCAATGGCAAATTGCCCTTCCTCAATCAGCAATGTCATTTTCCCCTCGACCCAGTCCGACGCTTTCGTGGAGGTGGCCGCCCACTTGGTCAGGCCCCGATAGCTGAGCACGACGACACCAAAAACCAGCAGGGCGGGCAATAAGCCCACATCGTCATAAAACATCGGGTCACCAGCGGCTGAGCCCAAACCCACAATGAGCACTAAATCAACGACGGTCAATTGCCGAACGGCACTTTTGCCGGTGGCCCGCAGGCTAATGAAGATGACCACGAACATAATCAGCGTTCGCACCAGTACTTCCAGCAGAAAGTGTCCTGGCAGTTCCCCGAACAGAATACGTTGCCAGTCCGTTAGTTGATACGGCTCCATAGGATAAGCGTTAGGTCAAGTGCTGAAAGAAAGTGTTCGGGTTTCGGCCCATTAGGCGTGGCACCTACGGAACGGCGGTTGCGGCCCGACGGCTGCCCCGGCATTCCGTGTGCACATCCGTAGCCCAGGTGCCGGTGGCGAACAGCTTAAAATCGTAGATGATTCGTCCCCGCGCGGAGCTGACTCGCACCAACTCGTTTTGCTTAATCCATCGCTCGTCAATCAGCGGTGTTCCTTTCGTGCCGTCCGCATTTTCCTCGTAGACCCTAATCAGGGCAGGCGTCCGGGCACCGCCCCTGATCCAGCCGGACGTCGAAATGGCCTGAGTCGTTTCGGCACTCACAACCGACACCATAGATGGGCTACCCCAGCTTAAGGTGAGTATGACGGCGGTTAAGGCAGTTGTTTCGTTGATCGACATGTTTTTTTACAAGGGGTTGGTTTGATTCATTATCCGGGCGAAGTAGCCCACTCTACAGGGCGTAATACGCCTGCGAAACCAATTTCTTCGGAACCGATTCAA
>JBBRUV010000444.1:0-3332 GCA_038247465.1 Cytophagales bacterium
AGTGCTGCCGACGCACTTCAGACGCGGTGCCTGGCCGATGTGTTTGCCCTGATCCAGACCGATGCCGGGCTGAAAGACAGCACGATTCGGTTGCGGAAACTGGCTCAGTTTGACCGCGAAGCCGCCAAAACCCTCAAAACCCGGTTGCCTTACGTGGTCGGGAGCGCGTTTGCGGGGCAGAGCCGGCGGTTAGACCATTTCGTGCAGGCGCATTATTTCGTGCTGGACATTGACCACAGTAAAAACTTAAACGGTAGCGTTCCCGATGCGGTGCGGCAGAATATATCCGTGGCGTTGGCGTTTGTGTCGCCGACGGGCGAGGGGCTGAAACTGTTTTTTCGGCTGGCCGAACCCTGCGCCGATGCCCGGCAGTTTACGGCGGCTTACCGGAATTTTGCGTCTGATTTTGGGAGCCAACACCGCTTTGCCGAGGGGCTTGACCTGCGCACGTCCGATGCAACACGGGCTTGTTTTTTGGCCCACGACCCAACGGCGCACCACAACCCCGATGCGATGCCGGTAGATTGGCGGCTGTGGCTGACCGGGGCCGATGACGAGTTACCGTTTGTGACCGAACCGACCGCAGCCCCTGCCCGACTGCCTAAAGCCGCCCGCCCGATTGACGATGCGGCCTATAATGCGGTGCTGAAGCAGATTAACCCCAACACGCCCACGCGTCGGGAAAAACAGACGCACGTGCCGGCAGAGTTGCAGTTGGTTGAGGCCGAGGTGCGAACGCTGTGCCAACACCTGAACTGGGAACTGCAGGCGGTGGAACGGCTGAACTACGGCCTGAAATTCTGCATCCGGCAGGGGTTGAGGTCGGCGGAAGTGTGCGCCTACTGGGGTAAACGGGGCTATTCGCTGGTACGGTCGCCCAAAACCGGCACCGACCCGGCCCTGAACAACCTCTTGCATCAGCACTTGTTTGGGCTGTTGTTTCCGGCCCCGGTTACGGAGGAGGTGTTGGGAACAATATCGCTGAATTAATATGCCACGCCGAAAACGACATCCGCTATTGCCCCTGCCCGAACGGGCCGAAGCCTGGGCCGGGGCCGGGCTGGTGAAGCCCGGCCTGGCCGAAGCGATTACGCCCGAAACCTTGCCCACGCTGCTGGCCGACTGGTTAGACTGGCTCGGCAAAACACCACCCAAACGACCCGAAGAGATGTACTGCTTTATTTTTTACGACATCGAGAACGATAAAATCAGGCGGCTGGCGGCCCGGCTGCTCGAAAAACAGGGCTGCGTGCGGGTGCAAAAATCAGTGTTTTTTGCCCGAATCCACCGCAAACGATACGCCGAGCTGGCGGGGCTGCTCCGGCAGATTCAACAACTGTACGATAACGAGGACTCGATTATGATGCTACCCGTTGGCGAAGATATGCTCAACTCGTTGCAGTGCATTGGTCAATCATTTGATTTAGAGATGATTACGGCTCCCAAGAACACCATTTTTGTTTAACATAAACCGAAACAAAAACGCAAGTATGAGACGCAAGTATGAGACGCAAGTACGAGACGCGAGACGCAAGTATGAGACGCAAGTATGAGACGCAAGTATGAGACGCAAGTATGCGTCTCTACAAAAACACACACACCATGACTACGACAATTACTGCTACAACAACTACTGACCTCCGCACGCGCTATCAGCAGGCCCGCGCCCGCTACGAGGCCGACCCCGCCAATCTTAACCACGCCCGAACACTGGGCTGGGTTTATGCCGATTTGCTCAAAGATGCGTCGGGGCAGGCTGATACAGCCCGAATGGTACGCGGATTGGCCTTGATTGCCAACTTCGAGATGGTAGATGATTTGCGCTGGCGCGAGTCGGTGCTGTGGAGCGTGTGCCGGTTCTTGCTGCGCCATACCCCCAAAACGCTGCCGTTGGGTGCGCTGGCCGAGGTGGTACACCTCAGTCAGGAGTTTTTGCCAGCCAATCCGTCGTTAGTGAGATCGGTGTGGTGGAAAGCCATCTTGCGCCACAATGAAACGGGGGTTGACTGGTTAGGGCTAATTGGTTGGCTCGGATGGGAAGGCATGTTCAGACCCGACGATGAAGAACCGCAACCGTTTGGCGAAGGTAAAACGTCGAAACCGTTGTTGGAGGGATTAGTACAGGTGGTGGCAAAACAGTTGTTGCAGTTGGTGGTGCTGCCCGACGAACTGGCCGCGCCCTGGCTCATGCGCCTAACCGACCTGACCGCCCGACACCCCGACTGGGATTTTTTACCCTATTACCACGCGCAGCTTCTGCAAAAGCTGAACCGCCCCGACGAGGCTATGCGGGTGTTTTTGCCGTTTGCACGTCGGAAACAGGCCGATTTCTGGGTCTGGAGTCTGCTGGCCGAATTGGTTGACCCCGCCGACCAGCTCGCCTGTTATGCCCGCGCTCTGAGCCAGAAAACCCCCGAAACGTTTTTGGTGAAGGTGCGGCAACGGGCGGCTGGGTGGCTGATTGCCACCGACCGCTGGGCCGAGGCCCGCGCCGAAATTGACCGGCTTACCGAAACCCGGCGGGTGAGTCAGTGGCCGATTCCGATCGAGGTGCAACGCTGGACGAACGATGACCGCTATACGCAGGCCGAAATTTTGCCAGTCGGGAGTTGGTATAAACCCCTGTTGCCCCGGGCCGACGCGCTGCTCTGGGCCGACCTGCCCGAAACGGTGGCGTTGGTGACGGAGGTGGATGCCGATAAGCGGGTTATTACGGTTGCCATTGACCCACAAACCACCGCGCAAATTCGGGCAGATCGGTTTGGGTTGCGCGTGGCCGTGGGCAACCGGGTAGCGGTACGCTATGTGAGACGCGAAAAAAATGGGCGGCAACAGGTGCAGATTCAGACGGCGGTTAGTACGGATGAACCGCTCACCAGTCTGAAAATCAGGCAGGTACCGGGGCCGTTACGGATGGTGGCGGGCAAAACTGTTTTTGGTTTCGTAGGTGGTGTGTACGTGCCGGCGGGTTTGCTGGCGGGTAATGCAGGCCTGGCTGATGCGCTGGTGCGGGTTGAAGCAGTGGAAGCGTGGGACGCGGTAAAGCAAAAAACGGGCTGGCGAGCTTTCCGAATCCAGAAAGAAGGCGTTACTTTGGGTGGTCGTGAAGGAGCGGACGTTTAACGCTCCCTTTTTGCCATAAATTTTCTATGATTCAGTACAACTTTTATCAGAAAAATGTTCTTTCTCATTTGATTATCAGCGGTGTAACCAGTAGCGGGCTAACAGTCTCACTTCCAGCACAATAAGGATTAAGACGGAGTGATTATAACAGTGTCGAAGAGCACACGCGCACTAACAGTCTCACTTCCAGCACAATAAGGATTAAGACC
>JBBRUV010000445.1:0-3331 GCA_038247465.1 Cytophagales bacterium
AGCTGTTAGCCTTTGATCAGATTGGCCTGACCGACAATTTTTTCGAACTCGGTGGCAACTCGTTGCTGGCCCAGCGCATGGTAACGGGGCTGCAACAAGCCGGATACACACTGTCTATCACGAAGTTATACCAGTTTCCGACTATAAAACAAGTATCGGATATCATTAACCCAGTATCAACAACCAATGCGGTTCTTGATAAAGTAATACCGGAGAACTGGTCAACAACCACCGAAAAAGAAGTAGCCATTATCGGCATGGCAGGCCGGTTTCCGGGAGCCAACACCCTTGCCGAACTCTGGGACGTGCTGAAAGCCGGGCGCGAAACGGTGCGGTTTTTCAGCGACGAGGAACTTGATCCGGCTGTTCCTGAATCCCGCAGAAAAGACCCGCTGTATGTGAAAGCGCGGGGCATTATTGACGGGGCGGATGAATTTGACCCGGCTTTTTTCGGGATGACCCCCAGTCAGGCCCGGCTCATGGACCCGCAGCAGCGCGTTTTTTTAGAAATCGCCTACGAAACCCTCGAACAAACCGGCTACCTGCCCCAGCATTTCGGCGGGCGCGTGGGCGTGTTTGCCGGCACCGGCACCAACACCTACTACCTCAACAACGTGCTGCCCAATGCTGATCTGGTGGCCCAGACCATCGGCGCGTTTCAGACAGAACTCCTTAACGAAAAAGATTACGTTGCCACCCGAACGGCTTATGCCCTCGACCTGAAAGGCCCCGCCGTGAGCGTGTTTTCGGCCTGTTCCACGTCGTTGTTGGCTATTGCCCAGGCTGTACAAAGTCTGCGAAGCGGTCAATGTGAGGTAGCATTGGCGGGCGGAGCCAGCATCACCGCGCCCATCAACAGCGGCCATTTGTATCAGGAAGGCGCGATGTTAAGCCGTGACGGACACACCCGGAGTTTCAGTGCCAGCGCAACCGGAACCGTCTTCAGCGATGGCGCGGGTGTGGTTCTACTAAAACCCCTCGAAGCAGCCCAACGCGACGGCGATACCATTTGGGCCGTTATCAAGGGCGTGGGTATCAGTAACGATGGCGGTGGCAAGGGCAGTTTTATGGGCCCCAGCGCCGACGGGCAGGCAGCCGCCATCCGCATGGCCCTCGCCGACGCGCAGGTTGACCCGGCCACCATCAGCTACGTGGAAGCCCACGGCACGGCCACGCCCATCGGCGACCCTATCGAAATTGAAGGCTTAACGATGGCGTTTGGTGAGCAGGCTAAGAAGCAATTTTGCGCCATCGGTTCCATCAAAAGCAACATCGGCCACCTCACAGCGGCTGCGGGCGTGGCGGGTCTCATCAAAACCACGCTCGCCCTGCACCACCGCCAACTGCCGCCATCGGTCGGTTTCGACGCGCCCAACCCGGTGATTGACATAGAGAATACACCGTTTTTTGTGAATGATCGGTTGGGGGTATGGGAAACCGGGGTATTCCGGGCCGGGGTCAGTTCGTTCGGAGTCGGCGGCACCAACGTTCACGTTATTCTCGAAGAAGCCCCCAACGTTGAACGTCAAACCTCAAACCTCAAACCTCAAACGGAACTCATCACCTGGTCGGCAAAAACGGCCACCAGTGCCGCCAACTACGCCCGTCGCTTAGCCGAAACGATGCGGGCCGACCACGCGCCGAACCTCGCCGATGTTTCTTATGCACGACAAACTACCCGGCCTGATTACGCCTTCCGGCAGTTTGTCGTGGCCGAAACCACCGCCGAACTGCTTGATAAACTGGCACTTGCCGCCAACCCGGAAACGCTAAACCCCAGCCAGTTGCCCGGCGAGGTGGTGTTTTTGTTTCCGGGGCAAGGGGCGCAATACCTCAACATGGCCCGGCCTTTCTACGATCATGAACCCGTTTTCCGGCAGGCCATTGACGAGTGCGCCAACCTGCTGACCGACCTCGTTGACACCGATGTGCGGGCGGTGCTGTATCCTGAACGTGTCAATACGGAGTCTGATAACCAACAGGTTGCTCAACAAACGGCCCGGCTGAACGACACCCGATACACCCAGCCCGCGCTGTTCGCGGTCCAATACGCACTGGCCCGGCTCTGGATGAGTCGGGGCATTGTGCCGTCGGTCTTGTGCGGGCATAGCATTGGCGAGTTTGTAGCGGCTCACCTGGCGGGCGTGTTCTCTTTGGCCGACGCGCTGACGGTGGTGGCAACGCGGGGCGGGTTGGTGAGCCAACAACCACCCGGCTCGATGCTCTCGGTCAGGCAGGATGCCGAAACCATCCGAACGATGCTGCCCGAAACGCTGTCGCTGGCGGCTGTGAACAGCAAAAAACTATGCGTGGTATCCGGCCCCGATGAAGCCGTTGCCGATTTTGCCGCGCTGCTAACTAACCGCGACATTCTGAACAAACTCCTGCCCACAAGCCATGCGTTTCACTCGGCCATGATGGAGCCGGTGGCCGGGGCGTTGGCCGACGTGATGGCCGGCATAGCGTTAAACCGCCCCCGAAAACCTATCGTCTCGACCCTGACCGGCGATTTTCTGACCGACGCGCAAGCCACCGACCCCCAATACTGGGCGCGGCACCTGCGCGAAACCGTGCAGTTTGCCACCGCCCTCGACACGATTTTCACGCTCGATAACCCGCTTTTATTCGATGTGGGGCCGGGCCGGGTATCGGCAACGCTGGCCCGGCAACAGGCCGCTGGCCGGGCCGTGCCGGTGCTGACCGGCTTAGACCCGGCTACCGATACCGACTGGTCTTCGGCAAATCGGGCGATGCTCACGACGCTGGGCCAGCTTTGGCAGCAGGGCATCAATACCGATTGGTCGGCTCTTTATAAAAACGAAACCGCTACTGAACAACGCCCAAACCGGGTACTCTTACCCGCGTATTGCTTTGATAAACAACGCCATTGGGTAGAACCACCGGCTTCGACAACGGTACCAAACATCCCCGAAACGTCCCCATCTCCCCTACTTATGCGAAAACCTGTACTACTCAACCGAATCAACGAACTCTTAGAAAGCGCGTCGGGGTTTGATGTGGCGGGCTTACCGCCCACGATGAATTTCCTGGAAATGGGTTTCGATTCGTTGCTTCTGACCCAGCTTGCCACCACCGTCAAGCGTGAGTTTGCCGTGCCGATTACCTTCCGACAACTCGCCACCGACCTGCAAACGCCCGATAGTTTGGCCGCTCATCTCGACCAAATGCTGCCTGCCGACCAGTTCAGGCCTGCGCCGGTTGTGATTGCGCCAACCTACCCGCCAGCCACCAACGGCCAACAGCCTACACTCAACGGTAGCGCAATGCCGAACAATGCCCCCCTACCCGTAGCGATGCCCAACGGAGACAG
>JBBRUV010000446.1:0-3309 GCA_038247465.1 Cytophagales bacterium
AATACAGCGACCGGAATAATTCCTGCAAACAGACGATTTGCGCGCCCTGACCGGCGGCTTCACGGATACCGGCAATGGCCTTGTTTAAGTTGACCGAGGTGTCGGAAGAGCAGGCCATTTGCACCAGGCCGATGTTGATGATTTTGGACATTGTTTGTGGTTTGTGGTTGGCTGACGCGCACATACGCTTGCGTCAGCCAACTACGAACTTAAAGACATATTTCGTTTAGCCGGGCCGAATCAGGCACCAGCACATTAAAGTCAACCATTCCCCGAATGCCTTCGACGCGCCCGCTCTGGTTGTGTTGCCAGATAAAGAGGTTGTCGGAGCGATAGGGGTCGGGGTGCGGAGTCGAATAATCAGCAACCCAGAGCGGGTAGCCCGCGAGGTGATTTTTGATAAACCGACGGTACAGATAACCGTTGGTATAGATAATCGGTTTCACGCCGTATTGGGACTCAACGGCATCGAGCCAACGGCGCAGCCCGTCCAGAATATCATCGTCCGGTACACCGTTCAGCACCTCAAAATCCAGCACCGGCACAAAATCGCCCTTTTCTAAGCGTACCTGTTTTATGAAATTGTTGGCCTGTTTAATCGGGTCACGGGTGGGGTGGTAGAAATGATACGCCCCGCGCCGGAGACCAAGCCGCCCGGCTTCGCGCCAGTTGCGGCTAAACTGCGGATCGGTGCGGGTGGCTCCTTCGGTGGCTTTGATGAAAACAAAGCTGATTGTCAATCCATTAGCCCGAATTTTTGCCACGCGGGGCCAGTCTATCCGGCTGTTGTGCCGCGAGACATCAATGCCATGCAGGGCATAGCGCATCGGTAGCCGAATGCCAAAACCGGGTATAAACGTCCAGCGTTGGGGGTCGGGTTTGCGTTGGCACGACCGGATTCCCCACCAACCTGCCAGCCCGATGAGCAGGACGGCGGCAATCCAGAACGCGGGTTGTTTACGGAGAATATGGGCCAGCGGGCGAAATTTCATACCGACAAAACTACGGCCAAAACGGGTTGGGTTGGGTGTTGATACCAGTTTCGACGGTGGGTAAAGGCGGGGGAGGGGCGCAAATCAGCCGAGACCCGTTAGTTCTTCACCCGGATATACGTTTCGGTGTTTATCCGGTATACGCCCGCCTGTTCTACTTTTTCGACACTGCCTTTTTCGACACTGCTTTGAGTGAGGGTATCATTTCTAATGGTGATGGTAAAGCTAAAATCAGTATCCTCCCAATTCCGGTCACTGCAATATGTTTTTCTTAGAACTGAATACGACCACTTTAATTGGCATTGGTTATTTCCGGGAAAAGTAGTTTTTCGACCAACGCATAAACGCGGGTGCAGGGATTGTGGTTGGCATAATCGGTACGGCCCTCAAACACGCTTTCTAAGGCTTTGGCCCGATTAATCGCTTCCTGAACGTTACCGTGTTGTTGGAGCAATGCAAATAGTTCGGGGCTGTTTTTTGCATACTCATACGGTTTATCCATACATCTGCTTAGTTCACGTTCCAGTAGAGGTTTGTGTTGGTCGCGATGCATAGCGTTTTCAAAGTTCTGAAAATGAAGCAGATACCGTAATTCAAAAGCTTGGTTACTCCACGCGCACTCCACGCCAATTTGCTACCCTTTGGTAACGGCATTGTTGAAGTTTTGGTTGGGGAAACTATTCCGGTCAAAAACGGCCCACACTTCATCTACGATACGCCCGTTTTTTTTGATCCGTGCTTTGGCGGTAAGCGCGTCGTTTATCACAGTCAGGGTATTATGCCCGGTGCCCTCCACCCATAATTCAACCGTGTTGAGGACTCCCGGCGGTAGATTCCGTTCCAGCCCTTTGAAGTAGTTTGGTTCCGTTTTGGTGCCTTCGCATACAACCAGAAAATACCGTCGTTTAGCCCGAACGTCTTGTCTGCGATTTGTTTCCTGCCGGGTAAACTGCTTTTGGATTGTATTGTCAATCTTTGCTTTTCGGGCCATCAGGCAGTATGAGTTTCGGCGTTGGTCGGAGTGATAAAACTTAAATCGCCGATGAACGGAATGGCCCCGTAGCGGCCCTGAATATAATCTTTCTCAAACGAGCGGTCTTTGCGTGGTTTCGTACCGTCTTCCTCTTTATACTCAACCAACGAATAAAGCGAGGTCGCGCCGTAGCGGTCTTTTGCGGTGAAATAAACCTGATCGCGCCGGAACAACTCATTAGATAATAGATTGGTGTTGTGCATGGCAAAAATCAGTTGCGCGTTGTTGGGGTTTTGTTCGGGATCGTTGAAAAGCCGGACAACGGCTTGCGTCATTAATGGGTGGAGTTTAGAATCGAGTTCATCAATAATCAATACTCCTCCTTGTTTAAGCATATAGAAAATTGGCCCAGATAGATTGAATAGCTTATTTGTTCCTGCCGACTCAAAGTCTTCTATTGTGAAATGAACATACTGTACTAACTGGTTTTGTGCATTGTATCTTGCGTGTCTCGTAAAAGTCTTGACAACCGTTTTTACTTCAAATTCCTTGACTGCTTCATTAAAGTTAGGGATATTTTCGGGTAACATAGCTGCTGAAAATGGCTCACTTGATACTGTTAATTTGTCAAAACCCAAGTCAAGTTGGTTGAAAAAACTTGTAATATTATTGGCGATAACATTGTCTGCAAAAATATCAAATGTCACAGTTTTATAAGCTTCATCTTTGTGACCGACAATGCTATTGAAGTTTTTAAGCCATTGCATTATTCGTTCTGATATGGGGCCATTAAACTGATCGCAAACAGCCAAAAACAGGGCATTATCACGAGTACGTTCTTCCAAGCCGTTACCTTCCTTGAAATACTTTGAAACCTCAATGCTGTCGTTTTCACGCAAAAAAAGCGGTTTTTCCTGCAATTTCTTGGTTTCAAATAGCCATTCTGCCCGCACCGCTTTTCGATCAACGTCAAAGCCATAGCGGTATTGGATGTCATTTGCAAAAAAAGTATTTCAAAATAACTGGGCTTATTTTCAGTCTCAGTATTTAATAAAAATGGCTCTACATCAATTTCTGCAGTAGATGGTTGAGCGACAGAGCCTATGATTATATTTCGCATCGCTGACATCGCCTTCAACACGTTCGATTTGCCGCTGGCGTTGGCCCCGTAGATCACTGCGCTCCGCAAGAGTTTATGCCGCCCTGCGTTGATTAGCTGCTCCCGATGTTCGCTGATTGAGGTCGCATCCATCCGTAGCGTTTGGCGGTCTTTGATGGATAGATAATTGGCAACGCTGAATTCGATAAGCATAGTTTTCGTCCGAAAGGCAGTAGAACGCTCAC
>JBBRUV010000447.1:0-3272 GCA_038247465.1 Cytophagales bacterium
AACAATCAAAAAGGCCATCGTAACTGTTGCCGAGGGAGAAATCATTGACATTTACGCAGACTTATAGAGCGTTCGTAGTTCGTGGTTCGTAGTTTACTTCAGTAAGAAACCACGAACCACGAACTATAGACCACGAACCAACACTCATGGGAGTTAAAAAACTAAGACCAGTAACGCCAAGTATGCGGACCCGCGTGGCCCCCGACTTTGCCGAGCTGACTACCTCCAAGCCGGAACGCAGTCTCCTGGAGCCTCTCAGAAAAAGCGGTGGCCGGAACAATCAGGGCCGCCGGACGATGCGCTACATCGGTGGCGGACACCGGCAACATTACCGCATTATCGACTTCAAACGTAATAAATTCGGGATGCCCGCCGAGGTGTTGAGCGTTGAGTACGACCCAAATCGCACGGCTCGTATCTCACTCGTGCAGTACGAAGACGGTGAAAAACGGTACATCATTGCGCCACAGGGCATTCAGGTCGGGCAGAAAATTTTGTCGGGCGAAGGTGCTACGCCAGATGTAGGCAACGCTATGACGCTGATTTCGATGCCGCTTGGTACAATTGTGCATAACATCGAACTGACTCCCGGCAAAGGCGGCTGCATGGCCCGCTCGGCTGGTACGTATGCTCAGTTGGTAGGCCGCGAAGAACGCTACGTGATTCTGCGGACACCCGCTGGCGAGACCCGCCGGGTTTTAGGTGTGTGCATGGCAACCGTGGGTTCGGTATCTAATGCCGACCACATGAACGTCACGATGGGCAAGGCCGGTCGGATGCGTTGGATGGGCCGTCGGCCACGGGTCCGGGGTGTTGTGATGAACCCCGTTGATCACCCGATGGGTGGTGGCGAAGGCCGGGCTTCGGGCGGACATCCCCGTTCGCGAAACGGGCAAATGGCAAAAGGCCAAAAAACCCGCGACAAAAACAAACCATCGAGTGCGTTAATCATTAGCCGGAAAAAGAAATAAACGTTTGAGGTATAAAGTTTAATGTTGAACATTAAACCTTGCCCCTCTAAACCCTAAAAATATGGCACGTTCCCTAAAGAAAGGTCCCTATATAGATTTTCGGCTCGACAATAAAGTTCAAGTGATGAATGACTCCGGTAAGAAATCGGTCATCAAAACTTGGTCACGTCGCTCGATGATCTCGCCTGATTTCGTTGGTCACACCTTCGCAGTTCACAACGGCAACAAATTCATTCCGGTTTATGTCACTGAGAATATGGTAGGTCACAAACTCGGTGAGTTTTCACCCACTCGTAACTTCCGGGGTCATACAGCCAAAAAAGACAAAGGCAAACGCTAACAATGACCAGTTATCAATGAACAATTAACAATGATGCTGATTTACCAGCCGGTTAATTCTCTAAACGAGTCATTGATAATTGCTCACTGATAACTGATAATTGAAATATGGAAGCAGTAGCAAAATTGAGAAATGTGCCTACGTCGCCCCGTAAAATGCGTTTGATCGCCGATTTGATTCGGGGGCAGCGCGTGGGTCGGGCGTTGGGTATGCTGAAATTTCAGCCGCAGGCCGGAGCCGTTCTGTTACAGAAAGTGCTACTCTCTGCGGTTGCCAACTGGCAGCAAAAAAACCCGGACGCTTCGATTGAAGAAGCTGACCTGTTCATTAAAACCGTTTTTGTGGACGGTGGCCCGATGCTCAAACGCCTTCGACCCGCTCCGCAGGGACGCGGTCACCGGATTCGGAAACGATCTAACCACATCACGCTCATCGTTGACAGCTTTGTTCCGTCAGGTTTTGAGGGCGGTGCCGAAGAAACATACCAGGATGAAAACGAAACACTCGTAAATCAATAGCCACGAATGGGACAGAAAATTAATCCGATAAGCTTTCGACTCGGAATCGTCCGGGGTTGGGAATCGAGCTGGTACGGCGGCAAAGAATTCGCCGAAAAGCTTGTCGAAGACGAAAAAATTAGAAAATACATCGCAGCCCGTATTCCGAAAGGAGCCATCGCGCGGGTTATGATCGAGCGTACCCTCAAACGCATCACGCTGACGATTCACACGGCCCGGCCCGGTATCGTTATCGGTAAGGGCGGCAACGAGGTAGATAAAATCAAAGAAGAGTTAAAGAAGATCACGGCGAAAGACGTACAGATCAACATCTTCGAGATTAAGCGGCCTGAGGTAGATGCCAAACTCATAGGCGAGACAATTGCCCAGCAGTTGCAAGCCCGGATTTCATTCCGGCGTGCCATGAAGCAAGCCATCCAAGGTGCCATACGTCTCGGCGCACAGGGTATCAAAGTGAAGGTATCGGGCCGATTGGGTGGTGCAGAAATTGCCCGCTCCGAGCAGTACAAAGAAGGTCGGGTTCCGCTTCACACGCTCCGGGCCGACATTGATTATGCACTCTCAGAAGCCCAGACCGTTTATGGTATCATCGGTATCAAGGTATGGGTATTCAAAGGCGAAGTCTATGGCAAACGTGATTTATCACCGGCAGCCATGATGAGTCAGGCGCAAGCTAACGAGCGTGTTGGTGGTGGTGACCGAGGTGATCGGGGCGACCGTCGCCCGCGCGGAGACCGCGAAGGTGGCGACCGTCGCGATCGGGGCCGTAACGACCGGGGAGGTAACGCTGCTGCTGGTGGTGCCGGTGGCGGTAACGACCGGGGTGGCAACAATCGCGGTGGCGGTGGAGCCGGTGGCAATAATCGCGGTGGCGGTGGTGCTGGCGGTGGTAACCGACCCGGTGGTGGCGGTGGTGGAGGCAGCCGACCCGGTGGTAGCGGTGGCGGAGGCAGACGATAAACAGAGTAAGGCGGTGACAGGTGGTCGGTGGCTGGTACACAGCATGGAACTAACCACTAATCACAAGCCACTAATCACTCAGAATCATGTTACAACCAAAAAGAACCAAGTTTCGGAAAATGCACAAAGGCCGTGTTCGCGGCCTGGCAACGCGGGGAGCCGAGATCGCTTTCGGAACCTTTGCTATAAAATCGCTCGAACCGGGTTGGATCACAGCCCGTCAGATCGAAGCGGCCCGTATCTCAGTGACGCGGGCAATGAAGCGGGAAGGACAGGTATGGATTCGGATTTTTCCCGATAAGCCCATTACCAAAAAGCCCGCAGAAGTACGGATGGGTAAAGGTAAAGGTGCGCCTGAATATTGGGTCGCTGCCGTGAAGCCCGGAACCATTTTGTTTGAAACAACGGGTGTTCCACTCGCAATGGGGATGGAAGCCCTGCGGTTGGCCGCTCAGAAATTGCCCTTGCGGACAAAATTTGTGG
>JBBRUV010000448.1:0-3270 GCA_038247465.1 Cytophagales bacterium
AAGGTGTGTTTTACCCGCGTGTCGCACAGCACGATTTTCACGCCGTTGAGGTCCAGCGGGGCGTATTCGTAATCCAGCGAGCGGCAATCGAGTCGGATGGCGTGGTTTCGTTTGCCCATCATACTGGCAAACATATCCATGATGCCGCATTGCAACCCAACAAACTCGTTCTCGGCCCGTTTCGAGATAGTTACTAAATCGAGCCGGGAGAAATTACAGGCAAACAGCTCGTTGAGGGCGAAACCCACCCCGTTTTCTATCGCTGCTGACGACGACAGGCCACCACCCACCGGAATCGTACCGCCAAAAACGACGTTCAAACCGCCCACTAAATGGCCCGCCGATTGAAATTGCTGGATTACACCCAGCAAATAATCAGCCCAGGAATTAGTTTGGACAATATTATCCAACGAACCTGTGTAGGTTTGATCCAGATCGTAGGCGTAAAAATGAAGTTTATCGTCGGCGCGGAGGCCAACAGACAGATAAATGGCTTTGTCAATGGCGGCTGGCAGCACGAAACCCTCATTGTAGTCGGTATGCTCACCGATGAGGTTTACCCGGCCCGGCGAGACAATATGCAGGGCGGGTTCTTCGCCGAAAAGTTGCCGAAACTGCGGGTCGAGTTGGTCAAAAAGCGGCATAAACGGGCATAAAAAATGGCAAACCGAATGTCTCACCGCTCAACCACCTACCCTTGCTTCGGTCAAGACCTGGGGGATTTAGCAGGAGCTGGTAGCACCGATTTGCCGATGCAAAATTACGCAAATGTTATGACTTTGCAAGCTACTTTTGCCTAACCTAACAACACCCTGTACTAGCTGATATGCCCCGCTTCGTTTCGTTATACCTCATATATTATACACTATACATTTTCGTTGCCTGTTCCTCGGCCAACGAACACCTCGAAGCGGGCCGAACGCTGCTCCGGGCCAACAAACCCCGCGAAGCCCTCGCCGAACTGAACCGGGCTATCGAAGCCGATGCCAACAATGCCGAAGCGTTTACGGTGCGGGGCGTGGCTTATTTTGAGCTAAAGGAATACGCCAATGCCCAACTCGATTATCAGCAGGCCATCAAACTCGCCCCTGATTCATACCGGCCTTATTACAACCGCGCCCTGCTCCGAACGGCCCAAAACGACCTTGTTGGCGCCGTAAAGGATTATTCGGATGCCATTCGGCTCGCGCCCGACACGGCAGATACCTATCTGAACCGGGGGCAATTGTTTGTGCAGCAGGGCCAAACCGCACCCGCCCTGAACGATTTTAGTCAGGCTATCAAACTCAACCCGAAAAATGTACTGGCGTTGTATAATCGGGGTAACATCCGGTATCAGCAACGCGACCTGACCGGGGCCACCGCCGATTTCCGGCAGGCTATCCAGTATGACCCCACATTTGGGAAAGGTTTTTATGGTCTGGGATTGGCGCAACTACTTCAGAATCAGAAAGAAGCGGCTTGTCTAAGTCTGAAACAGGCTCAGAAGTTAGGTTATGCCGATGCGGCCAACGCCGTAGCCGCATATTGTGAGTAAGAATAAACCCTCAGTCCCGAAAAAATCATGAAAAAAGCGTTTGCTATTGGCTTTGGCGTGTTATTCCTGCTGTTTGCCATCCTGCAATACAACGATCCTGACCCGCAGGTCTGGATTCCGATTTACGCGCTGGCGGCAATGGCCTGTTTTATGGCCCTCACCAGCGTTGGTAAACCCTGGTTTTATGGATTAATGGCCTTAGTTTATGCCGGAGTTGCCGTGTTTCAGTGGCCACCCGTATTTGAAGGCTTCGTGCTGAACGAGATGGGGATGAAAACCGTCAATATTGAATTGGCCCGCGAAGCCGGTGGATTGGCTCTCTGCGCAGTAGCGATGGTGGTAATGGGGTGGTTGGTAAACAAAAAGTAGAGACGCAATATTTTGCGTCTCTACGACAAGGTATTTTGCGTCTCTACGACAAGGTATTTCGCGTCTCTACGACAAGGTATTATGCTGTCCGGCGCGAACCTTTTATCAATCCGGCAATACCGAGTACAATAACGGCACCGACGAAAGCGGTCAGAATCCGGTCGAGAACACCACCCGCGCCCGTTGTGAATGTGTTACCGAAGATCAGGCCACCTATCAGACCGCCCAGTATGCCAAGGCCAATTTGCCAAAGTAGTGAGAACGAAAACCGTTTGAAAACGAGGTCGGCCAGCCATCCGGCTACGGCTCCGACGAGGATCGAGATTAGGAAATTCATGCGTTTCTACGTTGAGTTAGCTGGTTTACTTCGTTGAAAACCAATTACAAAACAACCGCCTTTCCCGAACTGTTTGCGGAACAGGCACAGGACTTATCCAACGGGCCGACCTCCAATAAATGCTTTTGTGCGAGCGATTCAGTAGCTAATTGCACACTCGCAGACCCACAACTGAAACGACGACGCTACCTGCGATTCGGTGCAGCCGGGGCCGAGGGCTGCAAAAGAACGACATCGGTTTTCGGTAACGTTTTCGGGAGCATCGGCGGTGTTTAGGCCGAGGTTGAGCGACGCAAACGGAGCCGGGCTGATGCCGCCGTGCCGGGTGCTTTCGGCAGCGATAATACCGGGAAATTGGGCGAAAATGGCCGGGGTTCGGAAGAGCGAAGGTAGATTCATAACCAGAGTTTTTACGTCACTGACGCTAACGAAATCACGGTCAGGCCGTGGATATCGGTAAAATCAGCCGTGTTGTTGGTCAGCAGGGGCAGGTTACGAAGCAGGGCGGTGGCGGTAATAATCGAATCGCCGAGGGAGCGTTTACGTTACTGCCGGAGCCGGATGGCTTCCTGAATGATCGAAGACGTAATATCCTGGATTGTTGCTATCCGAAAAAACGTTTAAAAGTCTTTTTTCTCAGTCGAATCCAGCCGGTGAAAGCCTAATACTTCGATTATAGAAATGGCAGATACCGTTAACCGTGGCACGTTGGCCAGCAAGTAATCAGCGAATGAGGCAAACTCTGGCCTGATGGAATAAATGGTGATGTTACTGTCTGAGATCATTTTTCTCGCCCGTCAAGAACCCGATCCCAACTCCGAACATCACGTTGCCACTCTAACGGGTCTCCGAATTTTTCAGCTACGCCACTTTCTTTTAACTTTTCGTAACTACTCAGGTTGTGTATTGATTAGCAAAGTTGGGTAAAAACTGGTAAACTTGCTCGTTGACTGACTCCGAACTCATAGCATCCCTACAGGCCCAGAATCAGGCTTTGACCCAGCAGGTTGCCGTGCTGGAGGAAAAA
>JBBRUV010000449.1:0-3269 GCA_038247465.1 Cytophagales bacterium
AACCGGGCGTATTCCTGCGTTGCCAGCACCTCGTCAATGCTTTTCAGGCCGTTGTGCCCGCCCGGCGAGCCTTTGGGTTTCAGCCGTAATTTGCCAAAGCTGATGTCTTTGTCGTCGGTGATCACGAGCAGGTTCTCGACTGGTATTTTTTCCTGATTCAGATAATACGCCACCGCCCGCCCGCTTAGGTTCATGAATGTGGTAGGTTTCACAAAAAACAATTGCTTGCCTTTGTGATGGAGTTTGGCCGTGTAGGCAAGCCGAGTCATGGCAAAGCTAAAATCATGCTGTGCCGCCATGCGGTCTAAAACCATAAAACCGGCGTTATGCCGTGTGAAGGCGTATTCGGGTCCGATATTGCCGAGGCCGACGATCAAGAATTTCATGTAGGCGAGTGTTGGACTATTTCGGTCGAATGGCTGATGCCGTTCTAAATCCGAAGCATCAACCACAAAATTCGGGTAAAATCACGAACCGAGAACTGAAAACCGAAAACTGAAAACTAACTTTCTGCCATGAACCAACAACGCCTGATCCTAAGCAGCCCGCTTCTCGAAATCGTTATCAGCCGCCTGGCGCAGGAACTGATTGAAAATCACGGTGATTTTGCCGACTCGGTGCTGATCGGGATGCAGCCACGCGGGGTTTTCTTTGCCGATCGTATCGCCCGCGAACTGGCCCGGACGTTGGGCCACGCTGTACCATTAGGTCAGTTAGATGCTACGTTCTACCGCGACGATTTCCGTCGGCGCGATTCGCCCCTGAAACCCAACGCAACCAACGTGCCGTTTTTGATTGAAAACAAGCGGGTGATTTTAATTGATGATGTACTGGCCACGGGCCGTATGGTACGGGCCGCGCTCGACGCGATGACTGCCTTTGGGCGGCCCCGCAAAGTTGAATTGCTGGTGCTGGTTGATCGCCGATACAACCGTGATCTGCCTATCCGGTCTGACTACACCGGGCAGCGCGTCAACACCCTTGAATCACAGCGGGTGCTGGTAGAATGGACGGAGCAGGGTGCCGAAGCCGACCGGATTTGGCTGGTTGGATAACCTGTGATCTCGCTACCCGGTCATCGGTCATTAGTTGATGGTCAAATGATTAATGACCGGGTAGCGAGATCACCAACCACTAATCCCGTTCAATCCGGTAGCTCCGCAGCCAGCTTTTGAGCATATCCACATCGGTCAGCAAATACAGGTCGTTTTTGAGTTGTCTGACTTGTTCTTTCACCTGAGCAATGTTTTGGTTAAGCCGGAATTCCATACCGTAGGTTGGCATCATGAACCCACCCCCGCCCATCATGGCCCCAACGTGCTGTTCTTCCTGATGATGCTCTGCTTGAAGTTCCTGCGCCTGCTCGCGCAGGATTTTATTGTAGTATTTCAGTTGCTCGTCGGCTAAATTTTCGAGGTGGTTTTGGTCAATGCGGTTAAACTCTAACTGCAATTTGAGCAGGGCCAACAGGTCGCCGGCTTCGTAGGCGGCAGTAACGCGCTGCATGACCTCGGTTTTACGGACTTTTTCGGTTTCGTCGGGTTCGCGGTCGGGATGAAACGTCTTTACCAAGTCCATATACAGCGTTCTGACGGCTTTAGTGACGTTTCGGGCTTCGGTTTCTCGTTTTTCGTCAAGTGCCTGCTGTTTTGCAGTCTTCGTTTTCTGCGCCCGTTTTTCGGTCCGTTCCTGCCATTCGCGTTCCTGAGCTTCGCGCTGTTCCTGCATTTTCTGGTGCATATAGGCATTGAGTTTTTCGGGCGTACTAACGTCAACACCGTCGGCAAACTCAATGCCAAACATCATGCTCATCATTTGCTTCATCTGCTCGGCAGAGGCTTGCTCGGCTTCTTCGTTGGCGGCCTCAAAGCCTTGCTCGTCATACTTGTCGTAGATTGCTTTGAGGTCGTCGTGGCCGTTATCAATCAAACCGAAGGCTATATCCCGAATAATGTGGGCAATTTTGGTACGTTGCGGTTTAGTCAGCCCTTTGGTGGGGTACAGCCGGTCAAGGAGTTTTACCAGATCCACCAGTAGCGCTTCATGTTTCTGCACCAATGGCCGGAGTTCGGTTTGCACCCGATTCTGAAGTTTCTGGCCGGTTTCGCGGAGTTTGGCTGTCTCTTTTTCCAGCGTCTCGATTCTTTTGGTCAGCCGATTAAATTCTTTCTGCGCTTTTGAGAGAACGTTCTTGTCGGTAACGCCTGCGCCAATCCGAACGATGGTCTGGGCAGGTGCGGCTTGTTTTTTGGGCATTATGTTGAACGAAACAGTATAGACCGCAAAAATAACGCTGCCCTGCTGATAACCGGATTTGTGGCATGGATAAAGGGTAGATAATTGGTATTTTTACAGAAAAAAACACTCCGCCATGCTGATAGCCAACCCGATTTATGATACCGTTTTCAAGTTTTTGCTGGAAGACCTTACCGTTGCTAAACGACTGTTGAGTACCATCATCGGTGAAGAAATCATTGATCTTGATGTGCGCCCGCAGGAGCAGACAACGCCTTCTAATAAGTTTCTATTGACCGTGTTCCGCGTTGATTTTAAGGCGGTCATCAGAACATCTTCGGGAGAGCGGAAAAAAATCCTGATTGAACTACAAAAAGGCAAACAACGGTTCGACATTATGCGGTTTCGGCATTACTTAGGAGCCAATTATAGCCAGGCTGATACGGTTGATGGCGAGACGGTTGCCTTGCCCATTATTACGATCTATTTTCTGGGATTCAAATTAGACCTCGTGCGTCCGGTGTTGAAGATAGGCCGTTTTTACGAAGATATTCGTACTGGCGAAATCCTGTACGAACGGGATGCGTTTATCGAGAAATTAACGCACGACTGTTTTGTGATTCAGATTCCGGCCCTGCCTGCGTCAACCCAAAATAAAGTGGAACGAATCCTGTCTGTGTTTAACCAGCGATTAGTGTTAGACATCAACAACAAGTGGTTTTTAAACTATCCTGCCGAGAATGAAAACGACGATTTAGAACTCATTGTTAACCGATTAGCGATGGCAGCGCAAAGTGAAACCGTTCAGAATCAAATCCGGGCCGAAGAACAGGTAGATGAATTTATTGAGAATAAATTACGCGAGAATGAGAAGCAGATTGCAAAGCGCGAAGAATTGATAGCCCAGAAGGACGCGGCTTTGGAGGAGAAGGACGCGGCTTTGGAGGAGAAGGACGCGGCTTTGGAGGAGAAGGACGCGGCTTTGGAGGAGAAGGACGCGGCTTTGGAGGAGAAGGACGCGGCTTTGGAGGAGA
>JBBRUV010000450.1:0-3260 GCA_038247465.1 Cytophagales bacterium
GCAGGTCGTGGTCCGGTCGTTAAGCGGTGGGAAGTCGCAGGCGGAGTATATGCCGGGCAAGCGTACGCCCGCCGGTGTCTCCATCAACCCCGACCGGAATAAACTCACTGTAACAAAACAGACCGACAAACTCTTTTTTTACGTGAATGGTCAGGAAATCAGCGGCAGTCCCTACGAGTTTCAACCGTTTAAAGGCAACGGCATTGGCTTCATCGCGGGCGAAACCGATATCAAGTTGCAGAATCTGATGGTGCAGCTTGTACCTTAAAACACGTCGTTACGGTTGCCGGTGGCCTGCCAGTCGGCGTCCATATCGGCGAAGCGTTGGGCCACGCGGGTTAGAAAGTCGGCATCGAGTAGTGTAGGTACAGCGTCGGGGTTTAGCAGGTCCATTTCGCTCACCTTGTACGTTTGCTCGTAGGGACCGGCTTCAATTTTGACAATGTATTTGCTGTTCCATGCAAACAGCCCAATTTTGAACTGCGCGTGGGGGACATCCTGAACGAAACGCATATTTTTTTAGTGAAGAGTGAAAAACAAAGAATGATGAACGATGAACGCGCAATTGAGAAGAAGACAAAATTAGTCGTTGTATTGATGATGAGGTCGTTCTTCGTTCTTCACTTTTCACTCTTCGTTATAATTTTACTCTTCACTACCAGTTGTTCGCAGGGAAATGACGACGAAGCGGCTCAGTTCTTTTTGAAGGGCAACGTGCAGTTGCAGAAGCGCGAGTACCGCGAAGCCATCCGATACTATACCGAAGCCATCGGTAAAAAAGCTGATTTTGCCGACGCCTATAACAACCGGGGCCTGGCCTATTTCCGCAATGACGACCGCGAAAACGCCCTTGCCGACTATAACAAAGCTATTGACCTCGACCCCGACTTTGAAGCGGCTTATTTAAATCGGGCCGAAATCCGGCTTGAAACGGGCGACCCTGCCGCCAGCCTGGCCGATTTGCAGCGCATCGAAAAAACCTACCGCGATTCGTCGGCCTATCAGGTTCGGCTGGGCGATGCCTACGTGCGGCTCAACCAGCCCGCGCCCGCCCAGGCTGCTTACGACAAGGCCGTGTTGCTGGCCCCCAACAACGCCGAAGCCCTGACAAACCGGGGTGCGTTATATTTCAATCAAAAGCAATACGATCTGGCCGTAGCCGACATTAGCCTGGCCCTGAAATTGAACCCAAAACAGGGAGCAGCACTGAATAATCAAAGCCTGCTGCTGGCCCGGCAGGGCAAATTTGCCGAAGCGTTGCCATTTGTGGAGCGGGCCCTGTCCATCCAGCGCAATCAGCCCTACTACCTCAACAACAAAGCGTACCTGCTGCTGATGCTCGACCGCAATGCCGAAGGGTTGCCACTGGTTCAGGAATCATTGCGGCTCGACAATCAAAACGCCTGGGCGCACCGGACGATAGGTATTTACCAACTTCGCGAAAAACAGGCTAAACCCGCGTTGACCGCCTTTCGCGAGGCCGAACGATTAGACCCGTCGGTCGATGAACTTTATTATTACCTGGGTCTTGCTGAACAGGCAACGGGTAACCAACAGGCCGCTTGTGCGGCCTGGAAGCGGGGGGTATCCCTCGGCGACGCCAAAGCCGCGCAGGAACAAAAGAAGCAATGTAAGTGACCGTAAACCTACTTTATTCCGATGCAATTCGACTTATTTGCCAGCCCGATTAACGAGACTCCAACCCCCGAACCCGTTGCCCCGGAGCCGCAGCAGCCCGCCGTGGTTGACCGGTTTCTGCGCTATGTTCAAATCGACACCCAGTCCGACCCGCAGTCGGCTGCGAACCCAAGCACCGAAAAGCAGAAAGAGTTGAGCCGGGTGCTGGTGCAGGAGTTGCACGAAACAGGCATTACCGACGCCGAGATGGACGAGTGGGGCTACGTTTACGCCACCGTCCCGGCCAATACCGACAAAACGAACGTGCCCGTCATTTGCTTCTGCTCGCACGTCGATACCTCGCCTGACGTTACCGGCGCGGGCGTGAAACCGCTCATCCACAAAAAGTACGATGGTACTGACATCATCCTGCCCGAGTTTCCGGCGGGTAGCGAACCCCAGATTATCCGCGTGGCCGATCATCCCGACCTGCAACACCAGTTGGGCAATGATATTATTACGGCCAGCGGTACTACCCTACTGGGGGCCGACAACAAAGCAGGACTGGCCGAAATTATGGATGCCGCGCAGTACCTGATGGAGCACCTGGACATAAAACACGGCACAATCCGGCTGCTCTTTACGCCCGACGAAGAGGTAGGACGCGGCACCGAAAAAGTGGACATTCAGAAGCTGGGAGCTGATTTTGGCTATACCATCGACGGTGAGTCATTGGGTACACTCGAAGACGAGACGTTCTCTGCCGATGCCGTAAAAATTACTATTCAGGGTGTCAGTACGCACCCTGGTTTTGCGAAGGGTAAACTTGAAAACGCGCTTAAAATTGCCGCCGATCTGCTGGCCGTGCTCCCCAAAAATGCACTTTCGCCCGAAACCACCGACGAAAAAGAAGGGTTTGTGCATCCGACCCGGCTGGAGGGTAATCAGGATCAGGCCGTGCTGGAATTCATCATCCGCGATTTTACCGAAGCAGGGTTGCAGGAGAAAGAGACGTACCTGCAAAACCAGCTTACCGACGTATTGAAACACTACCCCGGCTCTAAAGCCGACTTTGCAGTAAAGCAGCAGTACCGCAACATGAAAGATATACTGGATCAATATCCTCAAGTGAGTGATTATGCATTGGAAGCAATTAGCCGCACAGGTTTAGTAGCTCAGCGCACCAGCATTAGAGGAGGAACTGATGGTAGCCGATTGTCGTTTATGGGATTACCTTGTCCAAACATTTTTGCCGGAGAGCATGCTTTTCATGGCAAATACGAATGGGCTAGTGTGCAGGATATGACCAAAGCAACCGAAACTATCATTCATTTATGTGAAATTTGGGAAGAAAGGGTTTAGGCACAGTTAAAAATTCAAGTATTCGCGTTGGTTTTCAATACAATACAGAATTCTCTAATAGATTCTATCTTTCTTAATACTAGAGCTTTTACTCATTTGAATGATCAGAACTTTCAGCCTTTATGTTAAGGAACTAGTGTTGATTGACAACCACATAAATTAAATGAACCTTGAATGAGCTTGCTTCACCGCGAAAGGGTACTGTTTTATTAGTATAACAACTGCATCATCGTTACATCCAGTAGTTTTCCGAATTTTTTACCAACTTCTTTTAATACACC
>JBBRUV010000451.1:0-3260 GCA_038247465.1 Cytophagales bacterium
AGAAGCTGTTTGAGTTAGGATTTTCTGAAACGAGAAAGCCGCCAATCGGGGTTTAAATTGCGTGCAACAATCATATTCCTCCGACCTGACGGCCTCTCAATGGCAAGGTATTGAAAAACTCATTTGTGTCAAACGAAAAAGCATTTGGCCCCTCAAACGTATTTTGGAATCGGACCGCCGATGCGGCTATCTTTTACCTGACCAAAAATGGCATCATTTGGCGCGATTTGCCCGACGGTTTTCCGCCTTGGCAGACCGTCTATTGGTACTTTCGAAAATGGAGTAAAGACGAGACCTGGGTGTTGATTGCCAACGAGTTAACCATGCTTCATCGGCTTAGAGTAGACAAAAAGCCGGTACCCACCGTTGCGATAATCGATTCGCAGAGTGTCAAAAACTCCTCGACCGCTACTGAGCAGATTGGCTTTGATGGCGGTAAGCGTATCAAAGGCCGCAAGCGGTTTTTGATGGTCGATACGATGGGTCATTTGTTGTGGACCGACGTGCGTCCGGCCAATGTTCACGATGGGCAGGCAGGCGTGACTTTTTGGGAACAGGCGGTCGGCCGCTGCCGCCGAACATCTCAATCCGTTGCTGGACGATCTGGTGTTGATGTATGCCGAGAGTACATTCGGTGGCCATTTTAAGGAGCAACTGGAAACGATCTATGATATGCGGGTGGTGATTTCAAAGACACCGATTGAAGGCCAATCTACTGATGGTAAGTTAGTTATTCACAAATGGCGATGGATTGTCGAACGCACGATTAGCTGGTTGTGCAATAATCGAAGGTTGGCCAGAGATTATGAACGAACGATTCTATCAGCTCAAAGTTTCATCTGGATTGCTCATATCAGGCGCACCATCAGACACGCATTTTACTAACTCAAACAGCTTCTTAGCCTACGGCCCGCACCGGCGTACCGGTCGCTTACATCCCCCACCTAAAGGAGGGGGTTTTACGCTAAATGTTCATAATTGGGGGGGTAGATACCCAGCCATTCCAGAATATCACCGCTCATTGAAGCGGCTCCGGTGTCAAAGCTTTTCGGACTTTTCTTATATTGCGTACTCCAAAAATGGAGTACGCTTTTTTTTGTGGGCTTCGAGTGTGATCGGCAAATTCAGCCGGGTGTTCAATAGGCTTTGATACGGTCGCGGGCGGTGGCTACGGCGTCGGCATCGGTTTCATCGAAAGGGCCTTCCTTTCTGACGATGGCTTCTTTTGAATAGCGGTGGGTCAACAGCCAATGCCTGTAGGAGAGCGTACAGTCGGCGGAATACTGTTTTTCTTCCTGCCATTTGCGGGCTTCTCTCTGGGCCATTTGATTGACGCGTTCGATAACGTCGGCGGGAAAGCCGGCACCGGTTCCTGTTTTATCGCGCCACGAAATGGTTTTTCCGTCGTTGCTGATATGGGCTATCGGTTCGTAATCACGGTTGACTTCTCTGGCACTGTTCCACACCGTCAGACCATTACCGAGGTAACCGCAGTTTATGGTGTAGTTACTTTGGGGATTGCCGTCTTTTTTGGCGTTTTTTTTGCAGCTTTGGTGGTTGCAGTCTGGCTCATAACTGGGGGGGAGTTGACAAATTGGAAGAAAGAGTAAATTCTTACGGGCGTACCCGGCGTACTTCGGCCCTAAACTCAGCAATTCGTCTCGATGAGGTCGGGGATATGTTCAGGACTGGCGGAGCAAAATAGCTGACCAACCGGCCAAGTACCTGCGTTGGGTAGTGCTGACCCACTGGCACCCAAAACCATGCGTCTTGCCCAAAGGGGACGTGGGACGCGAAGGCTCTTGCGCAACTGGCAGACGTAACGGCTCTGAGCGAGAAACCGGGAAACCGGGCTACTCCCCGGATAAATGGGTACGTCAGACTGAATGCGGTCGGGTTCATAACAAGGGGAGATCTCGCGTTTTGTGCTTTGATTACCTTATAAAGATACCAATTATATATCTGACTGTCAACGATTTATCTTCAATTTCCCGGCCCTGGTTTCCCCTTCGTCAGCTACCCGCAGGGGATTAGTTTTCAGTGGCGTGGTTGGTTTTTTGCCATGCTGTCGCTGTAATTTGTCCACCCAACCCGGTTTTCCCGTCCATTTATGGCGGGGATAGGGGGATTTAGTTAGAAAAATTTAGGACAATTGTCTGTTAATGAATATCTTAATGTTATGTTAGAGCCTTTTACTCACTGCTGGACATTGAGACGGATTTACCGCTACGGTGGACCGCCCAAATGTGTTAGCTACCCCTATATTTGATGAATTTCAGTCCTCAGTTTTTTGACTATGGGTTGGCTTTTACCAATCACTGAATTCCTAAATCCCTCAAAAACATGTCTCCTAATTCTTCCCTTCGGCCTGGCTGGTACGCTGTGTCCGTACTTATGCTGGCATACGTCTCCTCGTTTATCGACCGGCAAATTCTGAGTCTGCTTGTTGACCCCATCAAACGTGATCTGGTCTTAACCGATACCGAAGTGAGCCTGCTGATGGGCCTGAGTTTCGCCCTGTTTTACACGTTTTTGGGTATTCCAATTGGTCGCCTGGCCGACCGTTCCAATCGTCGCAACATCATCATTGGGGGTATTGCTGTCTGGAGCCTGATGACGGCCCTTTGTGGAATAGTCAAAAATTACAGTCAGTTCTTTTTGGCAAGAATTGGCGTTGGGGTAGGTGAAGCAACCTTGTCGCCCGCTGCCTATTCGATGCTGGCTGACTACTTTCCACGGGAGAAACTTGCTACCGCCATCAGCGTGTATTCGGCGGGGGTTTACATTGGTTCGGGAGTTGCCGTACTGATTGGTGCCTGGCTGGTGAGCATGGGGGGCGATGCCCGAACGGTTACGTTGCCGTTGGTAGGGGAGGTGTTCACCTGGCAGGTACTGTTTTTCTACATCGGTTTGCCTGGTCTGGTTATTGCCCTGCTGGTGCTTACCGTTCGCGAACCCGCTCGTAAAGGCCTGCTCACTACCGCGACCGGGCAAGTACAGCAATTGTCAGTAAACGAAGTCTTTGGGCTTATTCGTCAGAAAAAGGCCGCTTTTTTCAGTATCACCATTGGGTTTACGTTCATTGCACTGGTTGCATATGCTGGTTCGGCCTGAACACCCACGTACTTGGTACGAACCTTTGGCTGGAAAATTGGTAATGCTGGTGCCATTTATGGCCTCATGGTAGCGGTGTTCTCTACAACGGGTATTATTCTGGGTGGTCGGTATGCCGATGCCCTCACTCGCCGGGGTGTAACAGA
>JBBRUV010000452.1:0-3253 GCA_038247465.1 Cytophagales bacterium
ACCTTCGCCGACATTACAGCCAAGTTTCCCAAAAAGATTCACGCTGTAACTTCTGAAGGATTATTACTAAAAATTCTGCTTTATGTCATAATGGTTATCCTTGACAAGCAGTTCTAATCACTACGCAACTTGCATTAATTATTTCACCGATCCCAACCTGCTGGGTCTGATTGACACGGCCCTGCACAGCAATCAGGAACTGAATATCAACGTACAGGAGATTCAATTAGCCGGTAACGAGGTGCTTGCCCGGAAGGGAGCCTATCTGCCTTTCGTGACGCTGGGCGGTGGCACGAGTGTCGAGAAAATATCGCGCTACACCAGCCAGGGAGCCAGCGATGCAGCTACCGAAATCAAGCCCGGCAAACATACACCCGAAGTCTTACCCAATTCCTACATCGGCACATTTGCCAGTTGGGAAGTTGATATCTGGCACAAGTTGCGGAACGCCAAAAAATCAGCCGTAGCCACGTATTTATCATCTGTTGAAGGGCGGAATTTCTTAGTTACGAACTTAGTGGCCGAAGTTGCCAATTCGTATTATGAACTGATGTCGCTCGACAATCAATTGGCTATCGTCAGGCAGAACATTGGTGTTCTCAGCAACGCGCTGTCTATCATCAGGCAGGAAAAAGAAGCGGCTAAAGTGACAGAATTAGCCGTGCGCCGGTTTGAGACTGAGGTTTTTAAGACCCAAAGTCGTCAGTATGGTCTCCAGCAGCGGATTGTTGAAACCGAAAACCACATTAATTTTTTACTGGGCCGATTTCCGCAACCTATTCAACGGAGTTCGCAGACTTTCAACGACTTAGTTCCCGCCACGATTAGTGCTGGTATTCCGGTACAATTGCTCGAAAACCGGCCCGACATTAAACAAGCAGCGTTGCAATTAGAAGCCGCCAAGTTAGACTTACTGGTAGCAAAAGCTAATTTTTACCCACCGCTTAATTTGTCGGCATCATTGGGTGCCATGGCCTTCAACCCGGTTTATCTCATGCACCCGAAGCACTGATTGCGTCGCTGATAGGCGGGTTAAGCGGCCCGCTGATTAATAAAAACGCCATTACTGCTACTTATAAAAGTGCCAATGCGCGGCAAATTCAGGCCATTTATCGGTACGAGCGAACGGTGCTGAATGCGTATATTGAGGTGCAGAATCAGTTATCGAACCTGGATAACTTAGAAAAAACCTACGCCACCAAAAATAACAAGGTGCAGGCATTGACCCAATTAACTACCATATCAATGAAGCTATTTACGGCGGCCCGAGCCGATTATATGGACGTATTGCTCACCCAGCGCGATGTGCTGGAATCGAGAATGGAGCTTGTTGAAACGTGGATGAGACAAATGAATGCTTTGGTCAATACATACCGTGCATTGGGGGGCGGCTGGAATTAATTTTGTCAAAACACCTCGCCGGGGTTGAAACACAATCCCGGCGAGTTTGTCAGTACCAACGCCATAGTCAACGGTAATCTTACTTACCGCACCCCCGTTGTGTCTGCCGGTACAACGGGTTCAGGGACGGGGTTCAACGGGGGCAAAAACAGAGAATCGGGGCCGTAATTATCATAATCTGTTGTGTCTGATTCTTCATCGTTACGCTCGTCTTCGTACTGATAGCCGCAGTTCATGTACTCTTTCGAGATGGGTACAGACGGCTTCGGGAACGGCCCCTGCAAGTTTCTGAATTTGGGGTCGGCATAGACTTTTTCCAGGAAACGGCCCACCAGCGGCAGCGCGGTTTTGGCTCCTTCGCCCATGTCGGTACTGCGGAAATGAATACTCCGGTCGTCGCCACCAACCCACGCGCCCACCACCAATTCGCGCGATAAACCCACAAACCAGCCGTCTGAGTTATTCGATGTGGTGCCGGTTTTGCCGCCCATCTCGTGTTTGTTTTTGAAGAGGTCGAATGACCACAGGTTTTGTGAGGTGCCGCCTGATTCCTGCAAACCGCCCTGCAACATATACAACATCAAAAACGCCGATTCGGGGCTGATGGCCCGCCGACGCTGGGGCGTGAACGACTCGATTTCGTTGCCGTTGCGGTCTTCGATGCGCTGCACAATAATCGGCTCGGTGTACGACCCCTCGTTGACAAACGTGCAATACGAAGCCACTAACTCATACAGCGACACATCAGATGAGCCTAAGCCCACCGACGGCACGGCTTGTAACGCGCTTTTGATACCCATTTTGTGGGCGTACTTCACCACGTTTTCCGGCCCAACGCGGTCGGTAAGCTGCGCCGTGATGGAGTTCACCGAGCGGGCCAACGCCCGGCGCAACGTCATCTGTGACCAGGTAAAACTCCCCGTTGAGTTGCGCGGCTCCCAAACCTTGTCTTCACCGTTTTCGCGGTATTTTTTGGCAAAAGGCCGGTCCTGAATCCGGTCGCAGGGAGTCATATTAAACAGCGTATCGTCAATGGCGGCTGTGTAAACAAACGGCTTAAACGTTGAGCCGGGTTGTCGTTTGCCCTGTTTTACGTGGTCGTATTTGAAATAATCGTAGTTGAGGCCACCGACCCACGCCCTGATAAAGCCCGTGTGCGGGTCCATGGCAACCATGCCCGCCTGCAAAAAATGCTTGTAATAGGCAATCGAATCGTAGGGCGTCATCTCCAGCGAGTCCGAATTATCGTCGTTCCAGGCAAAGACTTTCATCTTTATCTTCTTGACTTTCAGGTAGTAGTTTACCGAATCGGGCTGATTCGGGAACTGCCGCATGAGTGATTTATAACGGTCGGTGCGCCGGGCCACGGAGTCAATAAAGGCGGGCAGTTCGTCGCCGTTTTCGTCTGTCCAAGGGTTGCGTTTGCCCCAGTGGTTTTTGAAGGTACGTTGCAGGGTTTTCATCTTCTCGCCAACGGCTTCTTCGGCGTAGTTCTGCATCCGGGAGTCAATGGTGGTGTAGATTTTCAGACCGTCGGTGTAGAGGTCATAGCCGTTTTCTTCACCCCATTTTTTCACGAAATCAACCACTACATTCTTCACGTAGTTGGCCGGCCCAGCATACGGATTTTCGGGGGTATAGTCGGTAACGAGTGGCATTTTACTGACCGAATCGGCCTGGGCCGGGGTCAGAAACTTGTATTTCGCCATCTGAATCAGTACCACATTGCGCCGTTCTTTCGAGCGTTTGGGGTTCTTGATCGGGTTATACGAGGTCGTGGCTTTCTGCAAACCCACCAGCACAGCCCCTTCCTGCACACTCAGGCTGTCGGGCCGTTTGCCAAAAAACGTGC
>JBBRUV010000453.1:0-3243 GCA_038247465.1 Cytophagales bacterium
AGTGGCTGGTGCTTCGCCCGGCAGGAACCGACCACCAGCCACTGACCACTAATCACTAAAATTCACAACAACTTCTCCTCCATTGCCATTTTCACCAATTCAGCGGCATTTCTGACCTGCAACCGGCGCATCATATTGGCCCGGTGATTGTCAACGGTACGGACGCTGAGGGTCAGTTTTTCGGCAATTTCGCGGCTGCTCAGGCCATCCACGAGGTAGGTCAGGATTTCTTTTTCCTTCTTGGAGAGCTTCGAGCGTCTGTTGAGCGGGGCTTTTTCGCCTTTCTTTAACTGCTGCATATAGCCGTTCAGGATGATGGTTGCCACCGGCGAGGAGTAGTATTTTTCGCCCGCTGCCACCGCCCGAATGGCTTTCACCATCTCGTCTGACGACGAATCTTTGAGGATATACCCCATCGCCCCGGCCTCTACCGACCGCAGGATGTAGTCTTCGTTGTTGTGCATCGAGAGCATCAGCACCCGCACCGTTTTGTGCTGTTTGGTAACAGCCTGCGTGGTCTGAATCCCGGTCAGGCCCGGCAGCGAGATGTCCATCAGTACCACATCGGGCGTGTTGATTTTGAGTTTCTCGATGGCTTCTTCGCCGGAACCGGCTTCGTCAATAATTTGAAATCCTTCGACCTGTTCGAGCAGGAGCCGGATTCCGTCGCGGACAATGGCATGGTCATCTACCAGTATAAGCCGTATCGTATTCATCAGCAATGAGTTGAGTGTTTGTATTAGTATCTGGTATGGCAATGTGAATTTTGGTTCCTTGTCCCGCCCGCGACCATATTCTGAGCCGACCGCCCAGCAGATGCACCCGTTCGTGCATATTGTGCAATCCCTGCGAAGGGCCACCGGGCCGGTCAACGGGCAATTGGCGCGACTGTTGCGGGTCGAAACCCAGCCCGTTGTCGGTCACGATCAGGTGCAGGTAGCCGTCGCGCCCGATAAGTTCGACGGTAATTTGCGTGGGTTGGGCGTGCCGGAGGGCGTTGCTAATGGCCTCCTGCGTGACGCGGTAGAGCGCAATTTCGGTATTGCGGTCGGGCCGGTCATCGCTGTTTAGATTCGTATCGAAGCTAATATCAACACCCATACTCTGTTCACCCTCGGCGAGCATTTTCAGGGCTGGCACCACCCCAAAATCGCTCAATACACTGGGCATAAGGTTGTTTGATATTGTCCGGGTTTCCTGAATTGTGCGGGAAATCAGTTTTTTCAGGGTGGCAATATTTGCGACAGGCGTTACGCCCTGCCCATTCAGGGCTGTTTCTACCCCTTCGACCTGAAGTTTGATGGCCGTGAGCATCTGACCCAGGCCGTCGTGCAGATCACGGGAGAGTCGTTTGCGTTCTTCTTCCTGCCCCGTAATGAGGTAGGCGGTACGAAGCTTCTGAGCGTTGCTCTGCTGCTGGAGTTTCTCGCGGGTGGCTGCATAGAGCTGCTTACGGGCTTCGGTCAATGATTCATTGGCCTGCCGAAGTTGCCCGTTGGCCTCGGCGGTCTGAGCTTCGGCCTGAATCAGTTGGGTCAGCGTTTGGCGGAGTTGCTGCACGGCGGGCCTGAAAATGAGCAGGCCAATTACGGTTAAAACCAGTAGCGTAGTTATGTACAGGTAAAATTCGGTGGTTTGCAACTGATTGAGCTTGGCCCGTACTTGGGCGTTGTAGGCGCGGGCAATGGCATCAATCTGAGTCAGCAGTTCCCGTTCATTATCCAGCACTAAGTGCAGTGCGGCCCTGGCAGCCGGAGTTTTCATCTGGGCGGGGTTCTGTTGTTCGGCAAACCACCGCGCCCCCTGCCCGAACGTGTTGAACCGGGGCAAGGTGGCGGCAAACAGTTTTTTTATGGCAACACTGTTGGTGATGGTGATACCCTGTTCGGGCAATTGACCGTCGCGGGTCTGGCGGTGGTAGGTCTCAAACGTGTTCAGTACCTCGCGCAGTTCGAGCGCGTTCCGGGCAAAACCGGGCTGCCCGATTTCGGCAGTAAGTTGCAGGGCTTTTTTGGCAATCTGCTGGCTTTGATGGCGTTGCAGTGCAATCTGCCGCACCAGCAAAATCTCGTTTCGAACGGCCCCAACGCGCCACTGCATCATCACCTGCCCCGCCGTAAGCAGCACTGCCAGCGCCACGAGCGTGGTTATGTACAGGCGACCGAACCGAAACGAAACGGCGTGCTTTGTTGTTGATGCCTCTGTGTCAGTATTTGTTTCCATAACGTTCGGATACAGTTTTAACAACGAAAGTAAGAAAACCGTTATCTTTACCAAAAAGCCCCCTAACAACGAATGAAACGCCTTGTTCTCGCCGTTTTTGCCGCCGGAATCCTGCTAACCGCTTTCCGCCCGGCTGCCGAGCCACTCAAACTCACCTGGGAAGCCCTGCGTGATGTTACCTTCAAGAAAAAATGGTATGCCGAAGAATCGGTTTACATGCTGTATCCCACGTTTGGTCCGGCAGTGCAAAAACTCAACGGCAAAACCGTAGAACTGACGGGCTACGTCTTGCCGGTTGACTATGAGTCGAATTTATACGTGCTGTCGGCATTTCCATATAGCGCGTGTTTTTTCTGTGGCGGGGCCGGCCCGGAGTCAGTAGTATCATTAAAATTCAAAAAGCCGGGCAAAAAATTCAAGACTGACGAACGACGGACGTTTAACGGAACCCTGAAACTGAACGCCGACAATATATACGAGCTGAACTACATCATTGCCGATGCCGAAATGATTGAAACGAAGTAATTTTCAATTTCCCGGAATAATCTAAACAAAAAAGCCGTTTCCTTGATTGGAGACGGCTTTTTTGTTGGTTTTATACAACGGGTGGAGAATATCGGATTCGAACCGATGACCTCTTGCATGCCATGCAAGCGCTCTAGCCAACTGAGCTAATCCCCCGTTTTGATTAATGTGGGTGCAAACGTAGAAATAAACGCTGGGTATCGCAAGTGTTGATCTCGAAAACTCACAAAAAAGCATCGTTTCCGTTGCCTGCCTAACTACAGTGCGCTCATATATTACTCGGTTTTCTATCTATTATTGCCACATCTTATAAGTATATTTACTTAAATAGTGCAAAAATGAGCGACTTCGCTGTAGCCTCACAAACGCCTGACGGTGCCGTTTTCTTGTAATTCATCTCATCAAATCAATTAACCTTTCATTGGCCGCCTGCTAACAAAATGGTAATTTACTGGCAGTAAAATCGGGCTGAAATGAGACAAAACGGGCTGAGAC
>JBBRUV010000454.1:0-3240 GCA_038247465.1 Cytophagales bacterium
CAAACAGCGGGATTTCGGCCACCAAGACAAATGACATCAGGGCAACGTATCCATAAAGAAAATACGGAATTAGAAGCATAAAACTGTATTGCGGCTGAAACGCCAGGATCAACGGCAACGAGGCCACCACCAGCGCGTTGGCCGGGGTTGGCAACCCGATAAACGAGTCGGTCTGGCGCGGATCAATGTTGAATTTAGCCAACCGGAGTGCCGAAAAAACGGCAATACTAAACGCCACGTACCGGTATGGATTACTGGCTTTTACCACAATCCCGTGAGAATCAGCACTGTTGGCCCGGAAATTCATGGCGTTTTGGAGCGCGGCAGCATCGGGGGTCAGCAACGAAAAGAGAATAAAAGCGGGCAGTACACCAAACGTTACCAGGTCGGCCAACGAATCTAATTCTTTGCCAATGGCCGAGTGCGCGTTCAGGAGCCGGGCCGCAAAACCGTCGCCAAAATCGAGCAAAGCGGCCAGAAATATCAGGTACGCAGCGGTCAACAGATCATGCTCAAACACCCGCACGATGCCCACACAGCCGCAGAGCAGGTTGCCACAGGTCATCGCGTTAGGCAGGTGTCGGAGAATTTTCACAGATACGGATTGGTGGTTTTTTCGGCCCCAATGGTGGTTTTGGGGCCATGACCGGGCCAGACTATGTAATCATCGGGCAACGTAAAAAACTGGGTTTCGATGCTGTTAATGAGCGTATTATGGTCGCAGTAGGGAAAGTCGGTGCGGCCCACGCCCCCCCGAAACAGCACATCACCGCCAACCACGTAGCGTTCGGCGTGGTTCACAAACGCGACGTGGCCCGGCGCGTGGCCCGGCACAAACCGCACCTCAAACATGGTGTTGCCGAGGGTAAAAAGCTGACCTTCCATGAGTTCATTCGTGACCTCAAACGGTTCGTAACCGCCAAACCCATAGACCTCGGCCCGGTTTGCCACATTGTCGAGAATGACCTGTTCTAAGGGGTGCATCCAGACATCAACGCCGTAGTTGCGTTTCAAAAAGGCGCAGCCAAATACGTGGTCGAGGTGAGCGTGGGTGAGCAAAATATGCCGCAGGTTTAGGCCGCGATTATCAATTTCGGCGGCCAGGGCTTCTTTTTCGGCCTGCGTGTAGCAGCCAGGGTCAATCACTACGGCATCGTTAGTGGCATTATCGGCCACGAGGTAGGTGTTTTCCTGGAAAGCGTTGAATGTTAATACGTTGAGCATCTGTGTAGTAGCGCAGACGGTTAGTCCGCAGTTAAAAATCAGCCATATAACCTGACTACGGACTAACCGCCCGCTTTACTCACAAAAGTAAAAACACGGTCGGGATTTTATGCAGATCAGGCTTGTGGGCTTTCCAGTCGGCCATGGTTCGGGTTTGTATCAGGGCATCGGGCGCGGTGAGGTTGGCAGCAATGCAGAGCCGGGTGTCGGGGGCGCAGATCGCCAGAATATCAGCCAAAACGGGGTTGTTTCGATACGGTGTTTCGATAAAAATCTGCGTTTGCCGTCTGCTTCGGGCTTCATTATCGAGTTGTTGCAGTCGTTTTATGCGGTCGGGGCGGTCAATGGGCAAGTAGCCATGAAACACAAACGATTGTCCGTTCAGTCCTGATGCCATCAGGGCCAGCAAAATACTCGACGGCCCCACCAACGGCTCGACCCGGATTCCCATCTGATGCGCGATTTTAACGGCCACCGCGCCGGGGTCGGCTACGCCAGGGCAACCGGCTTCGCTCATCACGCCCGCATTGCGATTTTGGGCCAGCAAATCAGCGAGTTGCCTGCGGGTGTCGGCTTCGGGCGTGTCTTTTGAGAGATCATAAAACAGGGTTTCATCAATGACGCGGCCCGTTTTCAGGTTGCTGATGAACCGTCGGGCCGTGCGGACATTTTCTACGAAAAACACGTCGGTTGTGGCAATTGCGTTACTGATTGCGGGAGGTAAAACCTGTTCGGCAGTGTCGCTGGCGAGGAAGGTAGGGATGAGATATAGTATCATTATAGTTTTATGTGCCACCCAACGATTCCACGTGTTGATGGCATGGAACGAGCGGCACGGGCCGCCCCGCTTTACACACACAGATGGTGGGCGGCTAACCGGCAATCGGGGGTGTATGCCGTCCTGAAATAGGTTTACAGTCTTTTGAGTCTATCGCCCGTTTAATCCTACCGCAAGTTTACAGGTAATTATTAATCCTGCCACAGCTTTACAACTGCTTTTTTTCAACCTCCTCAAAGCGTCTTGCAACGCCCCTGTTTGCGTAAGCGTTTAAACGGTTGAAGCAGAAGAGTCTTTTTGTACTTTATCGAGTTTAGTTGTTTGGTGAGGGTACGGTTTCCAACGCCGTTTAAGCTATAATCTCATTCTTGCGCGGGTCTGAATTTTGCGTCATGAGAGTATACATTTTGCTCTATAAATGGGGTCAGAAACCCAGACCTGATTAGGCCTATCTATCACCAAATTAACGATCAGGTTTGGGTACTTCCGAAACCAATGGCTTGAAAATGTAGTCTTGCTCAAAAATCGCTTGCGTCTGTGTGCGCCATAGTATGATTTCGCCAGCACAGTGGAGCAATTGATTTTTACATCCGTGCCAGCTTTGCCATTCCCTCACTGAAACCTCAGCCTACAGGTATGGTTGCACAGACTTTCTTGGTTCTTCAATGATTTATACGGAAATGTTGTTTTCGCATCCTGGAGATAGAACTGGACCTGCTTTTGAATCTTCCCAGTGTACGGGTTACTGATTATTCGATTTCTGATAAAGAAGCTCATATTTATTGTGAGTCTATTTCAAGTTCTGGTTATTACCCTGAGTGTATGAAAGCCACAAGTGAAATAACTATGTATCAAGAACGAATACTCAGGGATATGGCTCCGCTTCGGCGGTCCGATTTTAGGCCGTCAAGTATCATTACATTTAAAAACTCGTCAGTTTTGTTGCAAAGATTGTAAGCGATATTTTAATGAACGTTTTGATTTTGTTGAGCCTTTTAAAACGATGACTATTCGTTATGAGAAATATATTTATTTTTTTATTGAAGATATTTGCACGAACCAAGTCAGCATTAAGGAAGATATTTGTTGGGCCACCGTTAACGAAATTCATAAGCGTTATGGTGAAAAGCAATTATCAGCTCGTGATGTTTGGCAACATGTTCGTTGGCTCGGAATAGATGAAATTTCCATTCGTAAAGGTAAACAGAACTATGCGTGTTGTTTAGTTGATTTAGAAC
>JBBRUV010000455.1:0-3234 GCA_038247465.1 Cytophagales bacterium
CGTGCAGAACAAGCAACCCGTAAAAGCCATCATCCTAAACAACAACTTTCTGGGCATGGTACGGCAGTGGCAGCAACTTTTCCATGCACGACGCTACTCTTTCGTGGAACTGCAAAACCCCGATTTCATCACGATTGCGCGGGGGTTCGGCATGGACGGACACACCTGTTCCGAACGCGAAACGCTTTCCGATTCGCTCGATAAGATGCTGGCACACGACGGGCCGTATCTGCTGGAAGTGATTGTGGAGAAAGAAGAAAACGTATTTCCAATGGTACCGTCGGGAGCAAGCGTAAGCCAAATTCGACTAAAATGACCAACTACACCATCTGCGTTTTTACGTCGAACTCGATTGGATTGCTAAACCGCATCACCATCATTTTCACGCGCCGACGCATCAACATCGAAAGCCTGACCGTATCGGAAACCGAACGCAAAGGCGTATCACGATTCACGATTGTGATCAAACACGAGTCACGCGAAGAGGTCGAGAAACTCGTTCGGCAGATTCGCAAGATTGTGGAAGTGCTGGCCGTGTTTGGGTATCTGAACGACGAGATTGTCTATAACGAAATCGCGCTGTACAAACTCTCGACGCCCCTCGGCAGCAAAACGCTCGACGTAGAAACCATCAACAAAAAACACAAGGCATGGGTCGTCTATTGGGGTTTGGATTACGTTGTGGTCGAGAAAACGGGTAACGAAACCGAGATTTTCGACTTTCTGGCGTATCTGCGTCAACAACATGAAGTGCTGGAGTTTGTTCGGTCGGGCCGCATAGCTGTCGGCAAAACCGAGCAGGGTTTGGTTGAGTACCTTCCTGAAGCAGAGTGGGAATACACGTTGTAATCTTTTTGTCACTGTAACTTTCTGTCATCCCGGCGAAGGAGGGATCGTGCGTCCTGATAACCAGATGATTGGCTGAACTCGTGATCCCTCCTTCGTCGGGATGACAAAAAGCGGAGGTGACAAACCGGTCGGATTACAAATAGAAAGAAACATGCACCAATACTCCTTCTACGTGTACATAACCACCAATCCTGAAAAGACAGTATTGTACACGGGCATGACCAACGATCTGGTTCGGCGGATGAATGAGCATTATGAATCTCGGGGAAATATCGAAAAATTTGCCGGACGTTATTTTTGCTACACCCTGATTTATTGGGAATTTCATCAATATGTCCGCAACGCTATTGACCGCGAAAAAGAAATAAAAGGCTGGCGACGCGAGAAGAAAGTTGCACTGATTGAATCATTTAATCCAGAATGGAACCCGCTAAATGGCGAAATTCAACCATAATCCCGCTTTTGTCATCCTGCTTTTTGTCATCCCGACGAAGGAGGGATCGTGCGTCTTGATAACCAGATGATTGGCTGAACTCGTGATCCCTCCTTCGTCGGGATGACAAAAGACGGAATGACAAGAAAAACAGACTAAAAAATTACCCGAATTTTTACCACCAAATACAAACCAAATGGCACAAATTGACTTCGGCGGAACCGTCGAGAACGTAGTAACCCGCGACGAGTTTCCGCTCGAAAAAGCCCTCGATACCCTCTCAGCCGAGACCATCGCCGTTATTGGCTATGGTGTGCAAGGCCCCGGCCAGTCGCTCAACATGCGCGACAATGGCTTCAACGTCATTGTTGGGCAGCGCAAAGGCAAAACGTTTGACAAAGCCATTGCCGATGGCTGGGTACCGGGCGAAACCCTTTTTGAGATCGGGGAAGCCCTCGAACGCGGTACCATCATCTGTTTCCTGCTGTCTGATGCCGCCCAGATTGAACTCTGGCCAACGGTAAAAGCCGCCCTTGTTCCCGGCAAATCACTCTACTTCTCGCACGGATTCGGCGTGACCTACAAAGAGAAAACCGGCATCATTCCTCCCGCCGACGTCGATGTGTTTCTGGTAGCCCCCAAAGGCTCAGGTACGTCGTTGCGCCGGATGTTTGTAGAAGGTAAAGGGCTTAACTCCAGCTTCGCCGTGTATCAGGATGCCAGCGGGCACGCCCGCGAAAAATGCATTGCCATGGGCATTGGCGTAGGGTCGGGCTATCTGTTCGAAACTAATTTCTACAAAGAAGTAACCTCCGACCTGACCGGCGAGCGCGGCACGCTGATGGGTGCCATTCAGGGCATTTTTGCCGCTCAGTACGACGTGTTGCGGGCCAATGGCCACAGCCCGTCAGAAGCGTTTAACGAAACCGTTGAAGAACTGACGCAGTCACTAATGCCGCTCGTAGCCGAAAACGGTATGGACTGGATGTACGCCAACTGTTCTACCACCGCCCAGCGTGGTGCGCTCGACTGGTGGAAACCCTTCCGCGACGCGACAAAGCCCGTTTTTGAGCAGCTCTACAACTCCGTAAAAAGCCAGGAACAGGCCGAAATCAGCATCACCCGCAACTCACAGCCCGACTACCGCGAAAAACTCGAAGTCGAACTCGCCGAACTCCGCGAATCTGAGATGTGGCAGGCCGGTGCCGCCGTGCGTAACCTCCGCCCGGAGCGGAGCTAAAAACTATTAGGCTGAGGTGTGCTGAGGGGCCACGGGTATATGCAGAGGGGACTTTTCAAAACCTCTATGTGTGTCTCCGTGGCTTCTCAACGTAACAATTATGTACCTGTATCATGCGCGGACTGAACAAAGTAACACTGATAGGAAATCTGGGAAGCGACCCTGAGTTCAAAAAGCTGGAGGGCGATGATATTGCGGTCGCCAAATTTTCGCTCGCCACTACTGAATCATTCAAAGACAAAAACGGGCAGTCCCACAGCACTACTGAATGGCACACGGTGGTACTGTGGCGAGGCCTGGCCGAACTGGCTCATAAATACCTGCAAAAAGGGAGCCTTGTGTATGTGGAAGGCAAACTAAAAACCCGTCATTATGACGACAAGGACGGGCAGAAACGGTATGTAACGGAAGTTGTAGCCGACCAATTGATTATGCTGGATAAGAAAACGGATAGCCCTGATGAACGCGACTGAACCTACCAACCGGGTCGAGCCAGTGATAGGCTACGAGCCTGCCTTTCACAAGGGGAAGGAAGTGATTTTCATCCGTTTTGAGTATGAACGCGAGTTGAATACCCGTATCAGAAAGTTAGTGGGAGTACATTGGAGCCAAACCGAAAAAGCCTGGTACGTAGCTGACAACCCACATTACAGGCAGCTTTTTGGCCTCGTTGCTCCATTGACGGGCAAAGCGGTGATGGTACAAATTCACC
>JBBRUV010000456.1:0-3232 GCA_038247465.1 Cytophagales bacterium
AATTCGGCGTTGTAGGGCGTATTGGGCGTAAATGTGCGCTTTTTCCAGTCAAGCCAGGGTTTTAGGTTTTCTCTGAAATTCTCCACGCTCGTTCGTTGGGCATATTCTGCGCCGAGGTTCAGCGTGAGCCGGTCGCCGGTTGGTTTGATGCTCAGGTTCAGACCGACGAAATCTTTTTGGTACAGTTTCATAAAATTCTGCTCAAACCAAAGTGTGGTAAAGCCGTTTAAAATCGGGCTGATCGGATTTTCGGGATTAAACTGCACAAACTGCCGCCCACCTGATAACTCAACATCCACGACTTTCCCCCGAACGCCCAGCACTCCAGAACCGATAAAGGCTTTTCGGCCAAACTGATACCGCCCCACACCGCCGACATACCAGCGCGGCCCGGCTCTGAAAAAAGCCGGGTTTCGGAGCGAATCGGCCCGGTTTGCCCGAACGTTCAGCCGCAGCCCGGCCTCGGTGTGGTAGCCTTCAACGGTGTTGTAGTGAATATTGGCTAACGGCGTTGACCACACGAGCCGTGTTTGTTTAGAGAGCCGGTAGGTATCGCCGATAAACAAAAAATTCAGCGCCGAAAATTTGGCCTTCTTTTTGTTTTTCAGGCTATCGGTTTTGGCCTTCGCCACCCGCACAACCACCAAACTATCTAACCGGCGGTAGCTAACGGTTTCGGCAGTGGTGAGCGGCACCGACCGCAGCGAATCCCAGAACGCCGGGGTGCGTTTGCCCGCCAGGGAGTCCACCACTGTTGAGTCGTTACGAACAACCTGGGTTTCCTGCCCCTGCTTTTTACGGTCGCGGTATTGCTGTTTTTCGTATTCTTTGACGAGTTGTTTAAAGTTTTTGGTGGTCAGTTCTTTCTGCTTTTTCACCGTTTCGTCAAACGACTGCCCTTTGAGGTCGCGCTTGGCGAGGTTGGTGGCCGAGCGATCTTTTTTCTCGTCAATCACCGGCACATCATCCACAAAAGCCGGATTTATGGTTAGTTGGTTAAAGGTTTGACTGAGAACAAATTGCGCGGTGAAATCGGCCCCGTAAAACGAACCGTTTATATCGCCCCGGAAATTAATCGGCAACCAGACATTCTTAATCGGCGACAACGTGCAACGGACATTGGTGATGAATCCTTGGCCACTGATTTGCTCTAACTGGTAGCTATGAATAGCCCACGAGTTTTCAAGAACATAAATCACGCCCCGATAAACGCCCTCGCCCCACGAACGCGGAATGACCCGAATCTTACTGATTTCGTTGCCTTGCTCGCTAAATGTACCTTCATACTCAAACTTATAATACCCAAACGCGGCTGGCGACAAGGGAGAAACGGAACCGCCGTACTTCGGGTCATAAATTGATCCCGACGATAAGGTAATCGGCAAGGCCCGGTTCACCTGCGAGTTTCGGCTGGCAAGCACCCGTTGCCGGTACGTTTTTGGTTGCCGAAACGAGACCTCCGACACAACTTCAAACAGCACGGGTACGCCCACTTTAAAATTGGCTTCCCGCTCGACTTCCGCCAATTCTTTTTTAAACAGATTAGCGACAGCGGGCAGTTTTTTCACAATAAATGAAGCCTTACCGTAGTTCCGGGCGGTATAGGTCTGCACCTGCAACTGATGAAAGCGGCTTTTGGCAATGGCCCGGCGCATAATGGTGTAGGCTGGGTCTTCGTTGCCCGATTTGGCCTGTACTTCCTGCAACCGCACGACTTGCTCGGCCAGGGTGACGTTTAATTCGGTAAAGCCAGCACCAATCTCGACTATTTTTTGCTGGGCCTGAAAGCCAAGATACTGAAATACAACTACGTGCGAGCCGGGGGAGAGCGGCAGTTCATAGCGGCCTTCGGCGTTGGAGATGGTTCCCTGCGTAGTGTTTTTTACGGAGATAGCCGCGTAGGGCATCACATCGCCACTGGCGTTTTTGATGGTGCCGCGCAGACCGCCCTGGGCCAAAGTAGTGACTGAATACAGAACGAACGAAGCAAGGAGTAGTGTAAAGCGCATAATGAAGCCGGGATTGCTGTAGTAATTGATGCCCAAACTAACCGCCCAATACCCAAACCAACAACCAATTGTGACGAACTACCGGAAGTTTGGGCTGAACGGCAGGAAGTTTGAGGTGTAGCCCTGGCGAGAAGATGCAGAAACGGGCAGTAAGGTTGCAAGGGATAACAGCACCCACGCGTTTGAGGAGCTACTATCTTACTAAAGTTTCCGAATTTCACCTACTGACGCATCAAAAACCCCGGTTAGCATTCTAAATGAATGCCAAACCGGGGTTTCTCAACAGTTAACGTACAGGGTTTCTCGTCAGGCTTTAGTTACTGACACGGTTCGCTCTTTTGGTAGCACTTTTGGCTTCGGCTTTCTTTTCTTTGACCGCACTTTTCATTTCCTTTTTCACGGCCTTCTTCTCTTTTCGACGAGCGTCAGCCTGTTTGGTTCTGTCGTCAGAAATCGCGGGGATTTCCATCCGGCTTTTATCATTCACATCCTCGCGTTTTTCCCCGGCCTTGTGCATCTTTTTCTCGGCCTTCATTTCTTTCTTGGCTTCCTTAGCCTCCTGAACAGCCTGTGCGTTGGCAACCTGAACAAGCATGAGTAACGCGAAGGAAGTGGCAATCAGTGCCTTTTTCATATTCTGTTGAGTTTATGTTAATACAGGTCTATCAACCGATAGGATGTGTATGATATCAGCAACAGGTGGGAGTAGATAGTGTTTATTAGTCCTGACAATCTGACCGGAATAAACACAAGAATAACCAGACAACTGCCTGAATGACAGATTATTCACCGTTAGATCAGTTTTAGTATTTAAGTTAAACCACTATTATTACCGATTAGCTACTTCTTGTTCTTTACGCCTGATGGCAACTCTTTCAGAAAAGGAAATTGGGTCATGTTAACCGACATCGCGAGACTATGTGCGAGACTCGTTACCGCCCTGCTCCGCTATCGGTGGGGTAGGTGCCAACATCGGAGCCGTTGCGAACGAGTAACGCACTACTGTAGATAGTGCCGTTAGTTTTAAATTCCCAGATTTTAGAGCCTGTTACGGCAGAAATAGCATAAAAAGCACCAGTAGTGTTTGTAACATATGAACCTCCTGTTTGACACTCCCCTGCCTAAAGGCGCGGGGATTCTCGGACTACCACCCCAACGGGTTTGTATGCCTTCCGAGCTAACACGGTATGCCCTACCGCTTTATTCTTGATATTGACTGCCGC
>JBBRUV010000457.1:0-3228 GCA_038247465.1 Cytophagales bacterium
AGCCTTACCTGACCGCCGGACTGGGGTTCAACATTATAACCGTTCCGGCACCGGTCTATAACGATCAGACGCGGCTGCTATCGCTGGAATCGTTGTCCAAACTGACACTTTTTGGCGCGGCTGGTGCGGGCATTCACTGGCAGCTCTCGAAATCGGTGGGCGTATTTGGCTAGGGGATTGTTTATTATACCCCCGCCAAATCAGCGGTCACAACGGGCAACAACAGCTATCTAACGACTAAATTTGGCGCGCGCTTTCCGCTCTTCTGAATCGGTTTTGTACTTATCTGGTCAAAACACAGCGAAGCCCCGCAGCCAGATTGGTTGCGGGGCTTCGCTGTTTACAGAAAAACAGCGCTTATAACTGCGGCTGCTGCGCTACGGCAGTTTCGGTACGGTACGACGGTTTGCGGTTGCGCATAACGATATACAGGATAGTAAACGCCACGATCAGAATCAGCGGAAACGTCGTCATCTTCATCAGTGTGGCCTGCCCGGCGGCCAATTCGAGCGCGTCGCCGGCCAGTCCGGTTTTGGCTTTCTCGACGCGCTCAGCGTCAATCCAGCCACCGATGATGGGTTGGAAAATGGATGTCGAGAACATGCCGACTCCGCCCACAATAGACATACCCAACGCGCCACTCAGCGGCACCCGTTCGGCAATAAAGCCGAGCATGGTTGGCCAGAAGTAGCACACGCCAATAGCGAAGAAAACGGCAGCTACGTAGGCCATTGCGCCAGTTTGCGTACTAAACAGGTAAATACCGATACTGGCAAACACGGCCCCGCCCAGCAACACGCCCGTCTGATCGAATCGCTGAATAACCGGCCCGCCAAAGTAGCGACCCACCGCCATCAGACCTGTAACGAGGGCCAGAATCAGCAGCGGCTCGGCACCACTCTTACTCAGAATCAGACCGACCCACTGTTGGGGCCCAAATTCTGAGATGGCCGTCAGGGCCATACAACTAAAAATAAACAGGAATAATCCGCCGAAGTATAGATATACGCCTACCATTGTCGAGACAATGGCTATGACATTTATTGCCGTGCGGATGGTATCGGAAACCGTAATCCAATCGAAGTCCGTTGCTAATTTAAACATGAAGCATACTGCTGCCAAGATGAGTGCAAGCCGTGCTATGTTGGACGTGTTAAGCCGCTGCATTGAGGCTTCATTGCTAGATTTTGGAAACACCTGTCCGAAGAAGAGGAGAGCGTAAAGAACGGTTGGTACTACAATTACCCAAATCTGAGACTGCCAGGGCAGGTTAAGATTTTCAGGGCCCATAAATAGCGAAATCAGGCTGCCTACTACAATGCCGCCGGGGAACCACATATGGAATCGGTTCAGCATTTTGTTCATGGTATTACCCGTGTACATATCGGCAATCATGGGGTTACAGGCGGCTTCGGTGCAGCCGTTGCCAATGCCTATTAACAGAGTCGAAATCAGCAACGTCGTGTAGCCTCCCGCGTAAATAGTCAGCAAAATGCCCAGCGTGTGGCAAACGAACGCTACGTTCATGATAATTTTCGGCCCAACCGAATTATAAACAAGACCGCCAACGATCATGGCAATAGGGAAACCCAGAAACCACATGGAGTTGATAAAGCCCAGCTGCTCGGCAGAGAGTCCGAATTCAGTACCCAACTGAGGCAAAATACCTGCCCGGATACTGAACGAGAAAGCGGTGGTGATGAGCGCGAGGCAGCTGGCCAGAAACAGGCGAGAAGGGTTGACGGTTTGGTTCATTTGTAGAGAATTTTAAAGGTTTAGATAAGAACGAACGATGCATCAAAGAAAGCTACCGGCTTGAGGGAATTACCCATTTGGCGGCCTTCATTTGATGCAAAATTTCCAAAAAATAAGTTAATCCGCTAATTTCCGCCCCAAAATTGTTTGGGCCAGTCAACGGGTAAACCAATCCAAAACGACCCTTTATCTTTAAAAACCACGTTATGCACCGCAAACTACGCATGGGCCAGGTCGGTGGCTCGCTCGACGCCTTCATTGGGGCCGTTCACCGCCGGGCCGCCATCTTCGACCACGAAATCGAACTCGTGGCGGGTTGTTTCAGCCAGTCGCCCGAAAAATCCAAAGCTACCGGAGAGTCGCTTTACCTCGATAGTAACCGCGTTTACGACTCCTTCGAGCAGATGATTAGACAGGAAAAAGAACGGCCCGACGGCGACCGTATCGACTTCGTGAGCATCTGTACGCCCAACTATCTGCACTTCGCCCCCGCCAAGATGGCCCTCGAAAACGGCTTCCACGTCATCTGCGATAAGCCTATGACGCTGAACCTTCAGGAAGCCAAAGACCTCGCCGAAATCGTAAAAAAAACCGGCCTCGTCTTCGGTCTGACCCACAACTACACCGGCTACCCGATGGTAAAACAGGCCCGCGACATGGTGAAGAACGGCAAGCTGGGTACCATTCGTAAAGTTGTGGTTGAGTACCCACAGGGCTGGCTCTCGCTCGATGAAGAAAACAAGGATTACAAACAAGCCATCTGGCGTACCGACCCGGCCCGATCAGGCGCAGCAGGCGCGATGGGCGATATTGGCACCCACGCCGAAAACCTCGCCGAGTACATTACGGGTCTGCACATCAGCGAACTCTGCGCCGACCTCACCGCCTTTGTGCCGGGCCGCCAACTCGACGACGATGGCAACGTCCTGTTGCGCTTTGAGGGCGGAGCAAAAGGCGTTTTACAGGTTAGTCAGGTAGCCAACGGCGAAGAGAATTCGCTCAAAATCTTTGTCTATGGTGAAACAGGCGGGCTGGAGTGGCATCAGATGGAGCCCAACACGCTGTATCACAAAACCCAGACGAGTCAGCAGCTCATCCGACCCAACGTGGGCGAGATGTCGGCATCGGCCAAAGCGCACATCCGGCTTCCGGCGGGCCATCCCGAAGGTTTTTTTGAAGCATTCGCCAATGTCTATCGCAACTTCGCCTACGCCGTTCGGGCACATATGGCCGGAAAACCCGCCGACCCGCTCTACGATTTCCCCGGCGTTCAGGACGGCGTGCGTGGTTTAGCATTTATTGATACCGTTCTTGCATCGGACAAGAGCGAGATGAAGTGGACGAAGTTTATCTCTTAATTTTTTATGGGACACAGAGATGCACGGAGAAGACACAGAGAAAATCTCTGTGTCCCAAAAACCCTTTTTAACCCCTAATTATGCAATAGATCAACATCGGTGTCGTTGGCACTGG
>JBBRUV010000458.1:0-3215 GCA_038247465.1 Cytophagales bacterium
ACTCAACTAAGAAAAACTTATTCTGCCACGCCGACCCCAACGCCGTGCCGGGGTTATAAACCATGCCCGTTGGCCCGTTGTGGTAGTTCATAATCGGCGGAATGATGTAGGCCGCCTGTCCGCTCCAGCGCGGTGTGTAGAGTTTTTCGTCCATCCAGACCTTATAGCTATTGTTTTTGGGGTCGGTGTATTTGCCATATTGCCAGTTCGACCGCCAGCCCGCATCCGAACCTTCTACGATATGCACGAGCCGTTCGCTTTCGCCGGGGTGGTCGCCGTCGTTGTCGCAACTAATAAGGTTGCCGTAGTCATCAAAAACAAACTCGTGGGTATTCCGAAGGCCGCCCGCAAAGACTTCAAAATCAGAGCCGTCAGGGTTGGCGCGGGCGATGATACCTTCGTTGGGCCGCTTGAAATTTTTGCCCTCAGCGGTGGTGATGTTAGCCCCAATGTCGCCGATATTCCAGTAAATCCGTCCGTCCGGTCCTTCAATCGGGTTCGACATACCGTGACCGCCAAAGCCGATATGTACGCCATAACCAGTGCTGATAGACGTTTTCTGGTCGAGGGTTCCATTGCCGTCAGTGTCGGTCAGCCGCCACATATCGGGCGCGATGCCGACAAAAAAATCATTGGCCCGCACCAGCAGACCGCCCGCCACGTCAGATACTTCCTCAAAAAAATCGGCCAGAATCTGCACTGACTTATCGGCCACGCCATCGGCATTGGTGTCTTCCAATCGCCAGACTTCATCGCGTTCCACAGTCAGATCGTGCCAGTCATGGATACCGTCGTTGTTGAGGTCTTTGAGCCAGGCGTTTTCGGCACTGCGTTCGGTGGCGAAGGTCTTGCGGAGAAATGCCCGTCGGTCGTTAACCGACTGAAAACCAATGGACTCGGTCATCCAGTCGGTATGACCACGAATGTCAAATTCGGAGTTGGCACCCCGGTTGGTACTGCTGAGATAAACCCGGCCTTGGTCGTCAATTGACATTCCGATTGGGTCAGGGGCCAGCGAATCAGAAGCCCAGAGCGACACCTGCAAGCCGTTGGCAACGGTCAGCGCAGTTTTGGCCCGGATGGTATCGGCCCGAAGCCGGGCAACGGCGGGGTTTTCCTGCACTGTCACGAGTGAAGCGGTGTCGGTTTTACTGGCCGATTGGGTCGTGAGTTTCATACACGAAATGACCCCGACAGCCAGGAAAGTAAGGGGCAGAAATGGCGTTCGGAATGAGTGAAAAAGGCGCATGGGATGAGCAGTGTTTTTGTATCTAAACTACACAAACTTGCTGTTTTACTTGGTGGTTAATCAAATCGGCAGCTGTTGGCCATAATGGCGAATCATGAACCTGCCCACCCTACAATTTTACCATACGCCTGATGCCAATCACCGCGCCGGTTTCGGAGTAAACGGTCAGAAAATAAACACCCGTTGCCAGGTTCAGTACCGATAACTCGCTGTTTTGAAGTTTGTTAGTGATTGTGGTGCGCCCGGCTTCGTCGGTGAGCGAAGCCGATGTTGCTACCGCCCCGGCAGATATAATTCTGATTGCAGTTTGGGCCGGATTGGGGTAAACCTGCAATGCGCCGGTTTGGACGGGATCGGTTTCCAGCACTTTCAGTTCGCCGGTGGCGTAGGCAATCAGCGCGTCGTTCATGCAGGGCATCAGGGTGCTGCGGCCGGGTGTGAGCATCGAAAACCCATCGCTCCATTCCCACCACGCCGATGGAATCTGGAGCTTGCCGAGGGCGATATAGATCGCTTCGGCATGGCGACAGCGGCTGTCCGGGGCCGAACGGAGGTTGTAGGAGCCAAACTCGCCCAAAAAAATCGGGACGTCTTTAGCCGTTGACCAGGCTTTGGCGGCTACAATGCGCTGAAAAATCACGTTGTAGGTTGCTTCGTTCCCATAGTTGTTCAGGGCATTTTCGATCCAGGTGCCTTTAGCGATAGCCGGTACACTCAGGCGCACATTGGGGTTGGCCGGAAACGGAATTCCCTGTAAATCAGGCAGTCCTGACCCGGCCCAGGTTGCGCCCTGATGCGTAAACACAAACGGATCGTAGAAATGAAAGGTGTAAATAATGTTCGGGTCGGCAAATACGTCGGATTGTAAGAGCGCATCGCGGCCATTCCAGTCGTGAAAACCGACCACCATCGTATGATTCGGGGCAATGGCCCGCACGGTGCTGATGAGCCGGCTGGCCTGACTACGCCACGCCTGCGCTGTTATGTCGTGGGGTTCGTTGCGGAGTTCAAATAGTACGCGCTCCGGGTCGGTATTTTTGTAGCGTTCGGCAATCTGTTGCCAGAGCCATACCACCCGGTCAACGCTGTCGGCCCCGGCAATGCTGCCGTCAAATTCAACATGGTGGAGGTCAATAATGGCCGTGAGATTATTGGTTAACGCCCAGCGGACGAGCGAATCGGGGGCGGCCAGAAACTCCGGGTTTTCCCAGACGTAGGGTCTTTTGATGCTGGCCCAGGCCCCGAAACAAACCGGAATCCGGACGCTTTTGAACCCCGCGCGGGCCATATCAGCCATCTGCTGTTTGCGAACCCCAACCTGATTTAGCTTCACAAAATCGCTGAAATGCCGGGCTTTAGTGCCGTTCCAGTAACCTTCAAGGTAAGACAGATTCATGCCCAGCCCCAGTCGGGTAGCGCGTCTTTGGGCAGCGGTCTGGCCCGAAACCGATAGGCTGCACAGGGCAAGCACGAGGCAAAAAAAACAGCGTAAATAGCGCATAACTGAGTGGGTTTTTATGCTTTCATAAACCAGATACCCTGCATTTCTACCGTATGCTCTTCTGATCTGCTGGTAACTTATTCTAAAAGTGCCGTAAGATAAAAATTATAAAATTTTGAGAATAATTATACTTTTTTAATTACTTAATTTACTCGTGCGAAAAAAAGATGTGTTACCAAGCGATTATTTCTCCGGTTTACTGCAAAACTACCCGTCCGGGTAGGGGTAGCGACTGAATAAACACACACCTTTGGCCCGGTTATATCAGTTTCTTTTTACCAGTTTTACAATCAATCAAATGTTTCTACGAATACCCCGGAAAGCCCTGCTGCTTTCCCTGCTGTCGGGCCTGAGTGCCATGACGGCCCACGCGCAAACCGGCTTTTTTGAGCCCGCTTCGTCGGCGCAAGCCCGAACGGCAGCCCCGGCAGCCGACAACATCCGTCAGTTTACGGCATACCGCCT
>JBBRUV010000459.1:0-3212 GCA_038247465.1 Cytophagales bacterium
CGGCCACGATTTCGGCCAGCCCCGCCGTAACCACAATGCCCGACGATGCCACCGCCCCGCTCAGGCCGGCCGCCAGCGCGAACGGAACCGTCAAACCGTCAGACATTCCGATGACGACATCGGTGATAAAATCAGAGTTTTGAACGTGATTTTCGGGGTGATTGCGGATCGTCATTAACTTCGCGTCATTGGTCATTTTCGTTGGCTTGGTGAGCTTATTTAGGATCATTATACCCGGCTATAATACGGTCAAAGGCTGTGATAATTTCTTGGCAGTAAGGATTTTCAGTCCCGATAATTACGGCGTTACAGTAGGTTACTCCATCGTTTTCATCAACAATAATCAAGTCGTGCTTAACAAATTCAAACTCCCAGATTCAAGTTTCAAATACAAACGTGAGCTGTCACCCTCCGTTAGCTTATATGTGTAATATAAGGATAGGGGTTCCTCGTTTTGCATTTTCCAGTTTCAGTGATGACACCGTTTCTTTTATACGCTGCTCACCTTCGGAGGTCTCGTTGGCGCATCTTTTTTGTTGCCGTTCGGCTAAGAATTGCTTATACCGCGCTACAAGTCGCTGATTATCTGTTATCCGAATTTGTTCTGTTTCCATGATAAGCCGCCATTTAATATGCTGCAACTACAACGGGTTTCCCGAAATAGTTGCAGTCATTTGAGGGGCTACTCCTCTTCTTTGTTGTTTAACTGCGAGAGCAAACTGTATGCGCCAGCCACCACAATGGGCGTTTTTTTAGGGTCTATGTTGGCCGGCAACGTCACCGCCACAAATCCGTTGGCACTGGTTCCAGTTTGAACCGCTACTTGCCGGAACCGCGTACTGCCCGCTTTATCTTGCCCGATTTCTACATAAATCAGCGACTGCCCGCCAAAGTTCACGATAGCCGCTTCGGGTAGCGTTAGCACCGACGCGCTTTGCACCTCAACCTGCGCCGTAACAAATGAGCCGGGAATAAAATGTGGTTTATTTTCGTCGGGGTGGGCCAAAACGGGTACGGTACGGTCGGCGGAGATGCTCTTGCCGAGCATAAAAATGGTTCCGACGTGCCTGGGCGTAGCCTCGGCCCCCACCCCAAACCGAATGCGTTGTCCGGTATGGATGCTGCCGAGGTCTTTCTCGAAAATATTGAGCCGGATGTGCAGGTGGTTCAGATTCGTGATTTCGGCAATCACATCGGCAGGGTTCACAAATTTTCCGGCGTTGGTCGGCACGTTGGTCACATAACCACTGATGGGCGACGGCACGGTGAGCGTCCGGGTCAGGTGGTCGGCGGTGAGCGTGGCCGGGTTGATGCGAAGTAACGTCAGGCGCTGGCCCAATGCAGCTAACTGCACCTGCAAGGTCTGTTGTTGCGCGCGGGTCTGCTGCAATACTTTGGTGGCACCCACGTTTTCGCGGCTCAGTTCTTCCTGGCGGGCATAGTCGAGATTGGCGTAGGTCAGTTTGGCCTCAGTTTCTAAATAGTCTTGTTGAACCTGAATAAAATCAGGATTTTCGAGTACAACGAGGAGCTGTCCTTTCTGAACAAACATCCCCTGTTCAAGCGGAATTTTGCGGATATATCCCCCGAACGGAACCGACACCGTAACCTGATTTTGGGGTGGCACATCAAAAACGCCATTTACTTTAAGGGTCTGGCTCATGGGCCGCAGTTCGGGCTGACCGAGCTTGATACCCGCCATTGCGTACTGCCCTTTGGTAAATGTGATTTCGACGGGGCCGTTGGCTGCGGGTTCTTCGGCAGACTTCGACTCGGTAGGTTTTTCAGTGGCCTGGCAACCGAAAAAGAGGAATAAGGATATAAAAAGTAGTGGTTTCATCTTGGTTATTCTCCCAATAAATAATTCAGTTCGATTACCCGCTGATTGAGCAGGTTAATGGTGTCTAAGTAAGCCAATCGGATGGCAAACGTTTGTTGCAGGGCGAGCGAAAATTCCACGTAGCCGATGTCGCCTGCCCGGAATGCAATGGCGGCTTTTTCGGCCACCTGACGGGCTGCGGGTAAGCCGTTTTGCTCATAGTCGGTGAGGGCGGCCCGGTACTGGGCATATTGCCGGGCGGCTCGTTCGATGGCAATTTCCAGGGATCGCTGTCCATTTTGCCGTTCGGTTTGGGCAATCTGTTCGCCCACACGGGCGGCTTCAACCTTAGCCCGTTGGGGAGCGGCCACCAACGGAAATGAGACACCAACCTGCCCGCCAAAAAACCGCTGCGCTGCGTTATAATACGTGTCTTGCCCGTTGAACATTTGGGTACCAATCAGCGTCTGGGAGAATAATCCAACCAGAAAATCGGGTTTTAACCGGGCTTGCTCCACAGCCCGATTGGCCGATGCAATGTTAATTTGTTGCTGTAACAGGGCCAGTACCGGGTTTTTGTCTGTGCCTACGCCAAGCGGTACTGGCAAGACCGTTAGCCGGGCAGGGGCCACATCGAGCGAATCTACTGTATTCAGTAACGTTTGCAGATTAGCACGAAACAAGGCTACATCGGCCAGGTGCTGATTGATGCGGGTTCGCTGCAAAATGCGTTGACTGATCGCAGCCGCCGACTCAAGCGGAGCGGCTTCGCCCGTTCTGACGCGAACACCGGCAACCTGCACAAACACCGCCAGCAACGAATCTTGCTCCCGAAACAACCGCGTTTTTTCGTGCAGATACACCAATTCGTAGTACGACGACCGCAGTTGATACCGAACCTCATTTTGGCTAACGGACACCTGCTGCTGCCGACCGGCAATTTGTGCATCGGCCAGCGCAACCGATTGCCGGATGAATTGCGGGTTGGGCAAGGTGTGCGAGACCATCAGGTTGTTATCAAATTTTCGGCTGTTGTATTGACCCAACATCCCGACCACGTTTAAGCGGCCAATGTCGCGGGCCGAGGGGCGAAGGGCTTGTTGGGCCTGCACGTTCAACCCGGCAAGCTGGAGTTGTGCGTTGCGGGTGTTGGCTTGGTCGAGCAGTTGCGGCAATGTAAGCTGCATAGACTGCCCCTGAGCAAATTGGGCCAGCAAACAAAGAAGGCCCATAAACCCAGCCCCCTTGATAAATTTAAACGGTTGCATCGGTCGGTTGATTTTTTGGTGTAGGTTTTGGATTCAAACCTCCTTCGAAGTATGTGTACAAAACGGGTAACACAATGAGCGTGAGTAAGGTAGCCGTTACTAATCCGCCAATTACCACCGTTGCC
>JBBRUV010000460.1:0-3203 GCA_038247465.1 Cytophagales bacterium
GTTGCATGAGCGGGACATAAACGCGGCAGTCAATATCAAGAATAAAGCGGTAGGGCATACCGTGTTAGCTCGGAAGGCATACAAACCCGTTGGGGTGGTAGTCCGAGAATCCCCGCGCCTTTAGGCAGGGGAGTGTCAATCTTCCCCTTTTTTGCCCGCTTCCGCGCCACTTGGCTTGTCGGCAACGGCCCCGGCGGGTGTGTCGAGGTAGTTCCAGTTGATGAGCGTATTCCAGACCATCGGCGCGTCGTGGTGGTTCAGGAAACGGTGCAACGGGTCAAACGTGAACGCAATGACCCGGCCCGCGCCAACCGGCACGTTGAACACCGCCCCGTGACCAACAATGGCCTGCTCGTTTCTGACCATGCCCGACAGTACATACGGCTCTTCTTTCCTGGGGTTTTTTACCTCCGGCTCTTTCACCATTTTCTTGTCGGGCATCCCCATAATCAGGCCTTTGTATTCTTCTTCGTCTTTTTGCGGCTTGGTTCCGTATTGCAGCAACAGCATCGAACGGTTGTATTTGGCGGCCTGCAACAACGGCGAGTTGCCCTTGAAAATCGGGAATGTTTCGGGAAAACCATACAGCACCGGGCTACTCGATTGCCGCACTTTTGCCATCACCACCGAACCGGGATGAAACAACCCCGCCCCGGCTGCTGCCGTGTTGGTACGGAGGGCGCGGGCAATGCCAGCTTCGGCCACCATCATAGACGAGTTATCGAGCGTGACCAACACCCCACCCGCTTCGGTAAATAGTTTGAGGTTATTAACACCGTCGAGACCCGGTCCGCCGGTCATGTCGGGCGTGCTGTCGGGGAATCCATGCGCGGGAAACTCGGCGGTTTTGGTAAACGGCATCGGGCTGTATTTTTGGTCTATCTCGTGGATAAAATCGGTTGCCGTACCGCCCATACGCGGCACCAGCACCACGTCAAACCGTTTGCGAAGGTCGCCCGCTTTCAGGTCGTCTTTGTCAATACTGGTGTAGGGGATGCCGCGTTGCTCAAACGTAAACCGCGCCCAGCCTTCATCCTGCGTGCTGTACCAACTGTGGTAAATCGCCACGCGGGGCAGCGTCACCTCGTGTTGCCGTAGCGACGGCCCGGTTACGGTTGGCGCGGTTGCGGTTGGCAGCGTGGCCGAAGCCCGTAAATCCAGCCCAAACTGCGTGGCAATTTTCCTGGCCTGGTCAGCCCTTAACCCGCTGATGACCACTGCACCGGCCATCAGCGTATCTTTTCCCAGCACCGTTTTTTCGTCCAGTACCACTGCTTTGGCCGTTTTGCTCTGGGCTTTGGCCCAATAGAGCGCGGGCAGCAGGGTGTTCTGGCCCTTGTAGTTCAAGACGTAGTTTGTACCGTCGCCCGCGAGGTTGCCCGCATACTGCACATTATCGGTGAGCAGTTTCAGGTCTGCCGGGGCGTATTTCACCGAATCCTGCGCCTTCACGTCCACGCCGTAGAGGTAGCCAAGTGTCCAGGCGATGTCATCGTAAGGCGGGAATTTGGCTTCTTTCGGGTAGTTCTGTTTCGTGAGCAAACTCACCGCCAGGTTCCGATACGGCTGATTAAGCAGCACCACGTAGTCGCCCGCGTTTTTGCCGGTCTCGGCTTTATGGATTTCAATGGCCTGCGCCCGCAACTGATTCACGAGGTAAGCCGCCATTGCCGGGTCGCGCTGGTCTTTGCCAATCACAAAAGCGCGGGGCGTTTCGTCGGTACCTTTGCGGATGCTGTTCAGCCCTTTCTGGTAAAAATTTTTGATCAGCAACCGGCTGTTGGTGGCCCCGTAACTGAGCGACGCTAACACGCCCGATTCCATGTAATTGATGTTGTTGCGATACGACCAATAGACTTTTTCGGTCGGTGGCACGGGCCGGTACCATTCTTTGCTCGTGGCGGGGTCGCCGGCGTATTTTTGCTCGGCCAGGTCGCGGAGGTACGTGCTGGCCCCGGCGTTGCCGAAGGTCTCATAAAACCGGCCCGTTGAGTTGTGGTTGTTCGAAATCCAGAGGCCATAGCCGGGATACCAGCCGTCATAAAAGGCCCACGTAAACACGCCGGGTAGCCCCTGCGCGGCCAGCGTCGTGATATCGTGGTGGGCCATCGTCTGCCATTCGCCAATCGTAATGGGGTCAATGGTTTCGTTGTAGGGGCCGGTGCCGGTCGAGATATAGAGCAGTGGCACGGATTCGTGCAGGTCAAGGGAAACCACCGGATGCCAGTCGAAATAGGCTTTCAGCAAGCCTTTTGTGATGGCCTGAGACAGTTGCAAGCCGTCGCGGTTATTGTCGTGATATACGTATTTGCCCCAGTACGGCACACTCGGAAAACCATCGGCAAACTCCTTGCGGTTTTTCGAGTAGCGGTAATACCAGTCCACCTGCTTATCCCAGCCGTCGGGTTCTGAGATGGGGTTGATAATCACAATGATATTATCGCGGATGGTTTTAATGTCGGGGTTTTGGCTCGTTGCCAGCCGGTAGGCCAGTTCCATAAGCATTTCGGGCGATCCCATTTCGGGCGAGTGCATCCCGCCGTTGAGGTAGTACACGAGTTTGGTATCGCCTAAGATTTTCTCCACATCAGCCGGATTCACCCGGCGCGGATCGGCCAACAGGGCAAGTTGTTTTTTGTAGTGATCGAGCCGTTTCTGCGCGTCGGCATTACCGACAATCACAAGGTTCATTGGGCGGCCTTCTTCGCTCGTGCCGAGTTGTTCCATCGTCACGTTGGGCGATGTCTCGGCGAGTTTTTTGAAGTAACCGAAAATTTCAGGCGTGCGATGCAGGATGCCTGGCGTACCGATAATCTGCCCGAAATGCTTCCGGGGCGAGGGTACGGCGGGGTCGTCGGGCAAGTCCAGCACCGACGCGGGCAAAAAACGCGGGTCGGTGGTGTATTCCCTGATTTTCTGATTGTAGGTTTCATCAACCGACTGCGCCCGGAGCGATCCACACAGACAACAGACAGTGAAAACGATGGCGAGAACGCGAAGTAGCGGACGTAGTTGCATACGAATTGGGGTTAGAGCGATACATTGTTTGGGAAATTTAGTGAAAAATAGAAAACTTTCAGATTTTCTTCGGCACAATCTGATAAAAACAGAAGCGGGGCTAAAAAAAAAAATTATGGTAGTTTTTTTAACCCCCGTATTTTTAAGGGGAGTTTTTGGTTTGTAAGTTTTTTTTTGTATGAAAA
>JBBRUV010000461.1:0-3105 GCA_038247465.1 Cytophagales bacterium
CACCCAACTCTGGAAAGAAAAATCGTCGGGAACCAGCACCCGGCTCTATCACCAAAACGGGGTGGTATATTACGCGGGAGGAGGAGACGGACTGCTTCACGCGGTGGACGTACTGACGGGCAAGCACCTATGGAAACTCCAATCGCCCGACACCAAACGGAGTTCATCGGCTTTTTATCAAGGCATGGTGGGGGGCGTGGCGGGGCTGGGCGGCAGCAGTCCGGGCCGCATTATTACCAGCACCGGCCTAAACATCTATGCTTATCAGGCCGCCCGGTAGTAGGCTTTACTCCAACCGCACCGCAATACCTTTGCCCTTATCACCAACTACGATTTTACAATCCGAAAACTTCGGGGGCGACAGTCGGGGCCGGAAATTGTTGCTAAACCCATACGGTTCTTTCGGAATACCGATTATATTCTTGTCCATCTTCCCGTTATCGTTCACATCGTGGTAAATGGCAACGGCATAATCGCCCGGCTCCAGGGTAAACTGCATTTGCAGACTACCATCTTTGGCCGTTAATCGTTGGCTGTTAATGGGTTTGCAGTCAAGCGGGAAGCCTTCACAGGGGCGGTATATTGCCACAAACACAGAACCTTTGGCGGTTTTAACATTTTGAATATCAACAGTCAGTTTGGGGTTTTCGGGGGCCGAAAAAAGCAACAGGCGCGTCAGGGTCAAGACAAAAAGTAGCATACCTATCAAACGTTTCCGGCGAAACGAAAGTATCTTGCCCAGATGATTCCCCAAACCGAACATAAACCCAAGCGTTGGTCTGTACTGCCCATACCCGATTCGGCCCCGCAGCAGGCGGCCATGGCTACCCTCAGCGAGACGTTGCAGATCAGCCCGTTTCTGGTGGCCTTGCTGGTGCAGCGCGGGGTGCAGACGTTTGAGGAAGCCCGCACGTATTTCCGCCCGCAGATTGACCACCTCCACGACCCGTTTCTGATGCAGGATATGCACCGGGCCGTGCTGCGGTTGCAGATGGCGATTGTGCGGCAGGAGAAAATCTTAGTCTTCGGCGATTATGATGTGGACGGCACCACGTCTGTCGCGCTTGTGTATGGGTTTCTACGCGAGCATTTCCCCGACCTCGTGCTCGATTACTACATTCCTGACCGGTACACCGAAGGCTACGGCATATCAGACGCGGGCATTGAGTGGGCGGCAGAAAACGGGTTTTCGCTCATCATCGCGCTTGATTGCGGTATCAAATCGGTTGATAAAATCCAGAAAGCCACCGACCTCGGCGTTGATTTTATCATCTGCGACCACCACCGCCCCGGTGACACGCTGCCCGATGCAGTAGCCGTTTTAGACCCCAAACGCGCTGATTGTCAGTATCCTTACAAAGAACTAAGCGGCTGCGGGGTTGGTTTCAAACTGCTTCATGCGTTTTGTCTGTTGCAAAACATCGCCATCGAACGGCTCTATCCTTACCTCGATCTGGTGGCCGTTAGTATTGCCTGTGACCTGGTGCCGGTCACGGGCGAAAACCGAATTATGGCCGCTTTCGGCTTAAAAATTCTTAACGCCCAACCACGTACCGGCCTGAAAGCGTTAATCAACGTAGCCGGGTTCAGGCATGATTTAGACATCACCAACGTGGTGTTTGGGTTGGGGCCGCGCATTAATGCTGCCGGGCGCATCAAACACGCCAAAGAAGCGGTGCGGCTGTTACTGGCCAAAACCGAGACCGAAGCCGACGATTTTGCCCTGGCAATCAACAAACACAACATCAGCCGGCGCGAACACGACACCGGCATCACCGAGCAGGCGCTGGCGATGATTCGGCGCAGCGAAGCCTTGAAAATGGCCAAAACAACGGTCCTGTATGATGCCACCTGGCACAAAGGCGTGATTGGCATTGTGGCCTCGCGGTGCATCGAGCAGTACCACCGCCCAACGGTGATTCTGACCAAATCGAACGACAAAGTGGCGGGGTCGGCCCGGTCGGTGCCGGGGTTTGACCTCTACGAAGCCATCGAAGAGTGCGCCGATTTACTGGTGCAGTTCGGCGGTCACACCTTTGCCGCTGGCATGACCCTGGAAGCCGATAACGTACCGGCGTTTCAGGCCCGGTTTGAAGAAGTGGTGAGCCGGAAAATAGCCGAAGAACACCTCAGCCCACTGATCGGGATTGATATGATGCTGGATTTCAATGCGATAGACGCAAAGTTCGTGCGGGTTTTGAAACAGATGGGGCCGTTTGGCCCGCAAAACAACGCGCCCGTGTTCATGACCGATACCATACGGGTGGTAGGACTGCCGCAGATTATGAAAGAAAAGCACCTGAAATTCACGGCCAAACAAGCCGGTTCGGGGGCCGAGTTCACCGTTATCGGCTGGAGCATGGCGCGGTTTTTTGACCAAATCTGCATCAGTAAATCGTTTTCGATTGCCTATCAGATCGAAGAAAATCATTACAACGGCGGGGTCACGCTGCAGTTGAATTTGAAGGATATTAGAGTTTGAGGTTTGATATTATTGGTTACACGGATGCAACCACGAACCTCAAACCTCAAACCAAAATCAGCAACATGATTCTCAGAACCGAACATTTAGTCAAGAAATATGGCGCACGGCTCGTCAACAACGATGTGTCGTATCAGGTGGCGCAGGGCGAAATCGTGGGGCTGCTGGGGCCAAACGGCGCGGGCAAAACCACTTCGTTCTACATGGCGGTTGGTCTGGTAAAGCCCAACAGTGGCCGCGTTTTTATGGACGATCTCGATATTACCGACCTGCCAATGTACAAACGCGCCCGGCTCGGTGTGGGCTATCTGGCGCAGGAAGCCTCGGTGTTTCGGGACTTGACCGTCGAAGAAAACGTGCTCGCGGTGCTGGAAATGACCAAATTACCCCGCAGGCAACAACGCGAAAAAGTAGAATCACTGCTCGAAGAATTCAGCCTGACCCACGTTCGGAAGAGCAAAGGCAAGGTGCTGTCGGGCGGAGAACGCCGGCGAACGGAGATTGCCCGCGCCTTAGCCGTTGATCCTAAGTTCATTTTGCTCGATGAGCCCTTTGCCGGCGTTGACCCCATTGCCGTTGAGGATATTCAGAGCATTGTGGCCAAGCTCAAACTAAAAAACATC
>JBBRUV010000462.1:0-3104 GCA_038247465.1 Cytophagales bacterium
ATCGGTGGCGCTTAGTTTAACCAAACAAAGATGCGTGTCCAACATCAAGGCATTTCAGGAAGACGCAAATGCCAATCCAATGATTATCAGTGCTTTATTTGTGCATCATCAGCCGACATAATTTCTATGAAAAGGCCCTGTTCGTTCATTTGATTTTGCTAACTTAGAGCAAAAATACGCTACAATGGAAGCATTTGCCGACGTACTCGAAACCACCGAACTCACTGCCTATGAAATAGAACGCGGAAAACCGATGCCAGACATTATTCACGGAGCCATTCAGGCTAATCTGAGTTTTGACTTTAAAACTCGCTATCGCGCTTCCTTACGGGTTGTTTTGGAAGTCACACTCGACATAAAACCCGCCGGAACCACACCCGATTTATTGGTTTATCACTCGTTTCGATTAGACTATGACCACCGCACGGCCCGATTCACAACTCCGCCCCTGCTTATTATCGAAATCCAGTCACCTTCGCAATCATTAGAGGTAATGGTCGAAAAAACGGCGGTTTATTTTGCCTTTGGCGTAAAATCGTGCTGGGTTATCTTGCCCAGTATCCGGGCTGTGATGGTGTATAGCGCACCGGAACGGTATCGGTTTTTTCACGACGACGAGACGCTCCACGACGCTACTCTCAATCTTGACGTACCCCTGAGTGCCGTATTCGAATAAAAAAGCCGATATGATTTTGACATCATATCGGCCTGAGAAATACCATATCATTTTGACAACCAACAGCTTATGGCTTCGGCGCACCGCCCGCCCCGTTTGCCGGGGCTAACGAGTTGATCCAGGCGGCCATTTTCAGCGCGTCGGCGCGGGGAACCTGCGGCATCGGGGGCATCTCCACCGGATAATCGGGCCAGTTTTGCGGCTTGGGGTTATAAATCAGTTCTACAATCTGCTCATTGGTGTAGCGTCGTTTCGAGACCTCGGCGTAGGCAGGGCCAACCTGTTTCTTGTTGGTCTGATGACACGCCAAACACGTATGACGCGCCAGCAACGGCTTCACCTCGTCGTAGGTTGGCGCGACCATTGCAACGGCTTTATCCATCATACCAACGGCTGCGACTTTGGGGCCGGTTTTGATCGGAGCACCCGCTTTGCCGCCTTTGGCGGGCAGTGCACCCGGCTTTTTGGTGGTTGCGGGCGTTGCCGGAACCAGAGCCGAGTTTTTCGTACTCACCTCATTCAGCGCTAATTTCTGACCATCGGGCGTGGCGTTGAGGGTGTAATACGCAATCGGGTGAACCAGCGAATGGCTGCCTTCCACGGCCCGCACACCATCAAGCGTGAGTTGGTGAATGTAATGTTCCCGCATCCCGTTCACAATAATCCGGGCTTTCATACCATCTGCCGACACCTGCACCCCATTAAGCGTGTGAATCTCTTTGTTAATCACCGGCGAGCCATACACAGGGTGATATTTGTAAATAAAACTCTCGACTTTATAAGCCGCCAAGTCTTCTGCCGAAGCGCGGTCAACGGGTTTCGTAAATTCTACCTCAAAGCCGTCAGGCATGGCCCGCACCGTTCGCATCTCAAACGGCATAACGTTGTTCCAGACAAGGCGTTGCAGACCTTCGTTAGCCTCGCCCGCCGACCCCCAGCCCCGGTTGGTTTCGCCCACAAACAACGACCCATCTTTGGCCCAGCTCATCCGCAACACGCCCGACTGAAACCCCGACCGGAGCTCGATGGCCCCGCCCTGGTATTCGCCCTTTATTTTTTCCATAAACACCCGCGAGATTTTGCTCATACCCTGATCACCAACCAGCAACTGCCCGGCAAACGGCCCGAAGGTATTGGCCGGAATTTGCAGAATCTCGGCGTTTGAGATACCCAGCACACCGTGTGGCAGCCAAACGGCGGGCAACTGAATTTCGGGAAATTTTTCTTTGACTTTATACAGCAAATCCGGCGTTTCGTTCACCACATTTTCGGGTTTGATATACCGGCCCTGCGCGTTTTTATCCTGCCGGGGACTCACACTGGCGTAGAGTTGTTCAGTGGTCAGTTTAACCGGCGAACCCGGCATTGATGACCATTTCAGCCCGGCGGGGTGGCCCGTAAACGCACCTTTTTTGACGTGAACAATGCCGCCCGATCCCTGCCAGTCGCCCTGATTATCATCGTAAAACAGTTCACCGTCGAAAATTCCCAAGCCACACGGCGAGCGCATTCCCGTTGCCCAGGGTTCCATCTTGCCATCGGGCGAGATTTTCATTGTCCAGCCCCGCCACGGCACGCGGCTTTCGCCCCGCCACCACTCTTCGTTGCCAAAGGCCACGTTGCCCGTCACAAAAAATGACCCGTCGGGCGCGATTTTCGGCCCGAAACTATACTCGTGGTAATGTCCCGAAATAGGCCAGGCATATACCGTCTCAAACACATCGGCCCGGCCATCTTTGTTGGTGTCGGTCATTTTGGTGAGTTCTCCGCGCTGGGCGCAATAAAGGGAACCATCTTTCCAGACAAGCCCCAGAATTTCGTGCAGCCCACTGGCAAACTTGCGAAAATAGGGCTTGCGCGACGTTGGGTTTTCGACAATCCAGACATCGCCCCGGCGGGTTGCCACGCCGAGATCGCCGTTGGGTAGCGTTGTCAGGCCACCCACTTCGAGCAGGGTGCCTTCGGGGGCCGATACTTTCAGAATCTTGAAGAAGTCTTCTTCTTTGGGCGATTCCTGCGCGAAGGCAGAAAAGGCCAGGAGTGAGAATATTGTGAGTATGTATTTCATGGTTTCTTTAGAACAAAATTGAGTAAGTCACCTTCCCCTTCACTGGCATCAGCAACTCCTGCCGCCCGCCAATACTGCGAATACTGGCTCCGTCGGCCCGTACATAATATTGCCCGTCAACGGTGTAGAGGCCATCTTCCTGCATCACAATGGCGTTGCCGGTTGCCAATCGTGCCATCATATCGTTTGCATTACCCGTAACGGTGATTGTCCGGCTCATGCCCTGCCCACCCGCAAGTGGCCGAATTTGGTCTTCGACGCTGGCTCCGCCGAGTAAATACCGGAACGTTGGCCGGTCGTTTTCGTCAAAAGCGTACCCTTTGGGCCGGTATCCCGACGCGGTAGTATCGGTTGGCCAAA
>JBBRUV010000463.1:0-3080 GCA_038247465.1 Cytophagales bacterium
CCGTTTTCACACTCCTGCTCTGTATGGGCGGTACGGCGTTTTTTGGGTTTGTGGTCTATATGATGGCCCGCCCCGAAGAACCCGACGAACTGATGCAGTCCTTAACGTCGAATTACCCACCCGAAACTGAAGCATAGTCAGACAGGATTGGGAACGTCGAACGGTCGGCCCCGTATATGCACGGCGGACGGTTTGCCACCTTGGAGCAAGTGCTAAGCCGTTATTCGGCTGGGGTGATAGCCGGACCAACGCTTGACCCTGCATTACAGCAAAATGGGCGGTTGGGAATTGCATTGCCGGCGACGGAGAAAACGAGTTGGCTGCATTTTTGGCAACCCTTACAGATAACAGTTACCTGACAGACAGACGATTATCGGCTCCTTAGTGGATGTGATTCTGCCGATGTTGCCGGATATTGATGAGGTGCGAAGAGACTAAGCCCAACGAAGCGGCATAGCCGAGATACTCAAAAAACGGATTCACATCTTCGAGTAAGATAGCAACGGTAAACACCGTCAGACAACTCCACAACGCTACCCGAACGGCGGGCGCGGCATAGTGCCGGGTGGCAAAATAAACGGCTACGATGTTCACCCCGATAAAGACGTAATCTAAACTCAGGTAGCCAACCCGCAGCGCGTCGTGTTGAAGGATATTGGACGTAAGGAGTAAGACAGGCGTAATCAGGCAGTGGATAATGCAGAGAACAGAGCCGGTAATTCCTACGTAATCAGCCTTGTTGTTAACAAGTTGGGCAACTTTCATCGGTCAAAATGCGTCGTTTCGTAGGGGCAAAACTAAGCCATTGCCTTAATAGTTGCAATAATGTTGCATTTGTCAAACCCAAATCATACTCAACACACCCATCAGCATGATAATCTTGCAGAGCTGGCTCAGAAAATTAAAATCGCGCTTGGTGTCGGCATATACCAACCGGTAAACCAGCCACGTGATGGGCGCGAGCATAACCAGAAATATCACATCTAAATGGCGGTTGTTAAGCAGGTCGGCAATAACAAAAAGCGTGGTGATAAAGCTGGCAATCAACACATAAAGAAAAACTTTGGTACGCCTGATTCCCCAGATAATCGGCAACGTCCGGCAACCAAATCGTTCGTCACCCCGCACGTCTTCCATGTCTTTGATCACCTCCCGCACCAGCGTAATCACGAATGAGAACGTGGCATAAATCAACACTAAATCCCAGTTTTGGCGGTAATAAACGGCCAAAACCAGTAGCGAGAGGGCCGTTAGAAAGCCCACAATCAGATTGCCAATGAATGGTTGCCGCTTAAAATGCGATGAGTAGAACCAGAGCAGCGTGGCCGACAGCACATTCACCAGAAACACCCACCGGCTCAGATACAACCCGGCCAAACAGCCCAGCCCGTTCAGGATTTGGTGCAGCCCGATGGCCCATCGTCGTTTCAGATACCGCCCGATAACCACCCGACCCGGCTTGTTAACAATGTCAATCTTGATGTCAAAATAGTCATTGATGATATAGCCCGCAGCCGCAATACAAACCGTTGAAAACGAGAGAATCAGCAGTTTGGGGTCGGTCAGTTGGGTGCGCCATTGGCTGGGCCATGCCCCCGTTGCGCCCACCAGAAACACGCGGGCCAGGTACTGCATCAGCACCACAATCAGCAGGTTTTGCACACGCACTAAGCGCAGAAAACCGGCGGCAAAATCGGTAAAGGTTAGTTTCCGGGTCATGTCTGGGTCAAAAGTAACAAATCCTTCACAGTGCAGGCCGCGACTTTTTTGGCCCGAATCGTGTTTCTTCCCCGGTCGTCCTGGAACCTGACGGTCTTTACACTATGAAAATCGGTATTGTCTGTTATCCTACCTTCGGGGGCAGTGGCGTAGTAGCAACTGAACTTGGCAAGGCTCTCGCCAAGAACAACCATCAGGTTCATTTTATTACCTACCAGCAACCGCCCCGGCTTGATTTTTTCAATGAGAACGTTTTTTACCACGAAGTAAGCGTCCCGACATACCCGCTTTTTCAATTCCCGCCGTATGAATCAGCCCTGGCGAGCGAGATGGTAAATGTCGTACTGAACGAAAACGTTGACCTCCTCCACGTCCATTACGCCATTCCACACGCGTCGGCGGCTTTCATGGCAAAAATGATTTTACGGTCGCAGGGGCGCAATGTGCCGGTTGTAACCACGTTGCACGGAACCGACATCACGCTTGTCGGCAAAGACGAATCTTACGAGCCGGTGGTCACGTTCAGCATTAACGAATCAGACGGGGTAACGTCGGTTTCGGAAGACCTCAAACGCGATACGTACAAGCATTTCAATATTCACCGCGAGATTGAGGTAATCCCCAATTTTATTGACCTCACACGCTTCAAACGGCAGGACAAAGACCATTTTAAGCGGGCGATCTGCCCCAATGGCGAGAAATTACTCGTGCATACGTCCAATTTCCGGCGCGTAAAACGGATGGACGATGCCGTTAAAATCTTTTACCACGTGCAGCAGCAAATCCCGGCCAAGCTGCTCCTGATCGGCGATGGGCCGGAACGCGGACGCATCGAAAAACTCGTGAAAGAACTTGGTATTTATGATTCGGTGCGGTTTTTGGGCAAACTCGATGCCGTTGAAGAGGTTTTGTCGGTAGCTGATTTGTTTCTGATGCCGTCTGAGAACGAAAGTTTCGGTTTGGCCGCTTTAGAAGCGTTGGCCTGCGAAGTGCCGCTGATTACGACCAACGTAGGCGGCCTGCCCGAACTAAACGTTCCCGGCGTAACGGGGTTTTTGAGTAATGTGGGAGACGTGGACGAGATGACAAAAAACGCGCTGTTTGTTTTGCAGGACGACCAACTGCCGACTTTCAAGGCCAATGCCCTGACCCGCGCTAAAGTGTTTGAACTGTCTAAAATCCTGCCGATGTACGAAGCTCATTATGAGCGCGTAATGGCGGCAAGCCGTTTGTAATGCGCCTGATTTGTGTATTTTTGATAAACTGTAAACCGTCTGATTATGCTGGTTGAAACACAACATACCGAGGCACTGCCCACCACGCTGCAAACCGTGAACGAGTTTGAAGCCTGGGAGCGGCAA
>JBBRUV010000464.1:0-3064 GCA_038247465.1 Cytophagales bacterium
AAGGTCGCTTTGATTCAACGGCAAAGAAAATAATTGGCCTTCCAATCTTCAAAGATGCTGAAACTCAGTACGATGCCAACGAAATCCGGTATAATTTTAAATCCAAAAAAGGGAAAATTCAGGGCGTGGTTACGCAGCAGGGTGAAGGCAACATTCGCGGAATGAGCGTGAAAAAAGATGCCAACGATAACCTCTACATCCGTAAGGCGATTTATACCACCTGTAATTTAGCCACGCCCCACTTTCACATCAACGCCAGTAAACTTAAGGTTATCCGCAACAAGCAGGTGATAGCCGGGCCGTTTAATTTAGTTATCAATCAGATACCGCTGCCGATTGGGTTGCCATTTGGCTTTTTTCCGTTTCCCAAAAACAAAGAAGCCGGCGTGTCGGGCGTGCTGGTGCCGCAATACGGCGAAGAACCCAACGGGCGCGGCTATTACCTCCGCGACGGTGGCTACTACTGGGCCGCGAACGAAAACCTGGGTATGCAGTTTACCGGCCAGATTTATTCGCGGGGGAGTTGGGGACTGGGCCTGTCGTCGGTATATAACAAAAAATATAAATATGGCGGGAATGTGCAACTGCGCTTCAACCGAAATCGCTCCGGCGACCGCGTTGATACGACGCAAACGCCCCGTAACGATTTCTCAATTATCTGGGGACATTCGCCCCAAAACCTCGGCAAACGGAGTCAGTTTTCGGCCAACGTCAATGTCAGCAGCAACAGCTATAACATTGCCAACTCGTTTAATCCGGGGTCTTATATCTCCAACGTGGCCGGGTCGTCGGTGCAGTACAGCCGCACGTTCGGGCAGTTTATGCGGGCCGGAGCCAATTTTCGGGTCAATCAGCAGTTTGGGCAGGCTGTTCCCGGCACGGCGACGCGGACGGGTGGCAAAACCGATATTTCGACTGATTTTAACTTCGGCGTGAATCAGATTGCGCCCTTCGCCCTGCGCGGTGGCACGGGCCGATGGTACGAAGCATTCCGGGTCGGGCTTGATTTCAGCGGCTCGGCACAGATCAGCAACTCACTCAGAACCAATCGTATAGACACCTCTGGTTTGGGCTTTCGGGTGATTGCCAGGGGCCGAACACTCACCGTTATCAGCCGAACCACCAGCGTTAGAGACAGCCTTGCCCGCGCCGACAGCATCAGAAACGGTCTCATAAACCCGAATACCGGCGTTTTCCCGACGGCAGAACTCGGCTTGGTGACGTTTAACATTGCCAACCTGCCCACTATTATTCGCAACGCCACCACCACCGGGCGGTATAGCATCCCGATTTCGCTGCCTAACTTTAAACTGTTGCGGTACATCAACCTCACGCCCGGCTTCTCGATTTCGGGCGATCTGAACACCCGAAAGTTAGACTATGTATATGTGGCATCAGAAAAAGCAGTGCGGGTTGATACGCTGAAAGGCTTGTTTACGAACTATAACTTTTCGGTGAATGCCAGCATGAACACCCGGCTTTACGGCACGTTCTTTTTCAAGGGTAATCGCTTGAAAGCCATCCGCCATACCATTGCGCCGAGCGTGTCGTTTGGCTATGTCCCGGATTTCTCGAACCCGACGTTTGGGTTGTTTCAGCAACTGCCCGACGAACTGAACCTGCCCGAAGCCCGGCGGAGAGTGTCGCGGTTCAGGGGGCTGGGCGGTGGCAGCAGCAGCCCCGGCGCACAGGCCAATATCTCGTTCGGCATTGTGAATCAATTAGAGATGAAAGTCCGCAGCCGGGGCGATTCGAGCGGTAATGATTTCAAGAAAATCTCGATTTTCGACAACATCGGTCTCAACGGCAACTACAATCTGCTGGCGTTGGACGGGTTTAAACTCTCGACCATCAGCGTAAATGCCAACACCCAGATTTTCAAGAACATAAGCTTCAATTTCTCGTCCACGTTTGACCCGTATGCGTCAGTAAATGTGCCAACGTCGGCCACCGCTACGGAAGCCAATTACATCCGTATCCCGAAATACGCCATTACGCAGGGGCAGGGACTGGCCCGGTTGCAGTCGGCGCAGTTTTTTGTGAGCGGCAGCATCAGGCCGAAAGGGGCCGACCGGGCCAAGAAGGCGGCTGGTGTGTCAGACGCAACGATTAACGCCGTTAATAACAACCCCGATCTGTACGTTGATTTCACCATTCCCTGGTCGGTCAATATCAACTATTCGCTGGGTATCAACCGGTTCACGCCCGAATTGAGCAGCGTGATTCAAACCCTGCAACTCACTGGTGATTTCAGTCCGACTCCAAAGTGGAAGTTCACGGTTCAGACCGGCTACGATATTCAGGCCAAACGCCCCTCGCTGACCAACGTCGGTATCACCCGCGATCTGCACTGCTGGGATATGGCGTTTAACTGGACTCCCTTTGCCGGCACTGCCCAACGTGCCAGCAACTATTCGTTCGATTTGCGGGTGCGGTCGGCTCTGTTGCAGGAGTTGAAACTCAGCCGCCGACGGAGTTTTTATGACCGGGGCGGGTTTTGAGAAAGGGGGAGAATCAACATCTCGGCAGCCGGGTTTCAGTCAAGCACTGCCTACGTTACGGCTTAGGCAAAGGGTTTGAGATTGGCGTAAACTACTTAGGTTTTACGGTTGACAGAGACCTTCGGCCGGCGGTAGTGTTTGACGACAGTCTGAGACCTTACGGCCCGTTTCTGACGCTAAACGCTCAGAAACGGTTTGCTATCAACGAGTATTTTGGCCTGGCCGTTGGTACACAGATTGGTTTTACGTCAACAAAAACACCAAAATTTGGCGGCTATTATTTCTCCAATCTCATCTACGAAGCCGACCCTGCTGAACTGCGTACAGTGGCCGGGCTGTACCATACGTCACGTTCGTTCTTTGGCGAAGGCGACCGGCTTTTTCACGAAACCGCGGTTGGTGTTCAGGCAGGTATTGAGCTACTTGAAAACTCAGTAAAAGGTTGTCAGACCATGCTAAGTAGCTGATTCACTTGCTCTTGCGTAAGACCTTGCTGATGTATGAAGTCTTGAAATAGTATGAAATTGGCTAAGACCTTCAACCCTTCCAGATAGAAGTACCGG
>JBBRUV010000465.1:0-3046 GCA_038247465.1 Cytophagales bacterium
ATCACCCGGACGACGACGACCGATGATTTCGCGCATCTGAGCGTCTGAATCGAGCGGCTGACCTTCCAACTTCACGATTACGTCGCCGGTTTTGATACCTGCCACCTGAGCCGCGCTGCCAGAAGGGAGTTCTTTTACGTAAACACCCCGGCCTACTTTCGCACCAAATTCTTTGGCCTTTTTGCTGTCGAGTTCAATCGGTACGATACCGAGGTAGCCACGCTGCACGTTGCCGAATTTGAGCAGGTCTGCCGTTACTTTTTTCACGAGTGACACTGGCACCGCAAAGCCATAGCCACTGTAATAGCCTGTTGCCGACGCAATTGCCGAGTTAATGCCGATTAGTTCGCCCCGCAGGTTTACGAGCGCACCGCCCGAATTGCCCGGGTTGATGGCAGCATCGGTCTGGATAAACGACTCAACCGGCGAATCGGGACGCTCAACGGTCTGGTCAATATTCTGGTCGAGAATACCAATCCGGCGACCTTTTGCACTCACGATACCCGCCGTAACAGTTGATTCAAGATCAAGGGGGTAGCCAACGGCCAGCACCCATTCGCCAAGTTTGAGCGCGTCTGAATCGCCGAGGGTGATAGCGGGTAAGCCGGTTGCTTCGATTTTGATTACGGCTAAATCGGTAAGCGGATCCGTACCAATTACTTTGGCCGTAAAACTGCGTTTGTCGGTCATCACGACTTCTACCTGGCTGGCATCCTGCACAACGTGGTTATTGGTGACGATGTAGCCGTCTTTCGAGATAATCACGCCCGAACCCGATGCCTGACCCTGCTCTTTGCGCGGGCGACCCTGCCCTTGTCCCTGACCAAATTCATCGCCAAAAAAATCCCGGAAAATATCAGGCATTTGCTGCTGTCGTTGACTCACGGTGCGGGTCACGGTGGTTCGGATGTGAACCACCATTGGCGTTACGGCTTCGGCGGCATACGAAAAATCACCGGGGGCGGCTGTCGGCCCGCCGTTGCCAATAAGCCGGTTTGTCATCTGCGACACCGGCGAAGATTCATTCAGAATCACGTCGCGTCGGCCAAAACCAAGCAGGGTGTAGGCCGCCAGGGTGACAACGCTCGCTAAGAGGGCCACCGCCATCATTACTTTCCAGTTGCTTTTCATTGTGTCAAAGGGTGCTGTGTTGTTCTTTTTGTGTTTGCTGTTGGCCGATGAGTTTGTCCCCGGTTATCAGATTAACGCCGATTTGTGGGGGTAAATTCAGGACGGATAGTGGCTTAACAATTTTTAACAGCGTGTTGTTAGGCGGGTCAAAATTTCCTGATTTTAATGTTTCGGTACGACACCCGATTGCCGTGATCCTGCAACAGAATGTGGCCTTTGATGGCCTCCCCAAAGGGTTCGTGGGCGTTGTAGGCAGGGGCGGCATATTTGCTCTGGGCCACTGCGCTGCGGAAGGCGGCATTGCCCCGGTCAAACTCCACTACTTTTTTGCCATTTAGCCAGTGTTCTATGTGCCAACCGCGAGACAGAATCCGGCCCGTGTTCCAGTCGCCAATCGGACTGGCTTTTTTGTCCGTTGCCGGTATCAGGTCATACAACGAACCAACCGTGCGGTTTCCATTGCGGCCCAACTTCGCGTCGGGGTGGCGGTCGTCGTCAAGTACCTGATATTCAAGGCCAAATGCCGATCCTTTCGGTTTTGGCTTTTGCTCAACCACAAAATACTTAAGCCCGCTGTTGGCCCCTTCGGTGAGTTTAAAGTCAAACACCAACTCAAAATTTTTGTACTGCTCCGTCGTCACAATGTCGCCGAAACTCTGTGATTCTGACCCGTCAGATTGTTGAATGGTGAGCATCCCATTCTCAACGGCCCAGCCTTTGGCCGGGAATGTTTCAGCGTAGGCACCGCGCCAGCCGGTGGTGGTTTTGCCATCGAAGAGGAGTTGCCAGCCGTTGCGTTTTTCGGTATCAGTCAGCGCGTTAGGTGTGTCGAAGCGAGTGAAACCGGCAAAAAGTAAGCTGATAAGCAGGATTTTTTTCATGGTATTAGGGAATTCATGTTCAGTTTAGAATCGCACAGGTAAGGCTGGATTCAGGAAATCTACCGGCCCGGTCCTGAAACCCAGCACCCCGGTTTTGAGTTTATTCAACCATACTCAACAACTGATAAATGAACCGGATTAGTAGCCAACTGACGATACCCGACCGTGTGCGCCTTGAACTGATAACGCCCGAAGACGATGGCCGACCCGTTTTTGTGGCCGGAAATTTTACAAACTGGTTTCCTGACGTAGAGCAGTTCCGAATGAGTTCGGTGAAGCCGGGTCATTATCAGCTTGAATTACCCCGCACGATGCTGCCCGATGTGCTGGAGTACAAATACACACGGGGTGGCTGGGACGCGGTTGAACTCAACGAAGCGGGCGAGGCTCCGCCCAACCGGGTGACGCGCCGGAAAGCCGGAAAAAAACGCGATTTCGTTCCGCACTGGCGATCATTTGGCCGCCCGTTTAATCCTGACTTTCTGCCCCAAACTGTCTTTCTTGACCCCGAATTTGCCGTGCCTACCCTGGGTAGTCAGCGCCAAATCCGGGTGTTGCTGCCGTATAATTATCAGCAAACCAACCGTCATTATCCGGTGCTGTATATACAGGACGGGCAAAACCTGATCGGGGCCGGGTCGGGGTATGGCAGTTGGGGAATTGACCAAAAGCTGGCGATGCTGGCCGCCCGAAACCGCCATGAGGTGATTGTGGTGGCAATAGATCACGGCGAAGCCGCCCGAATCAGCGAGTTTACGACCGAGCAGACAATGGCTGGCACCGGGCGCGGGCAGCAGTATTTAGATTTTCTGGCAAACCACCTCAAACCATTGATTGACAGCCGATTCAGGACGTTGCCCGATGCTGCCAATACCGGCATTGGTGGTAGTTCGCTCGGCGGGCTGATTAGCCTGTACGGCGGGTTGAACTACCCCGATGTTTTTGGCCGGTTGCTGGTTTTTTCGCCCTCGCTCTGGATTGCCCGCAACGTATATGACGCAGCACAACGGTATCGCCCCAATCAAAAAACCAAT
>JBBRUV010000466.1:0-3032 GCA_038247465.1 Cytophagales bacterium
CTTCACAAAATATCGTTTCAGCCAGGTATTGCCCGCCTGCCGTTTCCAGTCGGCCAGAAACTCGTCTTTAGTACTGGCGAGGGTGTTGAAAACCGTTGTTTCCTGCGTGATTTTGCCGGTCAGTACGGCGGTTTTGATGCCCGTCATCGGCACGGTTTCTAACTGCCCGTCTGCATTGATAAACGCGGGAGAACGGTCAAAAAAATCGGTTTGTAGCTGGCGACCAACTGCTTGCAAAAAGTGCGTTGAGGCATCAATCGAGCAGCCACTGGGCAGGCTATGATCTTCGTCAACGGCGATAACGACAAACCGATTTTCAACAACTTGCGCCGAGGCCAGCAACGGGCTTCCATGCGCTGCCCACGTGTCAAGGGCCGGTTCAAGGGCAATTTCTATAGTTTGTACTTCCGCGTCGGTCAGGGAGCGAGTTGCCTGATAAACCCAAACGCGGGCCGACGGATTGATGCGGGAAAAGGGAATGAACATTGGTCGGTGGCTGGTGGTCAATGGTTGGTGATCGGCAACTCGTCTATGCAAAACCAGCCACCAACCACCATTTGCCAGTCGTTACACTAACCCCTGCCCCCCGGCTACGAGTTCCGACAGGTCATAGACGCGCACGCTGTCTTCGCGGTTTTGGTTTTTCACCCCGTCGCTCATCATGGTCATGCAAAACGGGCAGGCCACGGCAATGGTGTCGGCCCCGGTGGCGAGGGCTTCCTGCACCCGCTCAATGTTGATTTCTTTGTTTCCCGGCTCGGCATCTTTAAAATACTGCGCCCCACCCGCGCCACAGCACAAACCGTTGGCTTTCACACGTTTCATCTCCACAAAATCGGCATCGAGTGCGGCCAATACCTGGCGCGGGGCTTCGTAAATCTTGTTGGCCCGGCCTAAGTAACACGAATCATGATAGGTTATTTTACGGCCTTTGAATGCCTGTCCATCCTGCGGTTTCACGCGGCCTTCATGAATAAGTTGCTGCAAAAATGTGGAGTGATGAATCACCTCGTAGTTGCCGCCGAGATCAGGATATTCGTTTTTGAGCGTATTAAAACAATGCGGGCAGGCCGTCACGATTTTTTTAACGTTATAACCATTCAGCACCTGAATGTTGGAGACGGCCTGCATCTGAAACAAAAATTCGTTACCCGCCCGCCGTGCCGGGTCTCCTGTGCAGCTTTCTTCGGTTCCCAACACGGCAAATTTTATACCGACATGGTTGAGGATTTTTACAAACGCGATGGTTACGCGCTTGTAACGGTCGTCGAACGAACCGGCGCAACCAACCCAGAATAGGACTTCAGGTTCTTCACCAGCGGCCATCATATCGGCCATCGTTGGAACGGTGTATTGTTTTTCAATTACCATTGTTCAGTTATCAATTATCAATGCGACCTGGCTAAAAGTCAGCAAAGACGAGTACGTGTTAATTTATTGATAATTGCTCACTGCTTATTGTTCAACGAGTCGGCCCAATTGAAGCGGTCGCTCGGCGAAAATTTCCAGGGAGCCATATTATTTTCGACGTTCGAGAACATGGCGTTCCAGGAGCCGGGTGCCTGCGATTCTTCCATGACTTTATACCGGCGCAATTGCAGAATAATATCTAACGGGTTGATGTTGATCGGGCAAGCCTGAACGCAAGCCTGACAGGTGGTGCAGGCGTTGATTTCCTCGACCGATATATAATCGCCGAGCAGTGATTTATCGTCTTTGTAATCGTTGCCGTTTTTGGCCCAGCCGCGTTCAATGTCTTCGAGCCGGTCGCGGGTGTCCATCATAATCTTGCGGGGCGACAGTTTTTTGCCCGTAATACTGGCCGGGCAAGCCGCCGTGCAACGCCCACATTCGGTGCAACTATAGGCATACATGAGATTAATCCAGCTCAGGTCTTCCACGTCTTTTGCCCCAAATCGCTCAATAGTTTCGGGCGAGTCTGCCGCTGGCTGCTGTCCGTTTTCGTCATGGCTGGCAGTAACCTCTGTTGTTGGTAAACCAAGCATGAGTTGCACTTCTCTGGTCACGGCGGGCATATTCGCCATTTCACCTTTGGGTTTCAGGTCAGAGAAATAAACGTTTGAGAAACCCAGCGCGATGTGCAGGTGCTTGGAGTAGGTTACATACACGGCAAAAGCCAGAATACCCAGAATATGCAGCCACCACGCGCCCCGTTCATACAATTCCAGCCCCGAATCACTGAGCCCGGCGAATAACGGTTTCAGCGTCCGGCTAATCAGAAAGTCGGGAATAATGCCCTTTAATTCGCCATAATGCCCTACTCCCCGGTCGCGTAGCACCGTGTCGGCAGCGTTCCAGGTCAGAAACGCAATCATCAGCACAATCTCGGCCACGAGGATATTGGTGGCATCAAATTTGGGCCAGCCGCGCAGTTCGCGATTGCGGTCGGGTTGAAGCCGTTGTACACCGCCAACGTATCGTCGGCAGAGAAACACCACGCACACGGCCAAAACGCCAAAGGCCAGGATTTCAAAAAAGTTAATGAGGTACGGATAAATTGGGGTAATGACCGGCGCAAAAAGCCGGTGTGTACCCAGAGCGCCATCTAAAATAATCTCTAAAATTTCGAGATTGATGATGATAAACCCTGCGTAAATCACAAAGTGCATGGCCCCAACGAGCAGGTTGGTAAACATTTTCTTTTGCCCGAATGCCACTAACAGCATGATTTTCAAGCGTTCGGTGGGGTTGGCAGATCGGTCTTCGGCCCGGCCCAACCCAATGGCGCGGGCAATGAGTTTCACCCGTTTAACGACGTAAAAGCTGGTGATGGCAACGGCCACCACAAACAAAACTTGCTGAATATATGCCATGATTGACTCCTGATAGAGTTGCGGTTTTACTGATTTAAAGCCGATGTATTACCTGATTGTTAAAAATATTTCCTCTATACAGGATAAGAACGTTCTTTTTTCCTATCCTTTTTGTTTCTTTTATTACTAGTTTAGATATGGTTTTATTTTGTCTTGCAACTTTCAACCAATTGCCTGATTCTGCTGCCAGTATCGTCC
>JBBRUV010000467.1:0-3015 GCA_038247465.1 Cytophagales bacterium
CTGCCCGAACCCAATGCCATGCATCTCGCCACAATCTCGCCCGATGGCCGACCCGCCGGACGCGTGGTGCTGCTCAAGGGTGTGAGCCAGACCGGGTTTGTGTTTTACACCAATTATAACAGCCGGAAAGGGCAGGAATTAACCACCAATCCGGTGGCGGCACTCACATTTTTTTACCCCGAACTCGAACGGCAAATCCGCATCGAGGGCCGCGTGGAGCGGGTAAGCGACGCTGAATCAGACGCTTATTTTGCCAGCCGACCGCCTGGTAGCCAAATCGGGGCCTGGGTCTCGCACCAGAGCGAAGTAATTGCCGACCGCGATGTGCTGGAAAACCGCCAGCGTGACCTCGAAGCGCAGTTTGACGAAAAACCCGTGCCGCGCCCGGCGCATTGGGGTGGATTTCGGGTGATTCCCGATGTGATGGAGTTTTGGCAGGGCCGCCCCAGCCGGTTACATGACCGGATTCGGTACCGGCTGAATGACGAAGGGACATGGATGATTGATCGGCTGTCGTCGTAGAACAGTTCCTAATCAACCTTTGAAAAATCTTATTTTTGACCTAAAAACAAACGACATGGCCCAGATTACTGATTTATCCCAACTCAACCCCAATGGCATTTATTCATATGCCGACTACCTGAGCTGGACGTTTGAACAGGCATTAGAGGTAATTAAGGGTAAAATTCTACCAGTGGCCGCCCCCAGCCGAACACACCAACGGCTTTCGTGGGATTTAACGCTTGCTTTTGGCAATCATTTCAAAAACCACCGTTGCGAAGCCTACGCAGCCCCGTTTGATGTTCGGTTGTATAACCGCAAGAAGTCGTTGAAGGCTGATAAAGACATTTACACGGTTGTTCAGCCTGATCTGTGCGTGATTTGTGATTTAGATAAATTGGACGAGCGCGGCTGTCTGGGTGCGCCCGATTTAATTGTTGAGATTCTTTCACCGGGAAACTCTTCAAAAGAAATGAAAATCAAGAAAGACCTCTATGCTGAGTCGGGTGTGGGCGAATATTGGGTGGTTGATCCGGCCCATGAAACCATTACGCGGTTTAATCTGGAAGACGATGGCACCTACGGACGGCCACTGATTTTTGTGAGCGACGATCCGATGCCGTCGGTTATTTTCGCTGATTTTATCCTGCCATTGGGCGAGTTATTTCCGGTTCCCATTCCTGAAAAACAACAGGAAAGTTAGGTACGGATGAGCGTATCTTTAACCGGACGTTAAGCCTCTTTTAACAGCTATTTAGTGAGTGAAATAGGGTCAGTAAGTTGCTTTGTAAGAAACTATGTAGTGCCTCAAGAATCATGAAAAACGCCTTTCTGTTAATCGTTGTGCTGCTGACCGGCTGCGTTACCACCAATTTTAAGTCTAACAGCGATTTTCAGACGCTGCGCCCATTCAGCCGGGTTCTGGTCGTCTCAACATTACCACAAGTCTCGTCGGCATATCTTGATGCGTGGCTTGTTTCGTTTCCTACGTCCTACGAAGTGTGCGTACTGGATGCGGGAAAATTAGCGTTTGGCAAACCGGACTCACTAATCAACGAGCAAATCAGGGAGTGCAACGCCGAGGTCATACTTACGTTTGAATTAAACCGGAGCTACACCACTGGCAATGCAAGCGGTGGGCAATACGGATCAGGCCAGATTGTGTCTGTCAACGATCTGTATTTGGAGATGCTTTCCGTTGCCGACCGCAAGCCGTTCTGGAAGTCAATAGCATCTACCAACAGCAATGTTGAAATAAAGCCCCGCCGAATCATAAAGCAATTGGTGGCCGATGCCGTTATCGTAGGCAACGTTCCGCCAGCCAGTTATTAACAATCCCCGGTATTGGTCAGATCACCAACACCGGGGATTGTTCGCAAAAGCACCGCCGGGACCTATTTCACCAGCAACACCCGACCAGACGCGGCTTTGCCAGTACCCCCCGATACCCGAATCAGATACAGCCCCGACGACTCGCGCTCCAGGTCCAGCACTTCGGTCTGCACGGCTCCCGTGCCAACCACCAACCGGCTCTGCAACACCGCGCCCGTCAGACTCTGCACCGACAGCGTAGCCCGATCACCGACCGACAGCCGGAAGCCCACCAACACCCGACCCGACGATGGGTTCGGGCTGATGACCAGACCGCTATCCCGATCACCGTCGTCAACCCATTCCGATAAGTCGGCAGCTATCCGGGAGCCGTTGCACGCCCCAGCCGACCGGGGGCTGCCGTTAATCTCCTGATTTGTGCCGCCGTAGCGCACCGAGACCGGTACCGAACCGCCCGTGCGATAAGCAGCCGGTACCGCCCACGAGAACCCATATAGATTGTTGCTACCCGTGCCATATACACTGGCAACATCGGGCCACGACACAGTGGTGGCGTAGCCCCCCTGCACCAACTGACCGTTCAGGTAAATATCAACCACAATGGGCTGGCCCGGCGCGTTGCGGTTGAAGGCCCAGCCCGATACGCTCTGACAACTCCCCTCGTCGAGGGCGCTGGCGTAGTTGGCATTGCCCGGCGGGGGCAGTGGCGGGGGCGGGGTGCCGCCCGCATCCACGCAGAGTTTGTCAAGGGTAAACTGGCCGTTGTCGCCCCGAACCCGGATGGTGTTGTTGCCCGCGTTGAGGGCAACACTGGTGGAGACCGTAACGAAGTTGGCCCAGCCGCCCGTGCCGGCGGGGGTCAGCGTGGGCCGGGCCGTGCCGTTCACGCTCAGGCCGATGCGCGGGGTTTCGCCCGAAGCGTAGTAGAGCGTGAGGGTGTAGTTGCCCGCCGAAGCCACCCCGTTGACGGCGTAGTCCATGTATTCGCCCGCCCCGCCGAAGCCGCCTATGTACTGCCCGCCCGACGCGCCCCCGTTGCCGACGGGACTGCGGTTGCCCGTGCCACTTTCGGCTTCCTGACAACCGCCGGTGGTGGTGGGCGGTGTTGGGGTGTCATCATTGACGAGCGTATAGGGGAAATTCACGGCCTGGGTGAGAATGTAATTCCCCTGCCCATTGACC
>JBBRUV010000468.1:0-3005 GCA_038247465.1 Cytophagales bacterium
CGTGGTGCTGGCCGAAACCACCAAAACAGCGCAGGCCACTATCGAAGCCTTCACGGGCCTGAAACAGAACGTATTGGTGCAGGAATACATCGCCGAATCGAAAGGCACCGATGTTCGGGCCTTTGTGGTGGGCAATCAGGTGGTAGGCGTGATGAAACGGCAGGGCGTTGACGATGAATTTCGGTCGAACCTGCACCGGGGCGGCACTGCCGAAGCCATTGAACTGACCCCTGAAATAGAATGGACAGCCATCACCGCAGTCCGCGCGCTCGGCCTGAAAGTGGCCGGGGTTGATATGCTGCTATCGAAACGCGGGCCATTGGTGATGGAAGTCAATTCGTCGCCGGGGCTGGAAGGCATCGAGAAAACAACCGGCGTTGACGTGGCCCGACAGATTATCCAGTACGTCGAAGATAAAATCAGAGCCGACGAAAGCGACACGGTGGGAGTATAAGCAAAAACGCTTTTGTCAGTTCTGGTAATTGTGGGTGTAGGTTTGAACGACGTTCTGGCCGTTTTCTTTTTGAAGGGGTGGTCGTTTCGTGGCAACTTTTCAGAAATCATCTGGTAATATCATTAAAAAACACCCCCGTTGACGTTTATGGTAAGTAGGGGGTTTTGTACCCTGTTCTGATTTTAACGGCTCGTTTCGGGCCTCCGTTCGCTGTGATACACGCTACTGTTTTGCTATTGGCCGGTCAGCCTGCCGACTGGATTTTATTTTTCGGCCATTTTCACCCGTTAGTGGTTCACCTGCCCATTGGTTTCCTTCTGATTGCCGGTCTGTTGGAAGCCGGTCGGCGGCTGGGTTGGCTCACGGTTAGTCAGCCGGTGGTGGGAACAGTACTATTTTGGTCGGCCACAGGCGCGACGCTGGCCTGCGTGTTTGGGTATATGCTTTCGCTGGGGGGTGGTTATGAGCCGGAATTGCTCGACGAACATCAGTGGCAGGGTATTGGCGTGGCCGTGTTTGCCTGGGTTGCCTGGGCCGCGCAAACTGGCTGGCTCACAGCCCGGCTTCCCTTAGGCGCGTTGTTGTATTGGCCTGCGCTGCTTTTTTCGATTCTGCTGATGAGCGTGGCCGGGCATCATGGCGGGGCGTTGACGCACGGCGAAGACTACCTGACGCAATACACACCGGAGCCGTTTCGGGCCTGGGCTGGTATGCCACCCCGCACCGATGCTGCCGTTGCCGCCAAACCCATTACCGACGTAAATCAGGCGTTGGTGTATGAACAGATTGTGAATCCGATTCTGCAAAGCAAGTGTGTTCAGTGTCATAACGCGGGCAAATCGAAAGGCGGATTACGGTATGATACCGCTGAAATGCTGACCAAAGGTGGCGAAAACGGCCCGGTTTTTGTGGCCGGCGATGCCGCTCAAAGCGAGATGGTTAAGCGTTGTTTATTGCCGCTTGACGACGAACACCATATGCCACCGAAGGGAAAAAATCAGGCCACCGATGAGCAGGTTGCGCTGCTGACCTGGTGGATTGAACAGGGCGCACCGCTTGACAAAAAAGTGGCCGACCTGACTGTTACCGAAACCGTGAAACCCGCCCTTGCTGCACTCGGTGGCGGGGCAGCGGCAGGCCATACCGGCGAGGCAACAACGGGCGTAACGGCCACTGTAAATCGGCCAGAATCGCCGGTATTGAGTATGAAAATACCAGCCGCCAACCCCAAACTAATTGAGCAATTGAAAGAAGTGGGCTTGTTGGTTCTGCCCGTCTCAAGAGAGTTTAACCAGTTAGAAATCAGTGCGGTAAATGCAGGACTATTCAGCGATTCGCAGGCTGCACTGTTACCCAAATTAGCCAATCAGATTGTTTGGCTCAAGTTGGCAGATACCCAGATCAGCGATGCGGCCATGACCCAGATTGCCCGGCTGAAAAACCTCCAAAAGCTGCACCTCGAACAGACCAAAATCACCGATGCGGGCCTGAAACAGATTGCCGCCCTCCCCTATTTAGAATACCTGAATCTGTACGGAACCGGCGTTACCGATGCGGGTTTACGGTCACTTTCTGGCTTCAAAAGCTTGCGAACAGTTTATCTCTGGCAAACAAACGTTACCGAAGCGGGACTGGAAGCCCAGCGAAAAGCAATGCCCGGCGTAGAATTTGTAAGTGGTTTAGGCGAACAGGGCATTGCCCCGTTTACCGGAAATAAATCGGACAGAACTACCGGCAGCAACGAGGGGAAGAAATAAGTGGAAGAGCCAAAACCTGCCGATAGTAATTCTGTTGACCATGCCGGGTAACAGCTATATCTCTTTTGTATGTACAGGTTCATTCTCGCTACTCTTCTCGGCTGTCTGGGAATCGGCACCACCGTAGCCCAGTTTAGTGTTGCCACGCCCAGCAACCGGGTGGTTTATCAGCGCACGGCCCAAAACGACGCGGCTGTTCCGATAGCAGGCAGTTGCCCGCCACAAGCCACCCGCATCGAAGCGCAGGCCGTTCCCGTCGGTAGCGGACAAGGGACAGCCACAACCTGGCAAACTGTTGATAATAACCCCCAAAACGGCTTTTTCAAGGGTACGCTCACGCTTCGTGGAGGCTGGTATCGGCTAGAAGTTCGCGTTTGGGCCGGTAACAATCAGATTGCCAGCAGCTCCGTTGACCGCGTGGGCGTGGGCGAGGTATTTATCGTGGCCGGGCAATCAAACGCAGCCGGTGGATTTCAGCCTACGCCCGGTGCCGCCGACGACCGGGTGTCAGTAGTGGATTACGGCGACAGCAACCTGACCGAATCGAACTTCCCGCTGATGTTCAGCCATGCCGATGCCGGTCGGCGGGTAGGGCCATATAATCCGTTGTATATCTGGGGTATGCTCGGCGACCGGCTCGCGCAACGGCTCAATGTGCCAATCCTGTTTTATGGCGCGGCATACGGCGGGGCCAACAGCAATGTTTGGCGCATATCGGCCAACGGTCAAAATCCCGGCGGACAACCCGGCTTATTACTTTTTCCGTATCGGTGCATTGGCGCGGCCCTCGAACA
>JBBRUV010000469.1:0-2999 GCA_038247465.1 Cytophagales bacterium
TAGGCAAGGGGGGTAGCATCTGGCTAAAATGCAGGATTTCTTTCTAAGTCTTATGTTGCATATACAACTCTTGTCAATATCTTTGCCCCATGAACCCAACCCAACCCGAAAACTACTGCATTGCCGGGCGGCTGCGGTTGCTGTCGCGGGTGGTGACGGGGCTGTATAACGAAGCCTTTGCCGCCGAGGGCGTAACCTTTGCCCAGGCCGGGTTGCTAATGCGGATTTTTGCCCGGCCCGGCATCCGGCAGGCGGCTTTGGCCCGGACGCTCCAAATCGAAAAATCGGCCATGAGCCGCGACGTTCAACTGATGCAGCGCAACGGCTGGCTGACCGACAACGTGAAAAATGGCCTGTTTCTGACCGAAGTCGGCTCCACAACGGCCAAACGCTGCCACAAAATCTGGAAAACGGTGCACCAAAACGCCCTCGACCAGCTTGGCCCCGAAGCCGTGGCCGGGCTGAGTTTATTCTCGGATAAGCTGCTGCAATTTCAAACTGAATCAAACCCAAACCCATAGACCCAATGATTACCGAACTCTTAGGCCAACTCTGGCGCAGCAACCAACAGGCCGTGTTAGGCCCCGTTCAGAAATTAACTCCCGAAACGTACCGGAACCGACTGACTCCCAACACGGCTTCGGCGGGGTTTATTGCCCTGCACACCGCCGAGGGGATGCACGGTTTTGCTGCCATAATTTTTGGCCGACCGATGAGCATCACACCCCAGGCCGGCCGGGGAGCCACCGACACGGGACAGTTGCTGGATTTGACCATGGTTCAGCAACTCATGGCCGACAGTTACGCGATGGTTGCCGAGCAGATTGCCCAGACCACCGATGAGCAGTGGGCCGAGGTGGTCACGTCGCCAATGGGTGAGCGGAGCCGTCAACAGATGCTGGCTTTTCTGATGCACCACAATTCTTACCACGCCGGACAGATTGTGCAGGCCATGAAAAAAGGACAAGTGTATGAAGCCGAAATTCCTGCAAACTAACCGCCGGGAATCAGTCAAAACCGGGCGATTCCGGGCGTTGCTGAACGCTTATCCGATGTATTTCGGCACGGGCGGCAAGATTCTGTTCTGGTCGGGCGACTCGCGGGAGGTGCAGTTGCAGTTGCGCCGAAATTGAGCGGTTGTGCTACATTGCGAACAAAGGTTTTTACGCCAGCCGTAAAAAAGATACACAATCATCGCGTTTTCAACGCTAACCAACCCGTCATTTATGACTTCGGATACGCCAACCCAAACCGCCACTGAACACCACCTCACCGTGCAGCGAACGGCCCGCTACTACACGCTGGGCAAACTGACAGAACGCACTAAAAACGTCTGGTTTGTGCTGCACGGCTACGGCCAACTGGCGCAGTATTTTATCCGTCGGTTTGATGTGGTGCAAAACGACGAAACGCTGATTGTGGCCCCGGAAGCTCTCTCGCGGCTGTACCTGAACGGCGAATACAGCAAAATCGGCGCGTCATGGATTACCCGCGAAGACCGCGACAACGAAGCCCGCGACTATGTGACCTACCTTAATCAACTGTATGACAAGGTGTTGCGGGACCACAATCCCAGCCAGCTAACCGTTACGCTGATGGGTTTTTCGCAGGGCGCGGCTACGGCCTGCCGGTGGCTGGCAAACGGTCATATCCCGGCCAATCGGCTAATGCTCTGGGCGGGTTTCTTCCCGAAAGGCATCGCTGATGTAATTGCGCCTTCGACTCTAACCAACCTCCGCGTTGAGTATGTGTATGGTGAACAGGACGAATACATCGCCCAAATGCCCGACCCGGCGGCTTATCTGCAACAAATCCAGAATGATGTACCGCACCTGACAATCATCCCGTTTGATGGCGGTCATACAGTTGAGCGGGCGGTGTTGCAAGCGGTTAAATGAGTGCTCAGTGGCAAGTGGTTCATGCTTCGCCCGGAGGACTAACCACTTGCCACTAACCACTGACCACTTTATTTAACTAACTGATGTTACGCGGGTTCATGGAAAGCCGTAGGTTTGACCGATGTGGTAGCCGAAACATCGGCCATCCCTCCGGGATTTTCTATACCGTGCGTAGCATGAGTAACTAACTGATGTTACGCACAAGCTACTGCTTTCAATAATGTAAGTTTTTTGAAAGCAGCTTTTAAGGCTTGTTGGTAAAATTGTTTGGTTTCCGCTAATTCCTCAATAGACGCGTGTTTACATCTTTTCACAATGGTAATAAAAATCTCCTGGTAGCCAAAATGCCTTGCCGTCATTAGCCGTTACCCTCTCATAATCAACGTAGTACGAGTTTACCTGAGTGATGATTGTGGTATCATCAATACAAAATACGCGTTGCGTCAATCATGCCAGAACAATACAAAACACGCACCTCCCATCACCCATCTAACCATGCCTTGAACTCCCCAACCCGCTCGCGGCTGACGATCACCTCGAAAGCCGGATTCGGTTGCAGGTCAAGTTTCAGGCGGCTGTTGAAATACGGGTGGATCTTGCCAATGGCCGACACCTGCACAATGACTTTCCGGCTGATGCGGAAAAACTGTTTAGTTGGTAAAAATCCATCAGCATCGTCCATCGTATAGTCTAAAATATGCCGTTTGCCGCCCGTGTCCACCGCAAACGTTAGCCCGTCGTCGGAGTACAGATAGGCCAGCGAGGCCACCGGCACGGCCAGCAACTGCGCCCCGCTCTTAACCAGAATCCGCTCTTTGACAGCCGGTTGCGGGGCCGGTAGCTGCGCCAGAAATTGCGTTAGGGCAGATGGCAAAACCGTTTGGACTTCGCCAGGCGTGGCCCGGTGCAGCGTCTCAAATTTTTGCAGGGCAGCGGCCAGTTCATCTTCATCAATTGGTTTCAGCAGATAGTCCACGCTGTTGACCTTAAAGGCTTTGAGCGTAAACTCGTCGTGAGCAGTCGTGAAAATAACGGGGGTCGTGACTGTTACCTGCCGGAAAATATCGAAACTGATACCGTCGGCCAGTTGAATATCGAGCA
>JBBRUV010000470.1:0-2995 GCA_038247465.1 Cytophagales bacterium
CAATTTCCGAATGGCCTGACAACCAACGCCCACCGTCAGATTCCGTACCGGACGGGCTTAGTTGCCAACGGGCAAATCATCACCGAAGACACGCGCCTGCTCGAACGGCTTTTTCAGGAAGTAAGACGGGTAATGAGATAGATGGAAAATCTGCGAAAATCTGCCGGTTCGCCGATGCGATTGCGAAGCATCTGCGTCATCTGTGGGGCCGCCCTCGCGGTTCCATTCATTTCGGCAACAGCTCAAACTCAACGCCTGACCCTTGACGACTGCATCCGATATGCCCAGGCCAACAGTTTTGCCGTGCAGCAACGCGCCCTGCAAACCCAACGCGACGAAGCCCAGCTTGACCAACTCCGGCAATCACGCTGGCCGACTGCCAACGGTTCCTATTCACAAGGGCTGAGTTTGGGCCGCACCATTGACCCGTTCAGCAACAACTACGTGCAGCAAAGCATCAACAGCGGTAGTTTGGGGGCCAACGCCAACTGGAACGTGTTCAATGGGTTCAGAACAGGGAGCCAAATTCGGCAAACCGAGCAGAGCATTTTGGCCGATCAGCAAGACATAGCCCAACAAAAATTTGATCTCACCATTCAGGTTATGCTGGGTTATATGCAGGCCATCAGGCCGGTGCTGCATCAAGAATTGCGTTAGAAACGCTGGCAAACAGCCGCATCGTAGTTGAATCAAGAAAAACGGCATACTGGGCAGCCGTAGCCCGGTATGCCGAAGGACTCCTGCACACAATTGAACTGGACGGGTATCGTAACAACTGGCTCAAGGCCCAGATCGATCTGGTGCGGGTGAGTTACGAGGTGCATTTCAGGAAATTGGTGCTGAATTTGTACGGTCAATAATAAGCCTTTGGTTACCAATAATTTGCCTGAGTAAAACAATGAGGCAAAGTCAGCCGACTCCGCTCCCGGCTGGCGCAGCGGCAGCCCGCTATCAGGCCGTTACATCGGTGCTGACCTCACACCCCAGGTTTGAACGACCCCGGCCCCCATCGATATGGCCGGGGGTTGCTTACCATCAGCGGTAACAACAGCGTACACATTTTCAGTAAGTCCTGAACATATAGAAGCAAACAAAATCACGGATAGCCTCATCCCCTAAAACACACCCAAAAACTTGCGCGGTACGGCAGTTTCAAATTTCATTGGCTCGTAGGTAATGGGGTGAGTGAAATTCAGAACCCAGGCATGAAGCCCCAAGCGGCCAATGGGGTTGGTTTTGGCTCCGTATTTTTTGTCGCCCGCAATGGGGTGGCCCTGCTCGCTGAAATGCACCCGCACCTGATTTTTGCGGCCCGTGTCTAAACTCACTTTCAGCAACGTGTAGTGCCGGTTGCTTCGTATGGTTTCGTAATGGGTGATGGCTAACTGCCCGCCAACGGTGTCGGGCGTAGAATACACCACCAACGCTTTGCTTTCGTAGAGGTATGATTCAATGGTGCCGGTCGGCTCGGTCAGCGTGCCTTCTACCAGTGCCACATACAGCCGTTCTTTGGTGGTTGGCCCCCAGCTTTCCTGCAAAATTTTCTGCACGGCCTCACTTTTGGCAAACATCATCAGGCCCGACGTGTCGCGGTCGAGCCGGTGAACGATAAAGATTTTATTGGTCGAACTGGCCCGCTTCACGTGTTCTTTCAGGATGGCATACGCTGTTTGTTCGCGCTCTTTGTTGGTCCCCATGGAGAGCAGACCGTCGGGCTTTTCGATAACAATGATGTGTTCATCTTCGTAGTAAATGGCAATGCCTCGGTAATGCGTTTCGGGCAGCATTTTTTCGGGCATAACGGCCACCGCGTCACCGGGTTGCAAAGGATGGTTGTACTGCTTCACGAGCCGTTCGCCCACGCGGATCTGCCCGTCGGCAAGCAGTGTTTTGATGTTATTCCGGTTTTTGCCGGGCAGATTTGCCAGCAGAAATGCCATCAGTTCGGCGGGTTCGGTGGCCGTGAGGTTAATGGTTGGCTTGCGCGGTTGTTTGCGGGGCCGTTGGGTGGGGTCGTTGTTGGGCATGATGCAAAAAAGCCAGCGTGTCTCAGAAAAACACGCTGGCCTGTTCGGTAAATGATTAATTTTTTGACCGTAAGATGTTCAGGATCAGATCAACTTTGCCGTCTAATTCGCCAATTTCAGTTTTCAGTTCGGCCACACCAGTTCTCAGCCCAGCCACGTCAGTTTTCAGTTCGGCCACGTCGGTTTTAATCGTTTTCAGTTCGATTTTCATGTCAGATTGGTCAACAATGACATCGAAAATCATCCGGGCAAGTTCGCGGTTTTGCGATTTGAGCAGGTCTTGATTAGCAGCCATCTGGTGCTGATTCATAATCATTTCGGCCATTACTGGCTCTAATTGGTTCAAACGATCTTCGGGACTCATAGCTGACTGAAAGGTTACGTTGTTGTTTATAGTAACGAATATACGCAAAATTCGCTCAAAATCACCGGCTTTTCAGCGAAATACCTCCGTCTGCCCGGCTTCTAACCGCTCGATAATGGGCAGAAAAGGTTGCAACTCTGCCGCCGATCGCAGGATCGGGTTCTGCCGCAGATACAGCTTTTTCAGGTTGGGCAAGGCTCCCAAGCCCACCGAAAGCGTCTGTAAGTTGTTGTTGCTCAGATCGAGGTCTTCCAGACTCGTGATTCGCGCCAGTACGTCGGGCGTAGTGCTGAAAAAATCGTAGCTTAAATCCAGCACCATTAATTGCCGCAGCCGCGCCAGCGATTCGGGAAGGCGGCCAATCTGAGTGTGGTGAACATACAGTTTCCGCAACCGACGCAGTTTGCCGACCGATTTGGGCAACTCACGCAGTTGGTTGTGGGATGCGCCGAGTTCTTCGAGCCGACGCAGCCGCCCGATTTGCCGGGGTAGTTCGGTAATCGGATTATATTGAAAACTCAGTAAAAGGTTGTCAGACCATGCTAAGTAGCTGATTTACTTGCTCTTGCGTAAGACCTTGCTGATTTATGAAGTCTTGAAATAG
>JBBRUV010000471.1:0-2973 GCA_038247465.1 Cytophagales bacterium
GCCCGACCTGCCCGACCAGGCCACTGCCGTAACCGCGCTCTTCGACTGGCTGCACACCCAACCCAACCTGAACCTGCGGGCGGTGGGACATCGGCTCGTGCATGGCGGCCCGGATTACCAGACACCACAGCGCGTTACGCCTCAACTGCTGGCCGAACTGCACCCCTTGATTCCGTTCGCGCCCGACCACCTGCCCGCCGAACTCGCTCTGATTGAGGCCGTTGCAGATCGTTACCCTGATTTGCCGCAGGTGGTTTGTTTCGATACGGCCTTTCACCAGGCCATGCCCGACCACGCCAAACGCCTGCCCATTCCGCGCCGTTTTGCCGACGATGGATTGGTGCGCTACGGCTTTCATGGTTTGTCTTACGAATATATTTTGACTGAATTGGCGACCGAAATCGGGCCGGACATGGCTCAGGAGCGGATCGTGCTGGCGCACCTCGGCAGCGGGGCCAGCATGACCGCCGTTCGCGACGGGCAGTCTATCGAGACCACAATGGGATTTACACCCACCGGCGGCCTGATGATGGGAACCCGTTCCGGCGACCTCGACCCCGGCGTGTTGCTGTATTTATTGCAGCCCGGCAATTCGGCGAACGGCAACCTCAACGCGCCCGGTTTGAGCAAACTGCTCAACGACGAATCGGGACTGTTGGGCGTGTCGGGTAGTAGTTCTGATATGACCGAATTGCTCGAACAGGCTCCCAACAATGCCGACGCTGCCGAAGCGATTGACCTGTTTTGTTACCTCGCCCGCAAGCAACTTGGCGGCTTGGTGGCGGTGTTGAACGGCCTTGATACGCTGGTGTTTACGGGCGGTATCGGCGAAAACTCGCCCGATATCCGGGCCGGTATCTGCGCTGACCTCGACTTTCTGGGTATCGTGATTGATCCCGACCGGAACGCGGCTAATGCTCCGATTATTTCGCCCGGTGGCCACCGCCCGGTTGTGCGCGTGATACCGACCAACGAAGCCCTGATGATTGCCCGCCATACCCGGCAGGTGTTGTCAAATGCCAACCAACTCGTTTTCTAACATTATGACAAACTCAACAAACACCGAAACGCTCTCGAACCGCGAGCGACTGACCCAACTGAATCGCTATTGGCAAGCCACCAACTACCTCGGCGCGGCCCAGCTTTACCTGCGCGACAACGTGCTGCTTCAACGACCGTTGCAAACCGCCGATATCAAGCCCCGGCTGCTGGGGCACTGGGGAACGCAACCGGGCCTGAACCTGATTTATGCCCACCTGAACCGACTCATTCAGGACACCGACGCGAACGTATTGCTCGTGACCGGGCCGGGACACGGCGCACCGGCTATTTTTGCGAATCTCTTTCTGGAAGGCACACTGGGTGAATTTGACTCACAGTACGCACCGGGTCGGGCAGGTTTAGAAAACCTGATTCGAGAGTTTTCGTGGCCCTACGGTTTGCCGAGTCACCTCGTTCCCGGCACGCCCGGTCAGATTCAGGAAGGCGGTGAGTTGGGCTACTGCCTGTCTCACGCTTTCGGGGCCGTTCTCGACAATCCTGATTTGCTCGTGGCCTGCGTTGTGGGCGATGGCGAAGCCGAAACCGGCCCGTTGGCGGCTGCCTGGCACAGCACCAAGTTTTTGAACCCGGCCACGTCGGGCGCCGTCTTGCCGATTTTGCACCTCAACGGCTATAAACTCTCCGGCCCCACCATTTTTGGGCGCATGAGCGACGCGGAACTTACGAACCTATTCACGGGCTACGGCTATGAGGTCAGAATCGTGGCGGGCAGCGACCCAATGCAAGTTCACGTGGCTATGTGGCAGGCGATGGACTGGGCGCACGGCGAAATCAGGGCCATCCAGCAACGCGCCCGAACGGGGGTCAGCAGTGGCGTTCCGGCCTGGCCGATGCTGATTTTGCAAACGCCCAAAGGTTGGACGTGTCCGCTAACGGTTGATGGTCAGCCGATTGAGAACACACCCCATTCGCACCAGCTTCCCGTTGCCGACCCGGCCCATAAATCATCGCAGTTCCATACACTCGAAACCTGGCTCCGCAGCTACGGCCCGCAGGATTTGTTTGATACCGACGGGATGCCGTTTGCCGAGGTCGTCAGCGTTTGCCCGGCCCCGCACCGGCGCATCGGCATGACCCCGCAGGCCAACGGCGGGGCGTTGCTGGTGCCGCTCAATCTGCCCGATTTTGCCGACTATGCCATAACCATTCCGTCGCCGGGCGAGGCTACCGCCGGGGGAACGCACACGGTAGCCCAATACCTGCGCGACGTGTTCCGGCTGAACGAGGAGGCCCGAAACTTCCGCATCGTTTGCCCCGACGAGACAACCTCCAACCGCATGACTCCGCTCTTTGAAGCCACCCAACGCGCCTGGATGGGGCCGGTGGTGGAGACCGACGAGTACCTGTCGCCGGATGGCCGGGTGATGGAAATCCTGAGCGAACACACCTGCCAGGGCTGGCTTGAAGGCTACCTGCTAACGGGGCGGCACGGGCTGTTTGGGTGCTACGAAGCGTTTATTCCCATCGTTGATTCAATGCTGAACCAGTATGCCAAGTGGCTGAAAGTAAGCAAAGAAACGCCCTGGCGCAAACCGTTGGCATCGCTTAATTACCTGCTTACGTCGCACGTCTGGCGGCAGGATCACAACGGCTACACCCATCAGGTGCCGAGTTTTATCAATTCGGTGGTTGCCAAAAAAAGCTCCGTTGCGCGGGTTTATCTGCCGCCCGACGCCAACTGTCTGCTGTCGGTGATGGATCACTGCCTGCGTAGCCGCGACTACGTGAACCTGATTGTGGCCTCCAAAGCCCAACAGGCACAATGGCTCACGATGGATGCTGCCATTGACCACTGCACGCGGGGCATTTCGATCTGGGAGTGGGCGGGGAATAGTACCTATCAGCAACCTGATGTGGTGTTGGCCTGCGCGGGCGACGTGCCGGCGAACGAAACCATTGCCGCAGCCACCA
>JBBRUV010000472.1:0-2953 GCA_038247465.1 Cytophagales bacterium
GTTGCATGAGCGGGACATAAACGCGGCAGTCAATATCAAGAATAAAGCGGTAGGGCATACCGTGTTAGCTCGGAAGGCATACAAACCCGTTGGGGTGGTAGTCCGAGAATCCCCGCGCCTTTAGGCAGGGGAGTGTCAATCCTGCATCCGGTAGCCCACACCGCGCACGGTTTCAAGAAAATCTTTGTAGGGGCCAAGTTTTTTGCGGAGACCCGCCACCTGCACGTCAATAGATCGTTCGGTGGCGAAGTAATCAATTCCGTTCAGTTTCTCCATGATCTGATTGCGCGAATACACCCGCCCCGGTCGGCTAATGAGCAGTTGCAGCAATCGAAATTCAGTAAACGTCAGGGTCAGCAATTCGTCGTCAATGGCTACCTTATGATTTTCGATATTCATACTCAACCGCCTGAAAAACAGCAGCTTATCAGTTGGAGGTTGCAGGGCTGGCGGAGCTGAAAGTGGCGGGCTGTCGGCACCGGCGGGTGCGGCCCGACCGAGTATTTTTTTAACGCGGGTAATGAGTTCGCGCATTCGGATCGGCTTGGTCAGATACTCGTCGGCACCGAGTTCAAGGGCGGTCACGGCATCGATTTCGTCGCTGCGGGCGGTGAGCATCACAAACGGAATCCGGGCCATCAGGGCATCCCGTTTCATCACCCGGCACAGGTCAAGACCATCAATATCGTCCATCATCCAGTCACAAATCACCAGATCGGGTGCCGATTTTTGAATAGTTTTCAGGGCTTCGCGGCCCGATGTAAAGGTTTCGACGGTGGCGCGTTCTTTTTCGAGATTATACTGGATAAGTTCGAGAATGTCTTCTTCGTCGTCTATCACGATAATCTTCGAGAACTTCATGATTCCGTGCGTTAAGCGTTAAATGACACCAATCTGCCCTTTGTACAGTACTGCTAAAAAAAGCAGTCAATTGTTAGGATTGTGTAGGAGCGAAATTAGTGGTTCGCGCCAAGACGTATTTTATCGTACTGTTAAATCGGCCAAGACCAGATGTCATTGCCGGTAATATTCCCTAAACGGGAGCCGGTGAAAAGTGGGATAAAAGACCGGAATGGCTGCATACAGAAACCTAAACAGTGGCTAAACCTCGTGGGTCAAGAGCCACCGTTCAGGAGCACGTCGGCGGGGCGTATCAGATGGCGGTATTACGCCTGTCCTTATCCGTTAACAGTTCTTTGGGAGGTGGCACGTTGTTGTTGTCAGTGCGAGTTAATATTTTTCCCGTAGCCGGATTTGATCTTTGCCCAGGGCGGGCAGGGACGCAAATGGAAACCCGTTGAGGTAAGCTTCATTGACCTTATGCTGGTGAAAGTGTTTTTGGACAATTTCATCGGGATCGACGAAGATAAAATTATAGCGGTATTCGCTGATGATCCCTAAGCTGTCGGTTTGATGTTTTCTCAGGTGACCAAGGCGGTTGGTGAAGGTACCGTCGGGCAGGACTACTTTGTAACTTACCCTGTAGTAGGTGTAGCCATTGAAGTAGTTGCTGATAACGACTTCATAGCGGTCAATTTGCTGCAAATAACGGGTGAAATCGGTTCGTTGCTGGTCGTAAGCGGCCAGCCTCTGGGTATCGCTGATGGTCAGTTCTTTTTTGCGTTTTCGGGCGCGGGTCAGGATATCAATTTGGTAGGTCAGCTTATTGAGGTAATTGGTCATGTACTCCTCAACCTGTTCAGTTGACAGTGCTTCTGGTCTTTTGATGAAGTAGGAATGTTTTTGAAAGAAACTTAGCTTGTACGCTGGGTCGGTGGGGTTGACCAGCTTAAAGGCGATATGATCGGCTTCGAGCATAGGGGCAAAGGCTGGCAGACTATCGAGCCGCATAAAAAACAAGAAGCCTTCCACCTTGTCAAAGGGGCCGTGAATATCCCACGAACTGTCAGGTATCAGGGGAGGGTACTGATCCTGAATTGATTTCCACAGGTACCAGAGTTGGCTATAGGTCATCTTGCCGACATCGGCGCGGTTTTGTTCGCGTTTGCGGATGTTGTCGGCACCAATGGCTTGGTCGGAACGCCGGACTGCATCGAGTGAGAGCCGGTCAACGATGGCTTCTTCGGAGACCTGGTTAAGGCCTGGGGACAGGGGTGGTGTCAACCGTGCGGCAAGTTGTTCTGGATTTGCTGGTCCGTCGGCACCCGGTGGGGTCTGGATCGACGAAAAGAGGGGGAGTTGCTTTCCCATGGAAAAGAAATAGTGTAATTAATGGGTTTTAAAAGCCAACGGAACATTCTTCCGGCGAACTGTTCCACCAAGACGTATTGGTAAAGAGTACTGTTTTGACCACTGCACAAACATAGTCTTATTTATTGGGTTTTAAAAGCCAACAAAATTTTTTGGTCCGATGATCTGCTGGTTGTTCACGCATCACCAAGATCTTCGCCGGTCTCCCCTTATACGTTCAGTCACCAATTAGTCCACTGACTTATTGACTTACTACGCTAATAACTAAAAATAGGCTATTTATGCAACTCAGTACACTGTAACATCGCCCAATATGCTCATTTATTAAGTGGATTAGCTGTGTATCGAGCAAACATCATACGTCATTATCCATCGCCCTGTACTGTATTAGACGATTTATTTTGGAGAATTGCGCTACTATTACTTAACCAAGAGCAATTTCGAATGAACTGCATTGTTGGCTTTTAAAACCCAGTGAATGTAAGTAATTACGTTTTGGCTACCGCTTAGGGTCGTTGGGGAAAATCAGTTCGGTGGTTACTTCTTCGACGGCCACCGATGCACTCTACACGCAATTTGTGACTAACAGTAACTAATACCAAGTAAGTACTTCACTACAAATAGTCTGCATTATTTTGTACTTTCGCCTTCATGGGCCGAGTCAATACACCAGTTCTGAAAGAATCAGAACGAACAGAGTTAGAAACACTCTTTAAAAAAAGCGATAATCATAGCTTACGAA
>JBBRUV010000473.1:0-2942 GCA_038247465.1 Cytophagales bacterium
CGGACTGGTGAATGGCCGTTCGGTGCCTTCCTGCCGGGTAACGGCAAATTGGTCGGAGGTCAGAATTTTTTTCCATTCAGCGGTGGTTTTCTGCACCCGTCTGAGCGGTTTTTCTTCGTGGCGACGGGTATGTATTTCTGTTGTTGTTGCGCCTGCAATTGACGCAGGCACTAAGCGCGGGCCAACGAGCAACAGCCCGCCGATAAGCCCGAAAAACAAGGTTTTGTTCATGATTTGTTGTTGTTTACGAGGTACTAAGTCTATTCAAATGCCGATGTTCCAAACCAAGCGCACGGCCCAGTTTTCGTCGGGGTTGGCGCGGGTGTAGCCGCCCCAACGCCGGAAAACGCCCAACCCGGCCCCGATATAGACCAATCCCTTAATCTTTTGGCGATACAGGTTGTCAATCAGCATTCCGGTTTCAAAATAGCCCTTTTCGAGGGTATTGAAGTCAATGACTTCATGGTGTTCGCGGTAGCGTAAACTGCCAATGGCAAACGCCTGCACAACCGATACCTCCGGCTTCGTCCATGAAACGCGGGGTTTACCGAGGAGATTTTTAAAACTGTGCGTCACAAAGGCGTTGGTGTATTGGTCAGACGCAAACTCATAGAGGCCCATCGTCTGAAAATGATTCGCCACCCAAATCAGATTCGCACTTGCCAACGCGCCCCGGCCATTGTAGAGGTACGGATACGGCAAATCGCCCCATGTTTTACCCGCCGACAGGTTCAAAAATGTCTCGCCCAAGCCGCGCGTCTTAAACGTGTATTCGAGTTTCAGGTTCAGTTTCACATAGTCGAGGTCGCTGCCCGTGAAGGCCATAATTCCCCTGGCAATGTGGGCCGAAATCGTGGGCGAAGGCGTTTGCGAGATGATGTTACCCCGCCCGATTTGCGAAAACTTCTCGTTGTAGGCATAGCGCATTCCCAGCCCGATTTCGGTGGTGTGAAACTGGCCCATCATCGCCATATCGAACTCCGGGTTCACGCACTTGTAGCCGTAAGTCGGGTTGCGGATTTCATCCGTCACGCTGACAGAAACCGTACCGTAGCGCAACACCCGCAGGTTAAGTTCCGATTTCCACTGCCGCAGTTTGTCGGCCCGGCTAATCATAAACGTCCGAATCAATTCGTAAGGAATTTGCGGAAAATTCCATATAAAATACTGAACGTTAGCGGGTTCCGAAATATCGTTTCGGTAGCCGAGCGTCCAGGTCATCCGACGGGTTTCGTTCAGGTTTAGCCGAATACGGCCTTCGTACTTCCAGGCTTTGTCGGTAAACCCGTAGCCAACTTTGCCATCCAACCGCAGGAATTTGGAAAAATTCTGGTTCGTCAGCAGATTGATCGTGGGTCGAACGCCTTCATAGATGTTGGCATCGAACAGGTTTTGCGTACCTAAATCCAGTGCTTTACCCAACGGAATCACGCCGGCAGTCCACCATTCAGTGACATTGAGGAAGGCATTTTGCCAGAAGCGTTTCCCGGCACTCAACGACCGATAATAATCGTAGGTGTTCTGCTCGGTCCGGTTCAGAATTTCGGCTTGTCTGGCGGCCCAGAATTCGTCGGTCTGATACGTGGCCTGCGGGCTGATTTCGAGGGCGCGTTCGTCAAACATCGTCGTTGGCACGGGCCGGTTCAGTGCTATATTCGAGAGCCAGGTTTGGGTTCGATACACCAACTGCCGACCTTTCAGTTTAAACTGTGGCAGGACCCAGTCAATCGCCAATTTGACCGGAAACCACTGGTTATCAATCTGTTCGTATTCCTGTTCGAGCACAAAACTCAGCACCTGATTCGGGTCGGCGGGTTGGGCTTTCACGTATTGGAGGGCATAATCCGTTGAGTGGATATGGAGTGTGCCCGTTAGCCCGGAAAACCCCTTTCCCCGTTTCGGCTCAAACTCGATCACGAACGTACTGTCGCCGGTTGGGTGCAGGAGCGTGTCGGCCAGAAAAAACTCGTAGCGCGTGTCGCTGTTGGGCGAAATCGGGTTCAGAAACGCCAACAATTCCTGCAACCGTCGCCCCTGAAACGTGATCGTCTCCCGATAAAACCCAAAGGGCTGCATTAGCATGGCAAAAGTGGCCAGCATCGTGGTTTGCGTACCCGACGTGCGCGTGGCCGTAATGATTTCCTTCGACAGGTTGGGCCGCACAAAATGGCGCGTGGCATAATTTTCGATCACGAACAGATGCCGGTCGGCGGGCTGATTCGGCACGTCAGCCGTGACAACCGATTTGGTGTAGCTCTCGTACCGAAACGATTCGAGTTGTTCGGGATCGTTCTGCGCCCGGTTGGCAACGGCTCCGGCAATGATCCGGTGGGCGGGGTTCACAAACCGCACCCGTACCTCGGCCAACGCCTGGCTTTTTTCGGTCATTAGCACCACCATATTTTTACTAACCCGCTGCACAACAGGATCAAAGCCCAGAAATGAACACAAAATCCAGCTCGTGTCCGACGGTACCATCAACCGGAATGCCCCCGCGTTATCGGTTACGGTTGCCGCTTTCCCGCCCACAACCTGAATGCTAACAAATGGCAACGGTTGCTCTGTTTTCGCGTCTCGGACAGTGCCGGTGATCGCGATTTGGGCAAACGAGGTGCTGGAAAGCAACACACAAAACCAGAAGAGTTTCATACCAAACGGAAGATTGACGAATCAGGAAACGACCACCGATAGGGCCTGCCCGGCCCTATCGGTTTATAGCAGAACGTTGGCTTTGCACTCATATCATCACTTCGGCGGCTGCGGTGAGCAGTTTGGCCGAAATGCGCTCTTTCATGTTGGGGTTGATGTATTCAAACTTGATAACCCCTTGTTTATCAAGCAAAAACACGGCAGGCACAGGTAGCAGATTATCAACGTTTTTGCCGCCACTACCTTTTCCAAGCGTGGATGCATAGGCCGCCGGTGCTTTGAAGGCCAGCCCA
>JBBRUV010000474.1:0-2936 GCA_038247465.1 Cytophagales bacterium
CACAACATCGGCTTCGTTGAAATCGCTCGGTGCTGATTTTGAGGAGCTTTCGGCCAAAGATGCCCAGCAACTCGGCGTGAATGGTGGTATTCGGGTAAAGAAAATCTACGATGGCAAATTGGCTGAAACCGACATCGAAGAAGGATTTATAATCGTGAAGGCCAACGGCAAAAACGTCAGAAGCACCAAAGACCTGCAAGCGATTATGGCCGCCGTGAAAGAAGGGGAAGGATTGATGTTGATCGGAATGTATCCGAACTCGTCGCGGATGTATTACTACGCCGTGCCTATTTAATTAGTTTGAGGTTTGTGGTTCGTAGTTCGAGGTTTGTAGTTGGCTGTCGCAGATATATTCTTGCGTCAGCCAGCTACGAACCTCGAACTTTTTTATAGCTTTACCCCTCATCTTTTATTACCCTAAAATGCTCGTTTATATTGGTGTTGACATCGGCACTACCAACGTTAAAGCCCTGGCAATGCTGCCTGATTCGGGGCAGATTGTGGCTCACGCATCGGTTCCGCTCAATACCCTTACTCCCCAACCCGACCGCGCCGAGCAAGACCCCGCCCATCTTTGGACTGCCTTTATTGCCGTAATGCAGGAAGTGTGCCGCGAAGTAGCCGGGAAAAAACATACCATCGCGTCGGTGGCGTTCAGCACGGCCATGCACAGCCTGATGGCACTCGACAAGGCGGGCAACCCATTGACCAACATTGTGTTATGGGCCGATAACCGCGCCAATGCCGAAGCGGATAACCTCCATAATCAGCAACCGCTCATGGCACGCGCCCTCTATGCAGAAACCGGGATTCCGATGCACCCCATGTTGCCGCTCTGCAAACTGATGTTCTGGCAACGCACCGAGCCCGGTCTGCTATTAAAAGCGGCCAAATTTGTCTCGATTAAAGAATTTTTGTGGTATAAACTCACCGGCGATTTTGCCGTTGATTACTCCATTGCCAACGCCACCGGATTGTTCGATACCGCCCGGCTGACCTGGAGTGATACGGCCCTGCACCTGGCGGGTGTCCGGGCCGACCAACTTTCCCAACCCGTCCCGACAACGCACCGCCAACCCTACCGGCCCGGCCCCGATATCCTCGGTTTGCCCGCCCAAACGCCGTTGCTTGTTGGTGCTTCGGACGGTTGTCTGGCAAATCTGGGTGCAGGAGCAATCAGCGCGGGCATCACCACCATCACTATCGGCACGAGCGGGGCCGTTCGGCAAACCGTCCGGCAACCCCTCCGCGACGACCACGGGCGGTTGTTTTGCTATATTCTCGACGACGGCTACTACGTGGTGGGCGGGCCAACCAACAACGGGGCCAACGTGTTGCAATGGCTGTCGAAAAACCTGACCCGGCAACGAGCCAGCGCGGTCCTGTCCGAAGCCGGCACCGCCCCGCCGGGGGCCGACGGGCTGCTGTTCTTGCCCTATCTCCTCGGCGAACGCGCCCCGCTCTGGAACGCCAATGTCCGGGGGTCGTATCTGAACGTGGGCGGGCAGCACAACCGGGCGCATTTTGCACGGGCCGCGCTCGAAGGCGTCTTGTTTAATTTACTGACTATCAACCAATTGCTCGACCATCAGACCATTCCAACGCGGGTGATTCATGCCAATGGTGGTTTTGCTCAATCGGCGTTTTGGGTGCAGATGCTGGCCGATATTGCCGGGGTTCCGGTGCGGCTCAACGCCAGTAATGAGAGCGCGGCTACCGGAGCAGTCTTGCTCAATCTAAAAGCCGATGGCGTGGTTGGCTCGCTCGGTGAAGCCGCTGACCGGGTGCGTTTCGGGCCAGCGTTTTTGCCGGACATGGAGCGGCATGAAACCTATTACACTACGTTCGCTAAATTCAGGCAGGCAATTGGCGTGGTTTGACTAATCAGCCTGTTTAAATCGCGTACTTGGGGTGCATCAACCGATAACACACAACCATGAAGCACCTACTCTATCTCTCTCTTGTGCTGATTTTCAGTGCAGTAGCTCACGCTCAGACTCCCCCCGCCAAAGCCCCCAACTCGAAACTTGACGGAAAGCTACGCGACCTGTCAGACTCGTACCAACTGAACAAACGGCTCGATTCGGCCAGTATCAAATCGAAACTTATTAATGTTGACAAAAACACGGGCCGGGTATTAATCAACGCCGTTGCCGAAAATGATACCACCGCGCTTAAGACGGAATTAATTCAGGCCGGGGCCGAAATCGTCAGCAGCTACGGGCGCATCGTTACGTGCTGGGTTCCCGTTACCGCCTTGCCCGCCATCGGAAAACTCGCTACCGCCCGTATGATTCAGCCCGCCTACCGCCCCCGCCGACGAACCGGGCCGGTAAACAGTCAGGGCGATGCCGCACAACGGTCAGACATTGCCCGCACACAGTTTGGCGTGAACGGGCAGGGCGTGAAAGTTGGCGTATTGTCTGATAGCTACAATGCATTGGCCGGTGCGCCAGTCAGTGTCAGTGCCGGTGAGTTACCGGGCACAGGTAATCCCAACGGATTTACCACTGCCGTAACCAATCTGCGTGATTATACCGCCCCGGATGCCTCAGACGAGGGGCGGGCGATGCTGGAGATTGTGCATGATGTGGCCCCGGGCGCACAACTTTATTTTCGCACGGCTTTTATCTCGGCACCTGATTTTGCCAACGGTATTCAGCAATTAGCCAGTGCGGGCTGTAAAGTAATTATTGACGATATTGGGTATTTTGATCAGCCATTTTTTCAGGACGGGGTTATCGCTCAAAGCGTTGACAATGTGAAAGTTAATAATGGCGTAACGTATTTTTCATCGGCTGGTAATTCTGCTAATGTGTCCTATGAAAACGCCTATCGGGCCTCAATATTTAAGCCGCTCTCGTACACCTGGGCAACGGCTCACAACTTCGGCACGGCGGGAAGTCCGGTTTATTTTCTGCCGATTCAGATACCGG
>JBBRUV010000475.1:0-2922 GCA_038247465.1 Cytophagales bacterium
CCGCCGATGACCCGATCGCAGACGATGTCGCCAGAGGCCAGCAGATCGCAATGGCTGACCGTGCCCGAGATGCGCAGGCTGCCAGCCATGACCAGCCGCAGGCTGAGAGAACCAGCGACGATGCTTTCGCCAGCCATCACCGCCTTCGGGCAGGACAACCTCGGCGTACTGGGGCATAACCACCTCGCTCTGCACGTGAAAGACATTCCAGCCAGTGCGAAATTTTATCGTGAAGTCATTGGGCTAAAGCCGGTTCCGGTTCCCGAAAACCTGAAAGCCGCCCGCTCTTGGTTTGATATTGGCAACGGCCAGATGATTCACCTCCTCGACGGACGCACCGAAACCATTACGCACGACCGCAACGGTAGCCACATTGCCTTGTTTGTGTCTGATATTGGGAAGTCAGAAGCGTTTCTGAAAGCCAAAGACATCCCGTTTCGCAAACAAGTCCGGTTTGATGGCGTGGCGCAGATTTATTTTTCTGACCCGGACGGGTATTTGCTGGAACTCAATGAAGGCAAAACCGCAAAGCCGTATTGATTCAGAACTTGACCGAGTTTCCCAAAAACGAAAAATCCCCAGCTTTCACACCGGGGATTTTTCGTTAAACAAAGGAGGTTTGGGCGTGGGTGTGTTGACGCTGATGAATGCGTTGACAAAAATTTAGCCTTTTATGCAGTACGCAACCCCAGCCACTCATTAAAACTGCAACATCACCCGCTCTTCCGTTACCACTAAGTCAACAATCCGGCCAACGGGCAGGGTTAGATTGCGCTCAACGTGGCCCGTTGGGAAGTCGAAACAAACCGGATAGCCATAACCCCGCACGGCATAGGCAATAATTTCCTGCGCCGACTGACCAAAGGGCATTGCCAGATTGTCGCGCATGTCCGAAAACTGCCCCACAATCAGACCGTTCAATTGGGCCAGAACACCCGTCCGCCGAAGTTGGGTCATCATCCGGTCGAGCGAAAACAGGGTTTCGTCCACGTCTTCGATAAACAGCGTTGCGCCTTGCCAATCCGGGGCAGACCGGGTATGCAACAGCGTAGTTATCATCGTCAGATTACCACCGAGCAACATTCCGGTGACCGAACCGGAGCGGTTAAGCAGATGCACGGGCGCAGTGTATTGCGCCGGAATTTCGCCAAAAAGCCACTGCCGCAGGGTTTCCAAACTCTCGTCATAACCCGGATTGCGGAGTTGGCGGGGCATAACAGCGTGCAAACTCTGCACCCCCAGCCGGGCCACGTGATTCAGCAATACGGTAATATCACTGAACCCGACGAGCCATTTCGGATGCGCCAGAAAGCTCGAAAAATCCAGATCGTCAACAATCCGGTAGGAGCCGTAGCCCCCGCGAGAACACCAGATAGCCCGGATGTCGGGGTTGTCGAGCATTCGTTGAAGGTCGGCCCGGCGCAGGTCGTCCGGCCCGGCAAAGGCCCCGTAATTGGCGTGGAGCGTTTCGCCCTCGACAACGTTCAGGTGCCATTGATTGCGGAGCACATTGAGCGCGGGCAGCAGGTCGGCGTATGGGCAAGGGCTGGCCGGAGCCACAATACCGATGGTATCGCCGGGGCGGAGGAAGGGGGGTGTCTGCAAAGGGGTGTTAGGGTTTGTGCAGGCCGCCCTGCACGAACTACAAACCTAATTCAAACTAACGTCGTCCGTATCATCGAGTTTGCTCATATCCAGCACCACCATTCCGGGCGTACTGGCATCAAACATGGGGCGAAACTTACGGCCCCAGAGCAACTCATCGTACCGATACGAATAACGGGTATGCACGGCCTGCGAAAACGTATCGTCCATTGCCCGCAGCAAAATTAAGAACTCCGTGTCTGATTCGGCCAATTGTTCGGGGGTGCAGCCATAGAGCGGGCTGTCGTTGGTGATAGGATGGACGAGTGTCCAGTTGGTCGGAAAAAAACTGACCTTGTTTCGTTCTAATGGCAAACTGTAATACTTGCGATTCGGCGCACCACCGGGCCGGGGTTCAAGCCGTGAGAACGTTACCGATACTTCTACGTCAATCAACTGACTGTCAGTCTGGTGGATAATTCTGAACATCCAGCCGTTAATGTCTAAATACGGCGCAAACACCGCGTTTTTCGAGAACTGAATATGGGCTACGGGCCGAGAAAACCGCCCGTAGAGCAAACCTGTTGCCAACGCAAACGTTAGTAACCCAATTAATGATTCAACGGCAGCAATCACGCTGGTCAAAAATCCAATGGGCGCAATGTGGCCGTAGCCAACGGTAGTGAGTGTTTGTGCGCTGAAAAAATAGGCTGCCCAAAATGGACTTAAGTGCATGGTCTCATCTAATCCCCGCAGATTTTCTACGCCGGCGGCCAGATACAATAGCGCGAATGGCACGTTGGCACTGATATAAAACAACACAACCCAGAGCAGAAATTTGGGCCAGGGCATCGTAATCATCCGGTGATAGAGGTTGGCCCGGCTGGCCCACGAGCCACCCCGATGCACCACATTAAACGACCCGTCTTTGTTGATAAGCCGCGAGTACGAATCGTTTAGTTTGGTACCAAAGCCTAAATCCTGCCGACGTTCTTCCTGCGTTACCAGCTCACTTTTGCCGCCTTTACGGTCGCTGAGTTTGGTGTGGTCAACAGGTATTTTTGTAAACTGAACGGGTGTTTTTTGTTCCATAACGGGTACAGAGGCTTACGACCGTCAAATTTGGCCTGCGTTGGTTTCACTACAATTCTAATGGAGCTTTAATTCGATGGCTGTTCAGACGTAAGTACATTTACTTAACTTTGCTCTTCTATCGGCAAAATCCGGTCGGTTTTGCTTCATTATTCGTAATTCCCCAGAATCCATGTACGCCTTTTCATCTGACAATCTCAACCCCGAAACCATCAGTCTGGTGATACCGGCTTACAACGAAGAAGA
>JBBRUV010000476.1:0-2918 GCA_038247465.1 Cytophagales bacterium
GGCCACGTAGTTCCAGTTGCCCCAGTTACTGCACGGATCATAGTCAACCAGCAAGCTCTCGAAGTAGGCAGCGCCCCAGGTCCAGTCTATACCGAGGTCTTTCACCAGAAAACTACCCACGTTTTGGCGGCCCCGGTTGCTCATGAAGCCCGATGCGTTCATCTCGCGCATGTTAGCATCAATAAACGGGATACCCGTTTCGCCCTCGGCCCATTTCAGAAACAGGTTTTCGTCGCGCCGGAAGGTCTTTTTTAAATCGTGGTTGATTCCCGGAACCTTAAAAATTCTCGTGCCGAACTTGAGAGCCACGAACCGGAAGAAATCGCGCCAGATCAACTCAAAAATCAGCCAGTAGGTCGAGTCATTGCGGGTGCGTTCGTCTTCGTAGCGGCAAATTTCGTCGTAAATCATCCGGGGCGAGAGACAGCCGTTAGACAGCCACGCTGAGAATTTTGACGAATAATCCTCGCCTAAAAGCCCGTTGCGGGTTTCTTTGTAGGTCGCAATCAGGTCGGTATCCCACAAATAGCGGTTGAGCCGGTCGAGGGCAACGGTTTCGCCCCCCACAAACGGCACCGCCCGGCGCGGGTCTGGTTGCAGGGCCATGTTTTGCGTATCGGCATCAAACCCAAACGTTGCTAAGGTGGGCATATCGCCCGGCGCAACGCCCGGCACGAGTTCAATATCGTCGGGCGTATCAAACGTCTGACGCACTTTGGCCCGTTTCTCCACTTGATTCCTGAACTGGCTGAACACGTCGGGCAACCGGGCAATCTCGAACGGCAAATCCCGGACGTGATACAGCGTACTCATCCAGAAGAGGTCGAGGTCAATATTGAGCGGTTTGAGTTTTTTGCTCAAATCGGCTTCCACATTGGTTTCTTCGGCGGTCACTTCTTTGCTGGCATATACAGCCATCGCACCGGTTTCTTTGGCGAGTTCGCACAGGATTTCGGCCGGATTCCCGACGCGCACGATGAGGTTGGCTCCCCGGTTTCGGAGCGACCGGCGCAGGTCATTCACGCTTTCAATCAGGAAGTTAGCCCTGAACACCCCCGTTTTTCGGAAGCCTAAGCGGGGGTGTTCGTTAAACAGACGAGGGTCAAAAATAAACACGGGCAGCACCTGATCGGCGCGTTCGGTGGCATTTACAAAGCCTTCGTTATCGTGCAGGCGGAGGTCATTACGGAACCAGTAAACAATGCGTTTCATCGAATGGGGTTTGTTACACAGAGATGCACGGAGAAGACACAGAGATACACAGAGCTTTTTGCGTATCCTTTGTGTGTCTCTGTGTCTTCTCCGTGTAGCTCTGTGTAAAAGTGTTTGTTTTTGCCAACACCGTGTACCGGCTGGTTGTTTGGTATCTTGTTGAACCAACTGCTCAATGTTAAGAAATTGTTAATTTTTTAAGTGCCTATTTGAGTCCAATTCAATTAGACTCCCGGCTCCTATTTTTGTTACGCTTCTCATTAAAACCAAATTAGAACAATGAAAAACATAAAGAAACGATGGCGGCCCTGATTAGCCATTACCAGTGTGTTTGTGCTGCTTTCCTGCCAGAAAGAACCCAAACCCGTACAAACCCGGCTCGATATTCTGGTGGTAGATGCCCAGCAAAAACCTATTGCCGGGGCTGAAGCATTAATTAAAGCTTCAACAGGAAGTTACTTTGCTGGTACTAAAAAAACAGAGTATTATGGCTCATTTGTAGCCGATAAGGCAGGTCGTGTTCTTTTTGATAAAGTAACCCCGGCAAAAGGCACCATAGCGGTCTCGCCGGTCTCCCCAATGTATTCTGACAAAATTTGCCCTAATGACTGCTACTTTATAAGTGGTGTCAACCGCTCTATTACCATTACGCTTGTGAAATAACCATTGTCTCCATGTCAAACCTTTCAAATCATAATCCGCATGAAAACCACAATTTTACCTGCATTACTGGCCCTGTTTGCTCTTGTTACGCTCGGTCAGCAAGCCTACGGCCAAAGTGAGTATCAGAAACGCTACGACGAAGCGTTGAGCAAACTCGATTTTCAGGGCATCAGAAACGACATGATTGCCAACAAGGGGTTTCTCAGCACCAAAAAATTGGAGAAATTCCGGCAGAAACAACGCCTAAAACCCGGAACGGCGTTTGTGGTTACCACCGAGGACGAATGGCATGATTTGTTCGATAACCTCCAACAAAGTTCACGCGTTATTACAATAAATTACAACTCAAAATGTCTAATGAATTTAGCCAACTTCGATGATAACGAACCAGGAAATACACCTCGATCAATTCCGCAACCGGCTAAATACCTACGCAACGGTCACAGACGATTCGTTTGCTAAACTGCGGCCAATTTTACGACTCAGAACGGTTGGGAAGGGCGAATTCCTACTACGGGTCGGCCAAACAGCCAACGATTTTCACTTCGTTTGTCAGGGTGTTCTGGCATCGCCAATTGTCAGTCAGAGTGGCAGTACGTACATAAAAAATTTCTTCACGGAAGGCAATTTTGCCGGATCAAAAGTATCATTACTTCGTTCTACCCCTTCTTCCTTTTGCATACAGTCGCTTGAAAACAGCATCATAATTGATTTTGATTACAAAACGTATAAGCAACTCATTTATGAGAATGAGGACCTCAAAAACTTCTACATTGCTTACTTAGAGGGGAATTGGGTTGTGGATAACGAAAAACGGCAGACTGCATTTGCCACCCAAACTGCCAAAGAACGGTACGTCACCTTCCTCGAAGCTTATCCTACGTTAGACAAACGAGTATCTCAACACCATATAGCAGCTTATTTAGGTGTGACCCCCACCCAAGTGAGTCGGATACGAAAAGAGGTGCATCAAAAATAAAAATTCCGTCAACATTTGTAAATGCAATTGGTCTGTGCCACAGGTAGTTTTGTGGCATGAATCA
>JBBRUV010000477.1:0-2915 GCA_038247465.1 Cytophagales bacterium
CGGATTGGGCCGCTGAGCGAGGAGTTCGTATCTTCGATAGAAACCGACCTCAATCACCGACCCCGAAAAGCATTAGGCTTCCTATCCCCTTTTCAATACGCTGAAAAACAGCAAATTGCATTTCAAACCTGAATCTGCGAACTATACCGTAATTTGATGTCTGAAAAAGATATGTTGCTTGGTCTCCAACGGGCTATGGCCGAGGGACTGGCTAAACTTGAACTGCAACTGTTCGTGTTCGACCCGAAGGGAGATGACGAAGAACATGAATTTCTGATTAAGAAGATGGCGATGTATCGGGATAACCTCGTAACCATTCGCCAGCGTTTGCAGGAACTCGACTAAACGAAAATCGTGATGACACAGGCACCAATTTTTTTGAACCAATTTCGTAACGCTGCCACAACTGCTGAACAGCGGCAGATAGCCAATGCTTACCTCCGCTATTTCGATGGATTATCGGCAACAGAGCAGCAACAGGCCCGGCAGGTGATGCAACCTTTACGTACCGATATTCAGCAGTCGCTTGATGAACTCGATCAGCTTTCCAAAGAGCTTCATCGCATTCTGTCTGTAAAGGTTAGCTAAGGCAGCGCGAACGCTACGTATTGATTGCCTGACTTTGTGCCAAGTTTGGTCCCTCCACAGGCAATAACCACGTACTGTTTACCTCCTGCCTGATACGTAGCGGGTGTGGCAAAACCAGCCGCCGGTAGCTGCGTTTCCCAGAGTAGCTTTCCCGTCTTTTTATCAAACGCTCTGAATTTAGCGTCTTTAGTGGCCGCAATGAACAGCAGCCCACTGGCCGTCACGACCGGCCCGCCGTAGTTTTCAGTACCGGTCTGGATGGACCCCGTATTTTTAATCTCTTTTCCGGCCAGCAGTGGCTCATTGCCAAGCGGAATTTTCCAGCGATACTCGCCCGTGTTGAGGTCAATAGCGTTGAGTGTGCCCCAGGGCGGGGCCACGGCGGGCAAACCCCGGCTGTCCTGAAATTTGTTGTAGCCCGTTACTTTGTACGGTAAATACGGCTCCTTTGCTTTGGCCGGCGACGCGCTGGCTACTTCCTGCTTCTCATCCCCAAACAAAAACGCAATCAACGCCTGCCGGTCGGTGGGGGATAGGGCCGTAAACCCCGGCATCATGCCTTTGCCGTGCTGCACAATATTGCTGACGTGGGGCCGGTCGCGCCGTTGGCCAATGTCCACCAATGATGGGTATCCACTGCGGGCATTGCCTTTGCGTTGGGGGCCGTGGCAGCTCTGGCAGTTTAGCGTATAAACCCGCCGACCGGGCGACAAACCGGCCAGTTCATCGGGACGTGGGGCGTCGCTCATTGTAAAAATCCAGGGAACGTCGTTGGCATTTACGTACATAATCCCGTCGGGGTCGGTGGCGGCCCCGCCCCATTCTGCCCCGCCATCGCAACCCGGAAACAGCAGACTGCCACGTTTGCTAATGGGTTCGTACTGCCGGGTACCAATGCCCCGAAACACGGCAAGCAGCGAATCGCGGTCGGTTGAGTAGGGATTAATATCGGCCTCGGTCATTTGCTGCCGGGCAAAAGCCGCCGGTTTTTGCGGAATGGGCTGCGTGGGCCAGCTTACCTCGCCGGGAATGTCGGATTTGGGAACCGGCGTTTCAATAATTGGGAAGAGCGGTTTACCCGTTACCCGGTCAAACACAAAGACGTGACCCGATTTGGTAACTTGCGCCACGGCGTCGATTTTCTTGCCATCGTGCCGCACTGTCAGCAGGTTGGGCGGTGCCGAAAAATCGCGATCCCAGATGTCGTGGTGAACGGCCTGAAAGTGCCAGAGCCGTTTGCCGGTGCGGGCGTCGAGAGCCAGCAAACAGTTGGCAAACAGGTTTTGCCCCACGCGGTTGCCGCCGTAAAAGTCGTAGGCAGCCGAGCCGGTGGGTACGTACAAAATGCCGCGTGGTCGGTCAATGGCCATGCCCGCCCAGTTGTTGGCCGCGCCGACGTCGGTGTTTTTGTGCGCGTCTTTGGGCCAGGTGCTGTACCCATAGTCGCCTGGCTTAGGAATGGTTCGGAACGTCCAGGTCAGTTTGCCGGTGCGGACATTAAACGCCCGGACGTAGCCCGGCGCGGCATCGGCACCTTCGGAGACCCGCACGGGCATGACAATCAGGTCGTCGAAAATAGTGCCGGGCGTGTTGGAGATGATGAACTTGTTGCGGGCCTGCTCACCCAGCCCGTCGTGCAGGTCAGCCGCGCCGTTGTCGCCGAAACTCGTGATGGGTTGCCCCGTTGTGGCATTTAAGGCGAGGAGTTTGGGGCCAACTGTATGGAGGATTCGTTTGTCCGAACCGTCTTTGCTTTGCCAATACGCAACACCCCGGCTCGTACTATGCCAGGCTTTGAGCGAGTCGCCGTATTTCCAGATTTCGCGGCCCGTGGCGGCATCGAGCGCGAAGGCCTGCACGGTGGGTGTAACGCCGTACAATATGCCATCAATAATAATGGGGTTGGTTTGAATTTGCCCGCTGCTTCCGGTATGGTACGTCCAGGCTACGTTGAGCTGCGTCACGTTTCTGGGTGTAATCTGCGCTAACGCCGAGTAATGGCTACGATCCGGCCCGCCGAGGTATTCGCCCCAGTTGGTATAATCATTGGCGTTGGTATCGGTTGGATTCTGCGCCAGTTGCGACCAGCCGAGGGCCAGCACGGCAATCGTTACGAGAGGACGAACGCGTTTCATAAACTGATAAGTTAGGAATGCAGAAAGTTAGCAAAATCAGGTGTCTATGAAACACCGGATTTCATCCGGTGCAAGTTACTAACTGTAGTCAGAAAGTTTGGACCGATAGACTCTCCCCAATTATCTGGTTGCATACGGTGTCCTAAAAAAGAACATCCTAACCGGCCAATGACTTCCTATATGTACAGCCCC
>JBBRUV010000478.1:0-2885 GCA_038247465.1 Cytophagales bacterium
GGTGCTGAACGGCGCGTTTGATACCTACGGACGGGGCCGCGTCTCGAACATCCTGAAAGTGTTCAACTTTGCCAACATGAACCTCGACGTGGACGGTCGGCGGCTTGGCCCGAAAGACATCGCCAACTATCGCCAAACTCTCGATATGAAGGGCGCGAGTTTGGCAACAACGTTTGATTATCAGGACAAACTGACTGTGAAACAAACCGTGATGGCCCTGCGGCACCTGCCGTTTTCGGCACTGACGCAGGTAGAAATCACGGCTAAAGAAGACTGCGAGATTATCCCGATGAGCGTGATCGAAACACCGGAGAACCTCAAAGAAGTCAAGAATTTTTACTCGGAGATAGACCGTTCGCACGTCACAATCCGGCTATTGACATCGGTAGCCAAAAGCCCGTCGGGGAAGCTCACGGTGGCGGCCTCGAACAGTTTTATTTTTGAGGAACCGCACGGGCAGGAACCCAACGTAATCCACGAAGACTGGGATTACAATATGCACTTAGCTAAATTCAAGAAGCAACTCAAAGCCGGGCAGACGTATAAATTCGCCATCGTTGGCTCAGTAATCTCGTCGGCCCACACCGCCGATCCGCACAATGAAGCCGAGCGGCTCACGATTTTTGCCGCGCTGGAACGCACCGAACGCCTGCTGGTTCGGCACAATCTGGAATGGGCAAAGCTCTGGCAGTCAGACATTATTATTGACGGTGATGCCGATGCGCAACGGGCCGTTCGGTCGGCCTTGTATCATCTGTATTCGTTTGCGCGGGAGGGGCAGTCGTACAGCCTGTCGCCGATGGGTTTATCGGGGTTGGGTTATAACGGTCACGTGTTTTGGGATACTGAACTCTGGATGTACCCTCCGTTGCTGACGCTTAAACCAGAAATCGCCAAATCATTGCTCGAATACCGATTTGAGCGGATGAAAATGGCAAAACAGAACGCCTTCAGCCATGGCTATGCCGGGGTCATGTTTCCGTGGGAATCGGACGCAGACGGGCAGGAGGCCACACCAGTCTGGGCCTTAACCGGGCCGTTTCAGCACCACATCACAGGCTGCGTGGGCTGGGCGTTCTGGAAATATTATCAGGTTACGAAAGACAAGGAATGGCTCCGCACACGCGGCTATCCGATGTTGAAAGAAGTGGCTGATTTCTGGACGAGCCGCGTTGAGAAAGGCACCGACGGCAAGCTGCACATCAACAACGTAATCGGCGCGAATGAATGGCAGGAAAACATTGACGACAACGCCTTCACCAACGGCATGGCAAAAACGTCACTGGGGTTTGCCACCCAGGCCGCGCAGGAATTGGGTATTGCGCCAAACCCGGCCTGGGCCACCACAGCCGCTAATATCCCGATTCCGAAATTTGCGGACGGAGCCACCAAAGAAAACCGTACCTACGACGGCGTAACGATCAAACAGGCTGACGTGAATTTGTTGGCTTATCCACTCACAATTGTGGCCGACGAAGTCTCAATCCGCAAAGATTTAGCCTATTATGAACCGCGCTACTCGCCCGAAGGCCCGGCCATGGGCTGGTCGGTGTTGAGCGTGTTGCACACCCGGCTGGGCGAACCTGAAAAAGGCTATGAGTGGTTTGTGAAAAGCTACAAGCCCAACGAAGTACCGCCGTTTGGGGTAATGGCCGAAACCGCCGGCGGAACCAACCCGTATTTTGCTACGGGTGCGGGCGGAATGTTACAGGCCGTGCTGAATGGATTTGGCGGCTTAGACATCACCGATGCGGGCGTGGTTCAGCAAAAAAGTAAGCTACCCAAGAAATGGAAATCGCTGACGATCAAAGGTGTAGGAACGCAGCAGAAGACAGTGCAGGTGCAATAATGGATTGGGGTTAATTCTCGGCGGGGAATTTTCCCGCCGAGAATTAACTACCATTGCCCGACGGGAGCGGTGCTGGGGCGGAGATCAAAACGAACCGTTTCTGACTGTATTGCCAATTGATTCAGGCCCGCGCAGATTGCTTTCACCGCCTGTTCTATCCGTTTCCAGTTCTCGTCGTCGCGCAGGTCCATACCAACCATTGTCCGGTTGCTCTGGGCGAGTAGCGTCAGGTGCGTCATTGCGCTCAGAATTACGGCGGCAATGGCCTGATTATCTGTTCCTTCAGTGAACGACAGCTCGGCCACCATGCGGCTCAGTTCTTCATCTTGCACCTTGCTGGCAATGCTGGATAGTTCATCGTTATCAATAACGGTGGCTTTCAGAATCTCACGCCCGGCTTTGGAGGCTCTGAACCCTCTGAATATCTGCACGACCTGCCTCGACCAGACGCGCCCCATGTCTGATGAATGAGTGGGTTGGATTTGTGCCAACATTCGATTGTCGAACGTCGGAAAGAGTTTCCCCATCTTAATGTAGTACGTTACCAACCCGTCTATACCGCCAAAATATCGGTAAATCAGCACTTTACTGACTCCTGCTTTTTCGGCAATCCGATTGATTCCTACTCCTTCGATGCCGCGTTCGGCAATCACCTCCTCGAATGCCGTAACAATTCGCTGGGTGGTCATTGCCCGATTTCTACGAACTTTTTCCATTGGATCAACAAGCTATCGCTTGCATAAAAAATTAGCTAGTGTTTTGCTGAATGTTGGGCAGATTTTCTTTTTGACGTAAATGATGCAGATTAGTTACCCGTATAAACAAAAGTTTACACCCCATGTTTATACCACACTACAAAGAAAATAGGTAACTACTCAGGTTGTGTATTGATTAGCAGGGCCTTTTCATAGAAATTATGTCGGCTGATGATGCACAAATAAAGCACTGATAATCATTGGATTGGCATTTGCGTCTTCCTGAAATGCCTTGATGTTGGACACGCATCTTTGTTTGGTTAAACTAAGCGCCACCGATA
>JBBRUV010000479.1:0-2803 GCA_038247465.1 Cytophagales bacterium
GCAGCGCGGCAATGGCTCCGATGATGCCTAACGGAATCACCGACAACACGATAAGCGTACTTTTCAGCGTCCCAAACTCCAGTACCAGCACGGCCAGAAACCCAAAAACGGTGATGAGAATTATTGTGCCGAGACCGCCGAATGACTTCTCGCGGCTTTCTAACTCGCCAGCCGCTTTGTACGAAAATCCTTTTGGAAATTTGAGTGCATCTAATTTCACGATTAGGTTTTTATAGACGTTATCCACCAGAAAACCCGTCTTGACAAACGCCGTGATGGTCACAAAACGGTCGTTGTCGTAGTGCCTGATTTGGGGTGTAGTACTTTCAAATTCCAGTTCGGCAATCTGGCGAAGCGGCACACTGCCCCCCCCTACCGTGTTGATATACAGGTTCTCAAGTGCCAACTGGTTAGTGGTTTGGCCCGTTTTCGGAATCGTGACGTTAATCGTGAAGTCATCGCCCGCCAGGTCCTGAAACGTGCCGATATTCAGCCCCGCCACCGCCAGCCGGATGGTCCGGTTGATGTCGGCGACGGACAGGCCGAGCAACCCGGCTTTTTCTTTGTTTATGCGGATGCGGAGGTCGGTTTTGCGATTGGCGAGCGGATTGTTGACATAAATCGTGCCGGGCGTGGCTTGCATGGCTCTTTCGACGCGGCCCGCCACCGTCCGCAACGAATCTAAATTCTCGCCAAAAATCCGAATCGCAACCGGAGCTTCGGTGTTGGGGCCTTGCTCAAAGTCTTTCACCTCGATCTTGGCGTTCGGATAGCCCGTGAGTTTGTCCCGGAATTTATCAATCAGGGCGCGTTTTTGGGGCGGCTCCACATCAGGGTTAAGTTGCACAAAAAACTGAGCTACGTTGGCCGCTTCGTTGGTCTGAATCACGTTATAGTAAATGCGCGGATTGCCCCGACCCACGTTTGTGGTCACGTATTGCACGTCGGGTTCTTGCTTTAGAATCTGCTCAACAGTCCGGGCTAATCGACTGGTTTCTTGCAGATTAGTCCCGTCGGCAGCTTCAAGTTTGACTAAGAACTGCGGTTTTTCGGAAGCCGGGAACAGCGCGAATCCAGCACGCCCGGCCTGCGAAACCGCCACCGCAAAAATGGCCCCAGCGATGAGCAATGTGATGACCGGATACCGCAAACCCACGTTCAGCAACCGGCTGTATGACCCGCCGATGATACTCTTCAGGCCACGCATAAAAATATTGCCGTTGGCGTTGTGCTCTTCTTTCAGCAGTCGGCTACTCAAAAACGGAACAATAGTGAGCGACACCACCAACGAGGCTAAAATGGTGGTAATCACGCCCATCGGCAACGACCGGATGAAATCGCCGGAGGCTTCGGGCAAGAACAAAAGCGGCAGAAACGACAGAATCAACGTGGCTGTGCAACCTATAACGGCCAGCGTGATTTGTTTGGTGGCTTTAATGGCCGCGTCTTGCCGCGAATACCCATTGCGGAGATAGCGTTCGATGTTTTCGACGACCACAATCGAATCGTCCACCAAAATACCCAATGCCACAATCAATCCTACAATACTCAGTTGGTTGATGCTGTAACCCAGCGCGTTGAGCAACGATAACCCAATGGCGAGCGACAACGGAATAGAAATCATGACCACCACAGCCGCCCGGAAACCCAACGGCAGCAGCGTGAGCGAGACCAACAAAATAGCAATGGCAAAATCCTGCACAAAATGACCCAGCCGACGCTCAACGCTGGCGGCCTGATCAAAATTTTTGGTCAGTTTAATATGGGCGGGGAGCGTTTTGGCAAACTCGTCAATCACCGGATTAAGCTGCCCGCTCACCAAACTGATGTTTTTACCGAGTTTTTGGCCCGCCGTTACCAGCACGGCCCGGTGGCCGTTGAGCCGGATGATGTGCGTTGGCTCTTCGGTATTAAAATCAACCTCGGCTACATCGCGCAGATACGTTGTTTTACGGCCATCGGTCGAGACAATGGTGTTCCTGATTTCGTCGAGTGACTGATAATCACCCGCTGTTTTAATGTTGAACTTTCGCGAGCCAGCCACAATACTGCCACCGGGAATATTTCGGTTTTCGGCCTGCAACGCGCCAATAATGCGGTTTACGGGGATGCCTTCCTGCGCTAATCGCTCAATATTGAGCGACACGCGAACGGTGCTGGCCGGATAGCCCCAGTCGGCGGCATTTTTGAGACTCTTGATTTTTTCGAGCCGCTTTTTGAGATCGTCGGCATAATCGCCGAGTTCTTTGTCTGATGCTACCTCCGACTGCAAGGCCACCTGCACGATGTTTACGTCGGTTGGCGAGAACTTCCGAATCTCAACCCGAAACACATCTGCCGGGAGTTCACCGCGCAGGGCGTTCACCTCGCGAACGACCTCCTGGTATTTTTCGTCGGCATCAACGCCATATTCATACTCAACCTGCAACACGGCCAGTCCATCGTCAATGTTGGTAATCACATGGTTAATGTTGTCGAGGGCGTTAAATCGGGCTTCGGCAGGATCAACCACGAGTTTTTCCATGTCTTGCACATCGGTTCCGGGATAAACGATAATCACGGCGAAGTTGGGGGCGGTAAATTCGGGGTCTTCGCCCCGGGGCATATTCAGCAGCGAGTTGATGCCGAGCGCGGCCACGCCAACGAACAGCACCAGCATAAACTGCCAGTTTTTGACGGAAAATTCGGAGAGCATAATTTTTAGAATGAAAACAGTTATCTTGTCATAAGTAGTCGCATACTTTTATTTTGCATTAAAAGGGCTGAAATTGATCTTTAGGTTAGTGCCAATATTCGCCATGCA
>JBBRUV010000480.1:0-2802 GCA_038247465.1 Cytophagales bacterium
ATAATCAGACTGCATTCGGATATTGACCCGGCTTGTAATGTGCAGCAGTATCCAGTTTCGGAAAATCTGAGTCAATGTCTCCGCCACAAAAAGCATTAGTTGAGCCGACAGGATAAGGTAAATGAACTGACGGTTACTAATTGTAACACCGTAATCAATTAGTGACTGTGTCAGAAATGGGAGCGTCAGTTGCAACAGCGTACTCAACAACAGACCCAGAAGCAGTTGGCCGATAAGCGGGCGGTAGGCCACAAAATAGCGTAGGTAAAACCCAATACCCAATTTAGGGATGGTTGAGTTTGCGTTGGCTTCGCCGGATTCGTAGAAGGCGGGCGACGGTTCCAGAATTAACACTATACCTTCTTCGTCGGGGCGCGGAGTTTTGCTGTTGAGCCAGCCGCGCCGAAACTCTTCGTGGGTATAACGAATAAGGCCAAAACCGGGGTCGGCGATGTATATATGTCTGTTGGTTGTTTTATGCACCACCACATAGTGTCGTTGCCGCCAGTAGGCAATACAGGGCAAAGGGGCTTCGGCTAAAACCGTCTCCAGCGGAACCGTAACGGCTAATGACTGCAACCCAATGTTTTCGGCAGCTTCGGCCAATCCGCCTAACGACGCACCTTGCAAATCCATACCCGTTTGTTGGCGTAAAAACTCACGGGGCAAAACCCGACCATAAAATTCGGCAATCATGCGGAGACAGGTTGGTCCGCAGTCACTATGGTCGAGTTGCTTATGGAAAGGAAAGGCTTTGGACATCAGGTATCACTTAGCAACGGCCTGTAGCTTTTTGTCTAACTCGGCTTTTGTGCCAAACGCCTTGTAACCCCGAATGGGCCACGAGCCATAAATTTTTTCGACCTCTGGTTTGTAGCGGGCAATGGCTTTGCCAACCGCTTGCTCCCGAACTGAAGCAGGAGAAGTTTCACCGTTTTCAGAAAAGAAACACAAATCACCGTGAAACAAAATCTTTTGTGTCGGGAAATAAGCCAGCAAATATTCGTTGGTATGTTCTGTATTTCCAGTGAAATAAACCGAAAACTCTGACGATGTTCCGGCATTAAACACCCGGCTGCTATCTACAAGGGCAAACGATGGGATGATCGTTTTCGGGGCTGTTTGCCCCGATAGTTGGTGCGGGAAGTTGACAAACTGTCCCAAAAACGCGACGTTGCCTTTGGTCGTAATCACTTCGGCACCCGCTTCGACAAACGCCTGAAGACCACCTGCATGGTCGGGATGATGGTGCGTTACCATTACCTGACCAATTGGTTTATTGGGTGCGAGTTGTTGGGCTGCGCGAACTACACTTTGCCCGGCGGCATAACTCAAGGGTGCTTCAAAAACCGAGATGCTTTTCTCGCCAATTAATACGAACGACCGATTGTCGAACTGATTAAGATTGATGGCATATAAATTTCCGCCGAGATTTTGTGTGGTTACGTCCTTATCCGGTTTCGACCGGGGGAGTAACGAACAACCGGGACAAACCTGATTCACAGGAAGTTCAGTTACTGATTTCAGGTTGTATGTGTAGGTTTGTTCTTTTCGTAGGGCTCCAAACTCGTATTCCCGAAACGTGGTCGGTAGCCTGAAACCACCCGTAGCCCGATAAGCACTATACTGATAGGTGTGGACGTTATCGCCATAATAATCGTGCGCGGCCAAATACGAAACCTGATTCAGTTGGCCGTTAGTTGCTACCTGAAGTGTAAACAGTGTACCGTTTACAATCGTACTAATCGACTCGTTGCCAGCAGTTTTACCGACATACCGCAACGAGGTTAAACTCTGGCGACGAACGGTTTGAAGGAACAAAACAGGGTGCAATGTCAGCACTTCGTTGAACAATCCCGTGGGCGAATCACTCGTTTTTCGGGTTACACTGCGGGCAAAATAGCTGCGAAAAAACAAGCTATCGCCTTTTGCATAAACCTGCCGGTTGTAGGGCCGCTCACGGTAGGTGGTTTCGGCTTTGAGGAAATAATTAGCGGCTCCCTGAAAAAACTGAAGTGTGTAATTGTCCGGCATATCAATTCGTTCGCCAGGTGATGGATAATGACCCGATTCGTGGTTAATGCCGGTTGCCATAACCGCCATATTGAGCGTATCAGCCGCAATGCCGGCAAACCGGATTGCTTTATCGAGTACCGTTCTTGCTTTTTGGAAACTACCGTATTCAGGTTGTTTCTGAATTTGGGCGCAAACGAATAGAGGAAAGCTAAAAAGCGTCAGCATAAGTAATCGTTTCATGATGGTTTGAGAGTTGATTTTCAGTACAGAAATGAGAATAATTGAAAATATAGGGTTGAGTTTGATAGCGAAAATGACCGTAGCTTGGTTCGTATTTATTCCGAACCAAGTCAAATCCGCCCCGAAAGGCTTCGTAAAAACGGTAACCTTCAGCAGTAAGAATCTGTGGATTTCGAAAATTTTCTAAATCAGTCTCAAACTTTCTCATGAAAAAACCAATCCGTGCCAACGCTTCGGCTTGCTGAGGTTTAGTGAATACATTGGCGGTAAGACAGGTTGTTAAGCAGTGTAAGATACTGGTATAGGTGAACAGGCCATGAAAAGCTCCGTACACATCCCGGTTCTCAAATACGTCGTTGGTAAAATCACGCAAAGGCGTGTCTTTCGGAACGGCAAAAAAAAGGTCAGTTTGCCAGATAATGAGGTAAAACATGACGTGGCCGCACTGATGGGCTAAGTCTTCTACAAAAAATACCTCATCGTGTAGTTGGCCTTCGGTGTTTATAAAAGCCGTTCCCTGATATGACCCTGCTGCCATTGACCGTA
>JBBRUV010000481.1:0-2778 GCA_038247465.1 Cytophagales bacterium
CAGTGTGCTTAAAGACATTCAGATAGTCTAATTTCAGAATATGGTTATATAAACTTTGCTATTCGCTGTTGAGATTCGATTTTAATTTAAAGTAAGTATCTGATTGTTAAAGTTTTAATCAAAAATGCTATCGCAACAAGTTTATGAAATCAACGCCCCCACAATGCTGAATCCGCAATAAGCGGGCTTAATCAGGGGTTCAGAACGGTGGTACGTTCGGCCACGTGCTGGATTTTCTGCCGCGAGAAATACAGCGGGAAATACCCGTTGCGGCCCCAAAGCTCAAACAGATCGCGGTAGTGCGGGCTGGCCGGGTCGCCGGATTGACCGGGGCTGTTGATGCTCAGGGTCTTATCCCAATCTTCGGTGTCAACCAAAATTCTGAACGACGCGCCGTGCGTCTGCTTTAGTTCGTTGCCGGTGGCGTTCACGGTTTCGCCGGATCCGCCCCGTGCAATCGGGCCGAGGTTCATCCGCTGGCGGGTCGGCTCGTCGGCGAGTGCGCTCAGGGGATGCGTGATGGTAATGTGCTTGTTTTTGGCCTGTCCGTACCCCCATTCGGTTGGGTCGAATGGTTCGCCACTGCGACTGATGCGGGCCGTGAGGTCGGCCACGGCGCGGGTCAGGCAGGTGAGCAGCAGGCTGTCGCGGCTACCAGTGGGCGCGGTCAGGTGGTCAATCACCCGTTTCAGGGGCAGCGTTTTCAGGTAAGGCCGGGCCTTGTCGGGAATCAGATTCTGGGCAACAGTCTGGCGCAACTGCGTTTCCCAGGCCATATAAATAGCGGCTGCAACGGAGTTAGGCGCGAGTTGATAATCCCACTTGCGGAGGTACGTCAATGCGTTTTCGGTTGGTAAATCGGGCGACGACAGGTCGGCCAGCAACGGCACCATCGTTCGGGCGGGCAGCGAGAGGTAATCCGTTTGCAGGGCCATCAGGTCGGTCATGGTTTTGCGTTGCCCGTTGCCCAAAACTTCTTCGATGCGGTGCGCCCGGCTCGGCCCCGCCCATACCCAGCCGATGGCGTTGCGGTGGGGAAAGTTCGGTGCTGTCAGGTTGTTATTAGCCGTGACAATAAACCCCTCGGTGGGACTGACCCTGTTGGGCAGTTGCCGAATGGGTAGGTATCCCGCCCATTCGTAGCGGCCGTCGCCCGGCACCGGCACCAAACCCGTCCAGTTCTTGCGAATGGGAGCCAGCCCCACCGCCTGCCAGCCAATAGTTCCGTTTCGCCCCGCCCAGACCATGTTTTCGCCCGGAATCCGGCTGGCGGTGCAGGCCTGCCGGAACTCGGCCCAGCTCTTGGCCTGATTCATCCGCAGACTGGCGAGATAAGGCGAGCAGCCCGGCTCTAACCAACCCGCCCGCACGGCGTAGGCTTTATGGTTTTTAGCATCTTCGAATACTACCGGGCCGTGCCGCGTAAATTTTAGTGTCGCCGTAACGGGCTTACTGTTTTTGACCGGAATCGTTTCGGTGCGTGTGGTCATCGTCAGCCAGCGAGCCGTTGCATCGTTACCCTTGTACCGATACTGATTCGGGTTTTTGGGGTTGATGTCATAGACGTACAAATCCTCGTTATCGGTATCAAAAATCGTGAGTCCCCACGCGCCGTAATCGTTGTGACCGATGGAGATTCCCGGTAATGTCGGTTCGCCCGCACCGATCACGTTCCAGCCCGGCGCGTGCAGATGCACCATGTACCGCAGCGACGGCACCGATATTGCCCGGTGCGGGTCGTTGGCGAGCATGGGGTAGCCGCTGCTGGTTTTCGCGCCCGACACTACCCAGTTGTTTGAGCCAACGTACTGTTTTTCGGTCTCAAACCAGGTGTTGGGGGCTTCTTCTTCGTCGGTTGCGCTCACGGCAGCTTTGGTATTTTCGCCGAACTGAATGGGCAACCGAAACGCTTCGTACAGTTCCAGAATCGGCTGCATGAGTTGTTCGCCGTTGACGTGCAACGTTAAATCCGGTTCGGTTTTGGGTTTCACCCCCAAAGCGTCGGATCGTGGGTGAAACCACTGCAATTCACGCAACTTGTCGGGGCCGATCAGGTGCGACAATCGCCCAAAATTCAGTTCATCGCGGATATTGCTCAACAGTCCCTGATGGCGGCTAACTACGATGTCGGGAGTCCAGAAACCGGGTTTAGTATCCAGCAATCGAAACTCAACGGGCAGTTTTTCGGGCGTTTTCAGGATTTCGGTCACGTAGGCATTGATGCCCTCCACAAATGCGCCCACAATCTGCGGTCCGTGCGGGTGGTAACTTAATAATTCCTGATTGATGTCGTTTTTGGCCGCACGAAATGTAAACAGTCTCGTGCCGATGTCGCGCTTAATTTCTTGTGGGCCAAGCAGTTCGGCAACGGTGCCGGTGGCCTGCCTGCGCCAGATTTCGAGTTGAAACAGCCGATCCTGAGCCGCCGTATAGCCCTGCGCCCAAAACAGATCATGCTCGTTCTGGGCGTAGATGTGGGCTACGCCCCACTTATCCCGGATAATTTCGACGGGTTTTTGCAAACCTTGAGCCGGGGCAGAATGAATAGTACATGCCAAAAACAGGAATAAGAACAGGAATTGCCGCATCGTTTTTTTGGCAATATAACCACGTATGTACAGACGTGTCCTCACGTCTCACCCCCGGATGGTATTTGCCCCCGGCAGGCTCACCCCCGGATGGTATTTGCCCCCGGCAGGCTCACCCCCGGATGGTATTTGCCCCTATATTGCTAACCTGAATACCATTCGGCGGTGAGACGTGAAGACACGTCTGTAC
>JBBRUV010000482.1:0-2751 GCA_038247465.1 Cytophagales bacterium
GGCAGCCCAACGGGCGGAACGTTTACGGTCAATAATGAAACTTCCCTCAGTCTCAACGCGGCTACGTTGGGTGTTGGTCAGCACTCAGTGGCCTACAGCTATACTAACAGTAACGGCTGTGCTGCGCCAACCGTTTCTCAGACCATAACAGTAACCTCGCCCTTGCGCCTCCTATCAGTAACCTGAACGTGAGCGGTGGCGGTCAGTTCTCGGCAGTAGCAACGGGGCGGATATTCGTCTGGACTGGCCCGGGTTTCATCTACAGCACCGTGTACCGCAACCGGGGTTCATATCAGATTGTGGCCCCGCCCGGTGTATTGCCGGGCATATACACGCTGACGGTAACGGACGGTGGCTGCACGGCCAGCGACAGTCAGATGAGGTAATAGTAAAAAGTGCATAAAAAGAGAATAGCAAAACGCCCGCTGGTTTCCGGCGGGCGTTTGTTGTTACTGAGCCATATACTCCTCCGTCAGCCGGGTCATGTCTTTGCCGAAACCCCAGCCTTTGTACGGGATTTTGATGCACATCGCCTGGCAGCGTTCGCGGAAGTGACTTTCTGACTGATTTTCCTGGACGAGCTTTAGGGTTTCTTCATAAGCTTTGAGGGTCGCATCGAAGAACGCGTCCGACGGTTCGCCGGGGCCGTTGTCGTAGTCAATCGTCATCTCAACCCGGTAGAGCATCAGGTCGGCCACGTCGAACGGAAAAACAGCGATAGATTTGAAGTGGTTGATGAGTTTGCGGAGTTCGGCGGTTTTGGGTTTGCCCACGCCCCGCGCCCGGAAAAACTGCTTGTGGATTTTGGTTTTATAGCCCTCAACAATGGCGGCCTGCTGTTTTTCATCGCCCAGTTCCATGTCGAAATAAGCTTTCACGTCCTTAAACCGCTTGGCAAGGTTCAGGATTTGCTCAACCAATTCGTCGGGTTCAAGTTCGTTCAGGTGCTTCTTGAGCGAAGTCGCCATGTAAATGAGTTTGTCGTTCGTGGTTTGTCGTTTTATTCGCACATAAAATTACGAACCACAAACTAATCTACGCCAAAACCCCCTTTCCCGAAAATAACAACTCGCGCACGGCATTGGCGATGCCTTCGGGATCGAAACCACATTCGCGGTGGAGTTCAATCTGCTCGCCGTGTTCAATCACCGCATCCGGGATACCCAACCGACGGACGCGGGCGGTATAGTCGTTATCGGCCATGAACTCGATAATGGCCGAGCCGAAGCCGCCCATCAAACAACCGTCTTCAACGGTCAGCACCCGATCAAATCGGCCAAAAATCGTGTGTAGCAACGCTTCATCGAGCGGTTTCACGAACCGCATATCGAACAAAGCCGGGTTGATGCCTTCTTTTTTAAGGAGTTGAGCCGCTTTTACGGCGTAGTTGCCAATAGAGCCGATGCTCAGAATTGCCACGTTTTCGCCGTCCTGAATCAGGCGGCCTTTGCCAATTTCGATGCGCTCAAACGGCGTTTTCCAGTTCGGCATCACACCTTCGCCACGCGGATAACGGATGGTAAAAGCCCGTGTGCCGCGTTGAATTTCGTCAGAAGCCGCCGTAAACATCAAATTGCGAAGTTCCTGCTCATTCATTGGGGCCGAGACGATCATATTTGGCACACATCGCATATAGGCCAAATCGTAGGCACCGTGATGGGTTGGGCCGTCGGCACCAGCAAACCCGGCCCGATCAAGGCAGAAAATCACGGGCAATTCCTGAATACAGACATCATGAATTACCTGATCATAAGCCCGTTGCATAAACGTGGAGTAGATATTACAGAACACCACCTCGCCCTGCGTAGCCATACCTGCCGAAAACGTTACGGCGTGTTGCTCGGCAATGCCTACGTCAAAAGCGCGGTCGGGCATGGCTTTCATCATGATATTCAACGACGAGCCCGATGGCATAGCCGGAGTAACGCCGACAATACGCGGGTTTTTCTCGGCTAACTCGACAATTGTGTGCCCAAAAACGTCCTGAAACTTGGGCGGTTGTGGCGAGTCGTAGGTTTTTTTCTTGATTTCGCCCGTCAACTTGTCAAACAAACCGGGCGCGTGCCACTTGGTCTGATCTTTCTCGGCGGGGCCGTAGCCTTTGCCTTTTTTGGTCAGGACGTGCAGGAGTTTAGGGCCGGGAATGTTTTTGAGATCGGCCAGCACTTCAACCAAGTGGTCAATATCGTGGCCATCAATCGGGCCGAAATACCGCAGGTTCAACGACTCAAACAGATTGCTTTCTTCGATTAGCGAGCTTTTGATGCCGGTCTGAATCTGGGAGGCCAAATCGCGGGCGGTTTTACCGAGTTTGTCCATCTTTCCCAACATATTCCAAACCTCGTCTTTCACCTTGTTGTAGGCCCGCGAGGTAGTAATATCGGTCAGGTATTCGCGCAAGGCTCCCACGTTTGCGTCAATGCTCATGTTATTGTCGTTCAGGACAATAAGCAGATTTGCGTTTGTTGAGCCCGCGTGGTTCATGCCCTCGAAGGCTTCGCCGGCCGTCATTGAGCCATCACCAATCACGGCAATGTGGCTGCGCTCTGGGCGGCCGTTCAGTTGCGAGGCCATCGCCATACCCAAAGCCGCCGAAATGGAGGTTGACGAGTGACCGACACCGAATGTATCATACAGGCTTTCTTTGCGCTTGGGGAAACCCGATAGGCCTTTGTAGAATCGGTTGGTGTAGAACGTGTCGCGTCGGCCCGTCAGAATTTTGTGGCCGTATGCCTGGTGACCCACGTCCCA
>JBBRUV010000483.1:0-2748 GCA_038247465.1 Cytophagales bacterium
GACGACGAAGCCGCCGGACGCACCCTGATCCGGCAGTATCTGGCAGCCTACCCGATGCTGATTGTGGTGGGCGAGGCCAACAACGGCGTAGATGCCGTGCGGCTCATCAATGAGTTCAAGCCCGATCTGGTATTCATGGATATTCAGATGCCGGGACTGACGGGCTTCGATGTGCTGACCCATCTCGACGAGATTCCGCGCATTATTTTCTCGACCGCCTACGACCAATATGCTCTGCAAGCCTTTGAGGTTCACGCCGTTGACTACTTGCTGAAACCCTACACCCGCGAGCGGTTTGCCCAGGCCGTGCAGCGCATTCTGGCTCCGGGAAACGCCAACATTCAGCAGATTCAGCCGCTGGCCGAAAGTTTGCTGACGCCGAACACCTACCCCGATAAGGTGCTGGTGCAGACCGGAAATCGGCTCGTGACAGTGGCGGTTGATGATATTTTGTGGATTGATGCCGAAGGCGACTACTCGAAACTCATCACCGCCAAAACCAGCCACCTGAGCAACTACGGCATTAGTGCGCTCGAAACCCGGCTCAACCCGAAGCAGTTTATCCGGGTGCATCGGTCGGCCATTATCAACCTCCATTTCATCCGCGAAATCCAGAAACACGTCGCCAGTTATGACGTAATTATGCAAAACGGCGACGTGGTGCGGGTCAGCCGCTCCTACATGGAACGGATTCGGGAACTAACGATATAGGAGCGCGGACCTGCCGTTTGCGTTGTTTACGGCTTATTGCTATCCACTTTAATCCGTTCGTCGCGGTTGGCAACTTCCCAGGCAGTATGAAAAACCAATTTCACGATGGGAGCCTGCTTCTCAAACATAATTTTTTCGACATCATCGCCCGGCTGATGGTAATCTTCGTGAACACCCGTGAAATAAAAAATCACAGGGATTCCCTTGCGGGCAAAATTGTAATGATCTGAACGGTAGTAAAACCGATTCGGGTCGTTCGGGTCGTTGAAGGTGTAGTCGAGTTTGTAGCCAACGTGTTGTTTGTTCGCGTCTTCGCTGATACTGTGCAGGCCGGATGATAGCTTGTCGGAGCCAATGAGATAGACATATTTCGGGTCGGCTTTGTGCGCGTCGTCAACCCGGCCAATCATGTCAATGTTCAAATCACAAACGGTATTAGCGAGGGGCAACACCGGGTGATCGCTGTAATATTCGGAGCCGAACAAGCCTTTTTCTTCGCCCGTTACGGTGATAAACAGAATAGACCGGCGTGGCCCCTGCCCGGCAGCTTTGGCCTTCGAGAAAGCCTCGGCTAATTCAAGCACAGACACCGTGCCGGAGCCATCATCGTCGGCCCCGTTGTTGATCTGTCCGTCGGGGCTGATGCCGATGTGGTCGTAGTGCGACGAAATAACCACAATTTCTTCTTTTTTGTCGGAGCCTTCCAGAAAACCCAGTACGTTTTCGGTTTGCACGGTGGCATCTTTGCGTTCGGCTTTCACGGCCACCTTGCCGGTCGGTTCGCCCGGTAGTGGTTTACCCGTTTTGGTGATTTGCCCGGCAGCTTTTTTTACCCAATCCCGTTTGGTCGCCAGCAAAACGGCGGCTATTTCGGGCGAGATAGTGAAGAAACCGACCACCCCGATTTTTTCCTGCGCCGGTTGCAGGCTCATTCGGTTAAAGCGGGATAGCAAGGCTCCGCGTTCGGTGAGCAGTTGCTTAAAATCAGCCGCCGATGCTGCCGAGACCATAAAAATCTGGGCCGCGCCTTTCTCTTTTGCCAGCGTTGATTTGATGCGCCAACTATCGGCAGCTCCCCATTTCGAGGCATCGGTACTGCCCGAAATCAGCGACGCGCCGGTTTTGGTTTTCGGTTCGCCTTCCAGAATCACAATGGCTTTTCCCTGAATGTCGCGCCCGGCGTAGTCGTCGTATTTAGGATCGCTGATACCGTAGCCCACAAAAACAGTTTCGTAAGCCGTTTCGGTTGGCACACTGAACAGACCGTTTACGATAAAATCGGTGAGGTAAGCGAACTGTTTGCCACCCGCTTTCACATAAAACTCGCCCCAGGTTTTTTGATAGACGTTAAACGGCTGAAAGTAACCCGGCTTCCCGTCGGCACCCGGCACAATGGGTTTCAGCCCGAACGATTCAAACTGGCTGGCAATGTAGTTTCCGGCGCGTTTTTGGCCGGGCGAACCCGTTTCGCGGCCTTCCATATCGTCGGCAGCCAAAATGGTCAGGTGTTTTTTGAGGTCTGCCGGAGTAATGGTTTCGGCAAACATTGTGGCTGTGTTTGCCGGAGTTGCATCCGTCTTGGTAAGGCTTGTCGGAACCATCTGCGCCGTTGAGATGGCGGGCAACAGCAGCGTGGCGAAAGCAGGCGCGATCAAACGCGAAAATTGAGTCATTGGAAGCAGGGCTATTGGTTTGGGGTGTTAATACGAACAAGATAACGACGAATTGGTAAAAAACCGTGAACGTGTGCGATAATCGGGATAATCACTTGTTTGTCAGCACAAAAGGCCCTATTTTTGCGCTCCTTTTCGGTCGGAAACCGAGATGCGATAAGATAACCAGCGAATTACAATGAAAAAAGACATTCACCCGGAGTACCGCGAGGTGGTATTCCACGACCTGTCGAGCGATTACAAATTCGTCACCCGCTCGACGGTTCAGACACCGGATAAAATCGAGTTTGAAGGCCAGACCTATCCGCTCGTCAAAATTGAAGTTAGCTCGCAGTCTCACCCGTTTTACACGGGCAAAAACGTA
>JBBRUV010000484.1:0-2723 GCA_038247465.1 Cytophagales bacterium
CATATAATCCTGGGTGTAAAAGTTTGAAGACCTCCGTTTCTGTTGACCTGCAAAAAACGAAAGAAGAAATTATTAACGAAATCACATCCGTAGATTCACGTTTCGTTGCCATTGGCGATGTTTGGAACAAAGAATTGGTGAAAATGTCGCAAACGACAGGCTATCCAACTGAAAAGCCAGAGGATTTACTTCAACTGCTTATCGAAGCCTTCACCAATCCCGATGACATTGTTTTTGATTTTTTTGGCGGGAGTGGCACCACAGCCGCCGTTGCCGAAAAACTCGGTCGCCGATGGATAACCTGCGACATTGGCAAGTTGTCATTCTACACGATGCAAAAACGGCTTCTGCAAATTCAGGATAGTAAGAGCCTTGCCGACCGGAAACAACCGCACGGTCAACCCGCCCGGAGTTTCACCACCGTAAACACGGGGCTATATGACATTAACAAACTGTTTGAGCTGAACCCGGAAAAATATAATGCCTTTGTACTGAACCTGTTTGAAGTCGAAGCCAAGCGGCAGCGCATCAACGGCATTGCTATTGACGGTGAACGATTTGGGTCTTACGTGTTGATTTGGGATTTCTGGAAACATCAGGAAACTAAGTTAGATGAGAGCTATTTGGCTGACTTACACCAGGCCATTGGTGGCCGGGTCGGCACTCGGGTTTATTTGATTGCACCTGCCAACGCCGTTGATTTCATTGCCGATTACCATGAGATTGATGCCGTTCGGTATTATTTCCTGAAAGTGCCGTACCAGATTATTCAGGAACTGCACAAGAAAGAGTTTTCGCGGTTTCGGCAACCACAGAGCAAAGCCAACATCAACGCCTTAGACGACGCAGTTGGGTTTCATTTCATGCGGCAACCCAAAGTAGAGAGCGACTTGACAGACAATACGCTCATCATCAGGCGGTTTATGTCACAGTATGCCGAAGAAGGAACGGGCCGGGAGATGGAAAACTTCGAGTCGCTGGCGATGGTGCTGCTTGATACCGATTATAACGGCAGTGAGTTTATGATGACCCATTTTGTTTTTGCCGCCGATTTGATTGCCCGCAAGAAGCAAAAACAATAGGAACTCGAAAAAGCCGAAACCGAAGGCGGCAACCTGTTTGTGGAGCAACTCCGCGCCGACCTCGCCCAACAGACCCATATCAGTCTGCCCCTCGGCCCAACCGGAAAGCGCGTCGGCGTGGTGTATGTGGATATTTATGGCAATGAGTTCCGCGAAGATTTTACTGTTTAAACCACATCAACCCCATGCAAGAACTCAAAACCTTCAATACGCAGGATTTGGTGCTGACCGTCACCAAAAACTATGACCCCATTCGGCTTGACCTTTCGGTTTGGGAACGCTTCTTAGACGTACTTTGCCCAGACCGTGATTACCAAAAACAGGCTATCCGCATGGCTATTGTCTATCTATTTTCGGGTAAGTATTCCAGCATCAACCAGTTAGTGGCCGAAAATTTTAGCCGGAGCCAACACCTACAAAACCGCTATGCCAACCTTGCCGACTATCAGCGCAAATTACAGTTGCCCGACCGCTTGTCGGCCACGATTGATTTAGCTACCGGAACCGGCAAAAGCTACGTTATGTATGGCATTGCCCAGCTTGCGCTGGGGTTGGGTTTGGTCGATAAAGTGCTGGTACTTTGCCCCTCAGTAACGATTGAGCGCGAACTGATTACCAAATTTTCGCAACTTTCGGCCAATGCCTCCCTCAAGAAAACCCTGCCTGATTCGGTAGTCGTAGCCAATCCACGCATTATTGATGCCACACAGACCATTTTGCCTGGCGATATCTGCATTGAAAACATTCACGCCGTGTATGGCCGAACGGGAAGTTCGATTCAGGATAGTTTAGGGTTTAGCAAAGGAGAGCGTTGCCTGGTATTGAGCGACGAAGTGCATCATGCCTACAACAAAACAGTGGGCAACGATGCAGATAGCAAGAGCCTCAAAAAATGGAAAGAGTTTTTGCTCATTGGTGGGCATGGATTTCGGTATATGCTCGGTTTTACGGGAACGGCGTATATCGAGAATGACTATTTTGACGACGTGATTTTCCGGTATTCGCTCCGGCAAGCCATCGAAAATCAGGTCGTAAAATTGGTGGACTATGTGGCAAAAGATGAGCAGACACAGGAACGAGACGAAAAACTGCAAAAAATCTATCAAAATCATCAGGCGAACAAAGCCCGCTATGGCAAACTGAAACCATTGACGCTGTTGGTAACGAAAGATATTCAACTTGCCAAACAGAGTACGGAGGAGATTTGTGAATTTTTGGCGGCCAAAGAAAACATACCGATTGCCGAAATCCGACAAAACAAAGTGCTGATAATCACTTCGCAGCACCAAGATAACGTGGATAGATATTTACCCCGCGTGGACAGCGACAGCAGCCCGTTTGAATGGATTGTGTCGGTTTCGATGCTAACCGAAGGTTGGGATGTGAAAAACGTATTTCAAATTGTGCCGATGGACGAACGGGCGTTCAACTCCAAATTGCTCATTGCACAGGTGTTAGGCCGAGGCCTGCGCTTGCCGTTGGCTTATCCGCAAGCTACCGTTACGACGTATCGCGTAAAGCCCCGCGCCTTTAGGCCGGGCGGGGCGGCCCGTGCCGATATAAGCGAACAGGCGGGTCGCCAAGGCCTTGTGCGGTTGGTTTTGTGCGCTTGACTACTAGTTTAATTTCTGCTCCTCAATG
>JBBRUV010000485.1:0-2710 GCA_038247465.1 Cytophagales bacterium
CACCACCACCAACTTCATCAACTCGCAGGGGACGGCCCGTGTATTCACCTCGCAGTTCAGGAGTTTGCTGAGCGAAAACACCGTTAGTTATACCAAAACCCTTGGTGGCAAGCACAACATCTCGGCGGTGGCCGGTTTTACGTATCAGGATTTCGTGGGTACGTCGCTGGGTGGTTCGGGCGTTGGCTTTTTGAGTAACATCACCGAAACGGCCAATCTGGAAGGAGCCAATACGCCGGGTATTCCCAATTCGGGTTTCTCCAAAAGTGCGTTGCTGTCGTATTTGGGCCGGGTCAATTACGGCTACAACAGCAAGTACTTAGCCACGGTTAGTTTCCGGGCCGATGGTTCCTCCAAATACAGCGAGGGTGGTAAGTGGGGCTACTTCCCATCGGCAGCCCTGGCCTGGCGGGTATCAGAAGAAGATTTTTTGAAGAGCAATTCCCTGATTTCTGACCTGAAAGTACGGGGTAGCTGGGGGCTAACCGGTAGTCAGGCGATCAACGCCTACGCCACCCTGAACAACCTGAACGGCGGAAAAACCGTTTTCGACGATGCCCTTTACAACACCTTTGCCCCCGGCACCCGCCTGCCCGGTAATCTGAAATGGGAAACGACCGAACAGGCCGACATCGGCATTGATGCGGCCTTCCTGAATAACCGCTACCGCCTGATGCTCGATTATTACGTCAAAAACACCCGCGATTTGCTCAATACCGTGCAGTTGCCCATTGGGTTTGGCTTCACCAGCACTATTCAGAACGTAGGGCAGATTCAGAACAAAGGAATCGAGATAGCCGTTGATGCCCGGATTATCGACAAAGCGTTCAAGTGGGATTTGGGCGGTAATATTTCGTTCAACCGCAATAAGGTTGTCAAACTTTATAACGGGAGCGATATTCTGGGTGGCAACCTCGCTGGCGTAACCCTGATTACCGATGCGGCCAATCTGCTCCGCGAAGGCCAGCCGATGAGCGTGTTCTACGGCTATCTTAAAGATGGCTACACAGATTTGGGCCGGGAAAAATATAAAGACCTCACTGGCGACGGAATTGTCAACTAGTTCGATAAGAGCATCATCGGTAATCCCAACCCGAACTTCATTTACGGGCTGAACTCGGCCATGTCGTACAAAGGGCTGGAACTGACCCTGTTCATTCAGGGAACCCAGGGCAACGACCTGCTGAACGTCAGTTCCATTGGCAATACGCTTGACTACGGATTCGGGCTGAATATGCCCCGCGAGGTATTTCTTAATCGCTGGTCTCCGACGAATACCAATGCCAAATACCCGGTCATTTCCCGCGCCAATTCCTATAATTATTCGGACCGTTTGATTGAAGATGGGTCTTATTTGCGGCTGCGGAACATCCAATTGGCGTATAGCCTACCGTTGCAGCAGTGGGGTGTGCGCTGGATGCGGTCGGCGCAGGTGTATGCCAGTGGGCAGAACCTGCTGACAATCACAAAGTATTCGTGGTGGGACCCTGAAACCAACTCACAGGGCGGGTCTAATTCCATTGGCCAGGGTATCGACCATTACAGCTACCCAACCTCAAAAGCCGTTACGTTCGGCCTTCGTCTCGGCTTATAGTCACTGTTCACTCGTCAATCACTTTCAAAAAACTGATTATGAAAACCATACAAAAGAAACTGGCTTATGCACTGCTCCCACTTTTGGGGCTGACGGGTCTTTCCTGCCAGGACGTACTCATCGAAGCCCCCAAGTCTATTGCTGTTGAGACCTTTTACAATACGGCTCCCGAAGTAGAAGCCGCCACGAACGCGGTGTACGGACAGATGCGGGCCATAAATGGCATTAGCGGGCAGTTGGGCGCGCAGATGGAAGCCTACACCGATTATAGCTATGGGCGGGGTAGTTACGCCGTTTTGAGCGATTTTCAGGGACTGAACAGCACCAACATCCCCCGTACCGACGATGGCTGGCGGATATTTTACCTCAGTATCCGCAATGCTAATTTAGTGATTCAAAACGCACCCAAAGGTTCAGCCATCAGCGCGGCTGATGTGAAGAGGTACGTGGCCGAAGCCAAATTCCTGCGGGCCTATAACTATTTCTGGCTCGTCAGAAACTGGGGCAACGTACCCATCCGCACCGAAGCAACGCTGAACGAACCCAACATTAAGCGCAATACAGCAGAGGAAGTTTACACGCTGATTCTGGCCGACCTCAAAGAAGCCGAAACCAGCCTGCCCGACAAATCCACCCAAATTGGCCGCGTCACAAAGTGGGCCGCTAAAGCCGCTTTGGCCGAAGTCTATCTGACCCGTGGTCAGTTTGCCGAAGCCCGCGACAAAGCCGATGAGATTATTCAGTCCAAGCTGTTCTCACTGGTGCCAGTAGTCGTACCCGCCGATTTTGACAAGATTTTTGGCCCAACGGTCATCAATACGCCCGAAGAAATCTGGTATTTAAAAATGACCCGCCAACCCGATCAGGGTATGTTTCTGGTTCAGTTTGCCCACCATCCCGGCTCCCGACTACAGGGGGGCGGTGGTTTCTTTGCGCATTATTCCGACTCGCAAAGAAACCCGGTGTATAAAAACTGGGATAACGCCGACCTGCGTAAAAGTGCGTTCTGGTATTCATGGAACATTGGCTTAGGGGCCAATAGTATACTGTGTAAAAAATTCTCCGATCCGCTGGCTCCTACCGGCACCGGAGCCGGGAACGATTTCCCGATTTACC
>JBBRUV010000486.1:0-2707 GCA_038247465.1 Cytophagales bacterium
ATCAGCAACGTTATTGTCCCGAATTTCAAACAGTCCCAGTATTACCAGGGCCTGGACGAAGCCACAACCGAGATTATCCAACGCGCACAGGGGGAGTACCAGGCCGAACCTGACGCCGGCAATGGGGGCGAAGGTTCCGGCATCTTTATCTGGATTTTCGTCGTTTTCATCGTTATCTACTTTATATCCCGGCGGGGTGGGGGAGGTGGTGGCCGTAGTAACCGCAATCGGGGCGGTGGCTTTTTTCCGCCCGTATTCCTTCCCACCTCTACGGGCTGGGGTGGTTCATCCGGGGGCGGTGGTTTTGGTGGCGGAGGAGGTGGAGGCTTCGGTGGTTTTGGGGGCGGCAGCTTCGGCGGTGGCGGTGCCGGGGGAGATTATTAGATGACCTGCTTCTCGATGAGCAGAATAAACAGGTGAATCACCTTGATGTGAATTTCCTGAATACGGTCAGCGTAGCCAAAGTGCGGCACCCGAATCTCGACGTCGGCCTTTTCGGCCAGCTTACCACCGTCTTTACCCGTCAGCAGTACCACTTTCATGCCCTTTTGCCGGGCAGCCTCCACGGCCCGAATCACGTTGGCCGAGTTGCCGCTCGTGCTGATACCCAGCAGTACATCGCCCGCGTTGCCCAGTCCTTCAATGAAGCGCGAAAACACGAAATCGTACCCGAAATCATTGCTCACGCAGGACACGTGGCTCACGTCTGAAATGGCGATGGCCGCCAAAGCCCGGCGGTTGTCGCGGTATCGGCCCGAGAGTTCCTCGGCAAAGTGCATGGCGTCGCAGTGGGAGCCGCCGTTGCCACACGAAATGATTTTTTTGCCGTTGTTTAGTGCGTCGGCCATGAGCCGGGCGGCTGCTTCTATGGCGGTGAGATGATCGGGATTGGCGAGAAAGACATCGAGAACCGATTGTGCTTCGGTCAGTTCATGACGGATAATATCGAGCATAGCGAGTGGCTGTGAAGTTTTGCCGGTCAAAGTTGGTCAACCAATCCCGAAAAACCAGAAAAAGCAACAGCCAACCCCGTAGGATTGGCTGTTGCTTGTCAGATAATCTTGTCTGACCTGGCCGCGAATAGCGGCTAAAGAGTCAGCTTATGCTACGTAGCGTAAACCTTAGTCGCTCCGCAACTGGTCGGACAAGATTGTCCAACCTACATTTACACGGCAAAGCTTTCGCCACAGCCACAGGTACGGCTGGCGTTGGGGTTTTTGAACTGGAAGCCTTTGCCGTTCAGCCCGTCCGAAAAATCGAGTTCGGTACCGGCCAGATACAGCAAACTTTTTCGGTCAACGAGAATTTTTACGCCCCGGTCTTCCACAACGTGGTCGGTTGGCTGTTGCGTAGCGTCGAATTGCAGATCGTACATCAGGCCCGAACAGCCCCCACCCTCCACGGCCACGCGGATAGCGTAATCGTCGGCAAGGTTGTCCTTTTGCTTTAATTCGATGATTTTATTTCTGGCGATTTCTGAGACGGTAACCATAGTTGATGTAGAATGAAAAGTTTGAGAACGGAGAACACCTATAAAACGGCCTGTCCCTTCGTTATGGTACTAACTTTTACCCAATCCGTAAAGTTTCACCAACCATGCTCACCAACCTCGAACACATCGGCATTGCCGTTCGCGACCTTGCCGCGTCGAACGAGTTGTTCGCCAGACTGCTCAATGCCCCGCCCTACAAAGCCGAAGCAGTTGAAGCAGAAGGCGTAACAACCTCGTTCTTTCGGGTTAACGAATCGAAAATTGAACTGCTCGAAGCCAATCGCCCCGACAGTCCAATCGCCAAATTCATCGAAAAAAAAGGTGAAGGTATTCATCATCTGGCGTTTGAAGTGGATGATATCCGGGCCGAAATGCAGCGACTATCGGGCGAAGGGTTTACGCTGCTCAGCGACCAACCTAAGCGCGGGGCCGATAATAAATGGGTGTGTTTCCTGCATCCAAAAAGCACCAACGGCGTTTTAATAGAGTTGTGTCAGGAAATCAGGAGTGAATAAACCGAGACGAATGCAACGAACAAAAAATCGATTCTGGACAATTCTGCTGGTACTGTGCGGGATTGCCGCCAACGCACAACCCGTTACCAACGCCAACCGATACACGCAGCCCGGCGTCGATGTGCTGAACTACGACTTTGCCCTTACCCTCAGCGACTCGACCAACCGGATCATGGGCGAAACGACCATCCGATTCACCCGCGCCGATGACCGCCAGACCGTTTGGTTCGACCTTATCAGCCCCAGAACTGACACGTCTGCCGGTATGCTCGTTCGGGAAGTGCGTCTGGTCAACGGCAAAACGGCTCCGTTTACCCAACGTAACGACCGGGTATTTATTAACCTGCCTGCCAGCGTGGACTCGTCTGCTCCGAATCAGCCTACCGACGTAACGATTCGGTACGACGGCACCCCGGCGCGGGGGCTTATCATCAGCCGGAATAAATTTGGCGACCGTACCTTCTTCGGCGACAACTGGCCAAACAATGCCCGTAACTGGCTCCCCGTTGTTGACCACCCATCCGACAAAGCGACCTGTTCTTTCACGATTAATGCGCCGGCAGCCTACCGAATCATCTCTAATGGTAAGTTTATCAGCGAGGCACCCGTCATCGGCGGGTTGGGGGCCACGGCCCGTAAAGTGACGCGCTGGCAGGAAACCACGCCCATTCCAACCAAGGTCATGGTTATTGGCGCGGCC
>JBBRUV010000487.1:0-2697 GCA_038247465.1 Cytophagales bacterium
ATCACCGATCGGTATCTGTGATAGGCGCTGATAATCAGCTACAACGCCCGTAACGCAAATTTACGCCAGCGGACTTTAATGCCGCCCCCGTCGTGAATCTGGAGCGCGATGGAGCCGTTGGCGGCACCAATTTTTTCGTCGTGCAGGTCAGCCATTGCCTGCCCATTCAGAAACGTTTGTACATGGTCTGCTTCGACGCGGATACGGAGTTTATTCCACTCGCCGGGTTTCAGGATAGTTTCTTTCTCGTCGGGAATTTTCAGGAGCCAGCCCCGCTCGTATGATTCGTAGATGCCACCCGTGTCGTGGTCTTTCGGGGCCACTTCGACCTGCCAGCCACTGATTTTGGTGCCTTCGATGCCTGACCGAAAAAACACGCCACTGTTGCCGTTGGCTTCCTGTTTGAATTCTAACGAGAGGTCAAAGTTTTTGTACGCCTGTTCGGTGGCGAGGTAGCCGTATTGCTTGTCGGGGCCGCTTTCGCAGACGAGTTCACCAGCATCAACGTACCATTTTTCGGTGCCGTAGATTTTCCAGCCGGTGAGGTCTTTGCCGTTAAATAACCGGACTTTTTTTGTCGGCGCAATAAACGCGAACAAACTGATAATCAGCAGATAATGCAGGAAACGGGTCATGTTGATTAAGAAATTGATTTGTTCTGAGAGCACGTTAAGAAATTACCGTTTTCACGGCCTTCCGCCGAATAAACGCCGGTCGTTCCACCATTGGAATGGGTTCATCAAGCAGGTCACGAATCACGACCGATGCACAAACACTGCCAAACGTGGCCGGCAAATACGATATCGTTCCGTAGGCCGACCGTTTGAACGAGCCGCCATCAGTCAACAGCAGTGATTCGTCGCGGACGGGTTCGGTCGAAAAAACAGCCTTTATGCCTGGCCCGACGGACAATCGTTTCAGGCGTTTTCTGACGTATTGGGCCATCGTGCAAGACCACGTTTCAAATAAGTCTGTAACATGGATTTTAGTCGGGTCAAGTTTGCCGCCCGCCCCCATCGAACTCACAATCGGGAAGCCGCGCTGATAGGCCGCCTGCAACAGCAACAATTTAGGGGTAATGCTGTCAATACAATCCATAACATAATCGAACGGGCCGCTGTCTAAGAGCGACTGCACCCGGTCGGGCCGGATAAACTCTTTGATAACCCGCAACTCAATGTCGGGGTTTATGGCGGTCAGGCGGTCGGCCATAATGTCGGCTTTGAATTGGCCGTGCGTCGTGGCAAGGGCAGGGAGTTGGCGGTTTCGATTGGTGGGGTCAACCACGTCGCCGTCCACAATGGTCAGGCAACCAACCCCGGCGCGGGCCACAAACTCGGCGGCAAACGAGCCAACGCCACCCAGGCCCACAATCAGGACATGGGCGCGGGCTAATTTATCAACACCAGTATCGCCAATCAATAATTCGGTACGGGAGAGCCAGTTACGGTCAGGCATTTTAGGACTTACGGTTTATAGTCGGCGAAGATACACCCGCCGGGCGTTTGCCACTACGCGTTCCTGCAACTCTGCCACCGAAACACCCAGTCTGATAGCCGCCGTTTTATAGAGTAGCTGAATCGCTAATGGCTGATTATCAGTCTCCAACAATAATTTTTTTGATGGAATGTGCGCGATGGCAGCACTCGCCGGCGAATCGGGCCGGAGCAGTGCCGAGCCGAGGGAAATGTAAAATCCGGCATCGAGCAACAGCGTCAGCACCGACAGCCGGTGATTGAACCCGTGCAGTACCCAGGCCGGATGCGTGGGTTTTCGGAGGGCCGCAACCTCGGCAAACGCCCGGACGCAATGCACAATAAGCGGCTTGTCAACGGCTTCGCTGATCTGAATTTGTTCCTGAAAAATCAATTGTTGAACAGATAATGCTGGCCCGTTTAGCCGGTCGAGGCCACATTCGCCAATGGCCCACACGGTGGGGAGCGCAGCCCATTGACGCACCCGATCAAGGTGAGATTGCACGGCGGGCGCGTGGGCATACCAGGGATGAACACCCACCGAACAGGCCGCGCAATCGTCGGGCGTTTGGGAATCATGACCGACAATGATATTCTGAACGGCTACGGTTTCGGCATCGGCAGGGGTGTTATGGTGCGTGTGGGCATCAAGCCAGATCACACGGCACACAGTTTCGCCAAATCCAGTGTCAGGCCCGGCAATACGCCCGACGTGAGTTCGCCTTCTTCGGGCGAGGCTCCGCTCAGAAGTTCGTAATGGCTGCGGTTACTGGCATCAGTCTCGAGCGCAAAGACCTCAATCAATGAACCGACGGGATCAATAATCCAGTATTCCTGCACCCCAAACGTTTCGTAAAGTCGCTTCTTGGTTACGCGGTCATGCCAAACCGATGACGGCGAAATTACTTCTACCACCAGCGTTGGTGCGCCCATAATACCGTTGTTCGTGATTAGGTACTGGTTGGCTTGCTCCACAAAGACAATGTCAGGCTGCGGGCCGGTATTATCATCAAGAAAAACGTCAATCGGAGAAAAGAGAACGGTGCCGAGTTTGTTGGCTTCACCAAACGAATGCAGGGCAAACGCAATGTCTCGAACGATGCGTTGGTGTCTGGGAGTGGGGGCTTTTTTCTTCACGAGTTCCCCATCGAGCAATTCATACAGATACGGGTCATCGTCGGCAAATTCCATCCGGTGAAATTCGGCCACGGTCCACTTGCGA
>JBBRUV010000488.1:0-2688 GCA_038247465.1 Cytophagales bacterium
CAACCGTCCCCGTTCTGTAAGCCGCTACAACGGTGAGGTCTTCGTCGGGCGCGACGACCATGATGTCCGTCGAAACAATACCCCCGTCGTTGGGGCCAATGGTTGCGCCCTGCGGATTAGATGTACCGGCATAGTTGCTTTTCCGGTACAGATACAAGTCTAAGTCAGTTGTGGCAGGCGTTTTGTCATACGTTAGCGTGACCGTCAGCCCGCCAGTATCCGTAATTGCTGTGTCGGGGACTACTACGGGCGCATCGTCCGCTTTTTTACTGCAATTCTGAAACAGGGCAACCGACAAAAGGGCCACTAAAAGCGCGGGATAATTAGTTCTTAGAAACATCTGAACAAGATTTAGGGGATGGGTACTACAATTTTATGAACTCAACGCGCCGGTTGTTGGCCTTACCCTCGGCGGTGGTATTGGGGCTGTTGGGTTGGGTTTCGCCTTTGCCGTCGGTTTCTATCCGATTCGCATTAATGCCAAAGACCGTACCCAGAGCGGCTTTGACAGCCACAGCCCGCCGTTTCGAGAGTGCCAGATTACTGGCATCGTCGCCGTCAGCGTCGGTATGGCCGATGATTCTAACCCGCACGGCCCCGTTTTCGACCAGTACGCTGGCAATATCTTTCAGCGTTCCGTTCGATTCGGGCTTGATTTTATCGGAGTTCGCATCGAATAAAATACCATTGGTTACAAATCTCCCTTCGCTGATGAGCTTGTTGCGTGTATCGGGCGCACCCACCGCAAGCCGAATATTACTGATATAGTACGCATCGTTCTCACTCGTTCTGTTGAGCGCGAATACCACTGAGTTATAGGTAATGCCCGATTGAAAAGCCTGTGGAACATCCCAAATTTTATCCTCGCTAACATACACCCGTAACCGTTGTTTTTGCTTCCAGATGGCTACTTTAACAACGTTACGACCTTCTTTAGTAGCAAATGAAGTACACTTGTTTCTGTTATTGATAATACGCTTGCCATCGGCGTAGTTTTCAAAAGTCGTAAATCCAGAGCCAAACTGATTTGGGTGCAGGCTTACCCTGACTTCGTCTTTCAGGTGTTTTGACAACTCTAATCCGGCAGTTTTCTTGTCGGACCGATTGAGTGCAGCAAGGCCAATGAAAAGCCCCGGCGAGTTGGGCGCAAAGACATTGGTAGCGATTAAGTCAAATTGCAACGTGGCGTTATCGGGCAGGTTTTTGATGTATTCGGGCATATAGTCGCCTTTCTTATTGAGCATAAGCCACCGTCCCGGCTGCCGGTCGAGCGTAACGACTTCGCCCGAACCCGTTGAATTCCATTTGGCCGGAAAATCACCAACGGCATCCTGCATAAAATCCTCGATGGCAATAACTTTCTCACCCGGCACAAAGTCAAATTTGCTGTATGCTTTCAGCGGCTCATTCGCTTGAACTTGTGCGTCGGCATTACAAAATGAAAAGAACAGCAACATGCTGATAATGAGCGATTTCATATAAATCTACGGTTTATTCGATTAAGCATTAGGCGCAAAAACACCAGGTGAGTTGCTGCAAAATGGCGTACTTTCCGGCACCAAACATACGACCTACTATGAAGAAAGCCGTTATTGACCTCGGCACAAACACCTTTCATTTGCTACTTATTGAGCAAACGGTAAGTACTCGTCCTCCTACTATTCTATTTCGGGAGAGCCTTCCGGCCAAAATTGGAAAAGGTGGCATCAACCAAAACCGCATCACGCCCGAAGGCATCACCCGGGCGCTGACAGTCCTGGCTTATTTTCGGCAAGTGCTTGACCAACATGGCGTTGCGCCAGAAACTGTCCAGGTTATCGGCACATCGGCAATTCGCGTAGCCCAAAATCAGGCGGAGTTTGTCGAGCGCGTCCGGGCCGAAACCGGACTGCTGGTACGGGTAATTTCGGGCGACCAGGAAGCCGAACTGATTTACAGGGGCGTTCGGGCGGCTGGCGCACTTGATGAACAAACTACGCTCATTACCGATATTGGCGGGGGTAGCGTAGAATTCATCATCGGCACAAAAGACCGGATTTTCTGGAAACAGAGTTTCGAGATTGGCGGGCAGCGGCTGCTCGAACGTTTCGGCCAAACCGACCCCATCAGCCCGTCGGCAGTGTCGCGGCTCAACGGCTTTTTTCAGGATCAATTGCTGGATTTAGCCAACGCCGTGCATCAATACGCGCCAACGGTGTTGGTGGGTTCGTCGGGCACGTTCGATACGCTGGTGGATATGGCGGTTGTGCACGAAACGGGCCAATTTCCCGACCCTGACCAAACCACATTTGCACTGTCTGTGGATGAATTTTACCGAATTTTTGGGCTATTCCTAACCCGCAACCGCGCCGAACGGCTGGCGTTGCCCGGCATGATTGAACTCCGGGTAGATATGATTGTGGTGGCCTGCTGCCTGGTTGATTATCTGATGAAAACGGTTGACGTCCGGCAAATCAGAACGTCAACATTTTCGTTGAAAGAAGGCGTTTTAGAGTAGCGTGGGCGGAAGCCCGCGAGCCGAGAATCATTTTTTTATTACCTCACGCGTTTCCACTACAACGGAAGCCCGCGAGCCGAGAATCATTTTTTTATTACCTCACGCGTTTCCACTACAACGGAAGCCCGCGAGCCGAGAATCATTTTTTTATTACCTCACGCGTTTCCACTACAACGGCGGGCTTCTGCCCA
>JBBRUV010000489.1:0-2680 GCA_038247465.1 Cytophagales bacterium
GCTGTTGTTTGCGTTTGGCGGGTTTCTGCACGTCTTGCTCGAAAACAAAACGTGGGGTGGGCGGCTGTTGCTGGGCCTGATGGTAGGCGTAGTGGCGGCCACCGACGGGCTGATTGCCTATTTCGTGGAAGATAAAAATCACGAGATGAAGGTGCTAATGGGGATGGCCCAACCCGGCAGCCACGCCTGGCACACATCGCCCGTGTTTTGGTTGGTGATTGTGATGGGCTTTGTGGCGGCTATGGTTTGGAGTGGGTTGCTGCACGCCGTGATGCACGAGATTGGCAAGAAAGACGTGGCCCGCTCATCGGCCATTGATATTGCCCACCGGCAGCAGAAACAACACACCCTGCACGAAAAGGTCAACGCTCTGAAAGCTACGTTGGCCGACCTCGACGGGCAGATTGTGCGGCTCGAACTCGACATCAACGCCCTGCACAGCAGCCGGCAGTTGGTGGTTTTCAGTCCGTCGGAATTAGAGAAATACGTGACCGATTTTTACGACGGCTGGCTCACCTACGTCAACAACCGTATGGGCAGCGATGCCGCCCTGCGCGATGCCTGCGCCGGGGTTCTGGCCGATTTTTATGCCCAACATTTAATGAAATAATCACATTTTCAACCCCTTACGCCTTATGACACCGTTTATCCAACGCCTGATTTTTGTGCTTTTTTTCGTGGGTCAACCGGCCCTTGTCCGTGCTATGCCCCCCGGCAAGGTGCGCCCGGTCAACTACGTGGTTTTGCTCGATTTGAGCGACCGATTGCTGGCCCCCGATCAGGCCCGGCGCGATACGGCCCTGATTCGGGCCGTTTTTGCCCGCTTTGAGAAGGGCGTGAAGACCCGGTTGATTATCAATTCGCACGACAGGTTTCGGGTGGTGATTGCGCCCCAACGCGGCATTCGCTACGCACCCGATCAGTTTATGAACGCTCTGTATCTGGACATGGACGCGGTGCCGATGGCTCAGAAACGCACCCGGCTCGACGCGCTCCGGGCCGACCTGCCCCGCCAATTAGCCCGGCTCTACACCCTGGCACTGGCCCAACGCACCAAAACCGCCGATTTTGCCGGTTGCGACCTGTGGCAATACGCGAACGAGCAGTTGCCAACCGACCTCTGCCCCGCCTGCGACAATCGGTTGGTGGTGCTGACGGATGGCTACTTCGATTTTGAACACAACGCGCATGGCCTCGTGCAGGGCAACCGCGCCACTGATTCGCGGGTGCTGAACCGGCTCCGGCGCGACCCCAACTGGCGGCAAACCCTAACCCGGCCCACCGAAGGCTTGCTGCCCATAACGAAGCCGCTGCCGGGACTATCGGTTTATGTGGCCGAGATTCTGCCCAAGTACGACCGGCTCGACGAGGGTGATTTGCTGATGACGGTCTGGCAAAAATGGCTCGGTGAGATGCGGGCGCAACGCAGTCAGTGTCAGTTGCGCGGCAGTTTGCCCAAGTCAATAGCGGCCCTGAATGCCTTTTTAAGCCAATAACCACGCCCCAGCTTAGGCAAATCAGTCTTTCAGTCTTTCATTCTTTTGCTATATGACACAACTTATTCTTAATCAGCGCGGTAGTAGTATCTCGGTTAAAAACGGACGGTATCGGGTTCGTACCCGCGACCGCGAGTTTTATGTGCCGGTGCATTCGGTCAAAACCATTGTGCTGCACGCGGCCACCCGCATCAGCCATGAGGTAGCGATGACGGCCATCGAACACGAAACCGACGTGCTGTTTGCTGACCGGCGCGGGTTTCCGGTGGGGCGGCTCTGGAGCCATCGGTTTGGCTCAATTGCTACCATCCGCAAACACCAACTGGCGTTTGCGCAAAGCCGGGCCGGGCTTGATTGGGTGCGGGGTATGCTCGTCCGCAAGCTCGACAATCAGCTAACGGTGCTGGATTTGCTGGCGGCCCTCTGCCCCGACGACCGCAATGCCGAGACCGGACGCGAAGCCGCAACCCACGCCGTTGCCCGCAGCCGCGATAAACTCCGGGCCGTTTCGACCACTGACCTGCCCGAAGCCTTCGCCCAGTTTCGGGGTCTTGAAGGCAGCGCAGGCCGGGTGTATTTTGGGCAGATAAACGCCTGTTTGCCAAGCCAGTATCGGTTTGAGAAGCGCAGCGGACGCGGGGCAACCGATGCCTTTAATTGTTTGCTCAATTACGCTTACGGAATGCTCTATGGCCAGTGCGAATCGGCGTTGATCAGTGCCGGGATTGATCCGTTTGTGGGCGTTATGCACCGGGACGAATACAACCGCCCGGTGCTGGTTTATGATTTTATTGAAGCGTTCCGGGCCTGGGCCGATTATGTGGTGTGCCATCTGCTGTTGCAGGAAATTGTGTTTGATGAGTTTTTTGATCGGGACGCGGGCGTTCGGGAAAACGGGCCGACGGAACATGATGCGTCTCTACATCTGAACACGATGGGTAAACGGATACTGATTCAGGCCATGAACGACTATTTGGCCGAACTCGTGAATCTGGATGGCCTGAGCCGGTCGCGGGGGCAACACCTCGTGCTGGAAGCGCAACGGTTGGCTTCGACGCTGAAAAAATTGGTGATTGGCGATTTGTAAAAACGGTATCGGCGTACCATCCGGCGCAAATGTTGTGACGCATATTTGCGTCTCACCGCCGTTTGGTACGCCGATACGTCTCACCGCCGGATGGTAC
>JBBRUV010000490.1:0-2622 GCA_038247465.1 Cytophagales bacterium
ATAAAACCGGGCGTGTCTTTGGCGAGAACGGTGGTTTTGCCCAAAAGTAAATCACCAAATTTCATCAGAAAATCAATCACCGTCGGGTCGGTGTCGGGGCCGGGGATTATCTCCAGCAGCCGCAGATAACGGGGCGGGTTAAAAAAGTGAGTTCCGCAGAAATACCGCCGAAAATCGTCGCTGCGGCCTTCCGTCAGGAGGTGCATCGGAATCCCCGATGTGTTGGATGTTATCAGCGTTCCGGGCTTGCGAACTTTTTCAACCCGCTCATACAGAGATCGTTTAATGTCGATCCGTTCCACGATAACTTCGATAATCCAGTCGCAACCAGTGAGGTCGTTGAGGTTATCGTCGAAGTTGCCGAGTTTCACGCGGTCGGCAAATTTAGGGCTATACAACGCGGCTGGCGAGGCTTTGAGGGTGTTCTGCCACGCATCGTTCACCATCCGGTTGCGTACTGCCGGGTGTGTGAGGGTGAGTTTTTTGGCTTCTTCGGCGGGGTTGAGTGCAGTCGGCACAATGTCTAAAAGCAGCACATCAAGGCCGATGTTGGCGCAGTGGGCCGCAATCCGTGACCCCATGATGCCGGAGCCGAGAACGGCCACACGCCGGATATTGCGGTTGCGGGTTTGTTGCTGTGGTTTTGTGAGGGTTGCTTCCATGTTGGGAAAGGGTTAGTTTTATGATTGTTGAATCTTCCTGAGTTCTTCTACGTCGGCCAGGTCTTTCAAGCGTCCGGTAGCTTGTTTTTCCTGAATCAAATCGTTTAACTGGATCACCCGGAACGGCACACCGTCGAACGACGCTTCTAATGACCGTTCATAACAGGCATCGAAATCGGTTTTGGAGAAGGCTTTCAGCGCGTGGCCCATGTCGAGCGTCAGGCCGTAATTTCCAGCAATTACGCTCGTCCAGTCGAAGATTAAGGGTGTATTTCTGAGGTATTCTGCTCCGGCAACGTCAGTGTCTTGTAAGGCTGCAATGAGCCGGGTCATGTTCTCGTCGCCAGCCTGAATCCACAAATCAAGGTCTTGCGTGGCTCGCACGTGCCCGTGTACAACGCCGGCGATGCCGCCAACGAGCAAGTAGCGCACCTGATGACCGTTCAGATTTCGGAATAAATCCTGCACATCATCGCGTGAAATGGCCATACGTCTGGTTGTATTAGCCGGGTTAGCCTGGTGGAGAATGCTAACGACTTCCATTAATCGAACGAACTGATTCAGTCGGTCGGTTTCGGGCGAATCAACTAATGGAATTACGGTCAGCATGATGTTGTTTACAAGATAAGCTCCTCAGCGTCAACGGTTTTTAGTCGGGCTGTCTCGTCGTCTACGAGCCGGTTAATATCTTTGATAACGTCAAAAAACAGCACGAGTTTTTCCAGTGGGATATTCTCCCGGATCATGTTATTGAACCGGATTACGCCTTCGCGGGCTAATTCGCGCTTTGTGCGGCCTTCATCGGTGAGGTAAATCCTGACGAATCGTTTATCGGTTTCGTCCACTTCGCGCCGAATCATGCCGCGCTCTTCCATGCTTTTGAGCATCCTGACCAAACTGCGGGGTTCCATACCCAGTGCCGGGCCGATTTTAGTGGCCGGGGTGCCGTGTTCGAGGTCAATATTAAGCAGCACGTAGCCCGTTGCCATCGTCAGGCCATACTGAGCTGCATAGGTGTTATAGAGTTTGGAGATAGAATGCCAACCCCATTTTATGTGAAAATCAATGGTTTTTTCCTTCTTCATCGTCCCGTGTGTCTATCAGTGGCAGCGGGCAAAATTACGAACTTTAGCCGGCAGTATGTACGCACAACAAATCAAAAAGGCGGGGCATTTAACGACGCCTGCCTTTTTTGCTATCTTTGTCAGATAACCCTGTTTCAAACGCCCTCATCATGGAAAACCCAACCGCACCGCTTGTTTATCGGTATAATCGCGAGAACGCCAAACGTCGGAGCGACGATGCTACACCCGTGAAAGATGCCATCAGTCAGTTGCTGAAAGCGTATCAGCTTCAATCGCGTTTTGATGAAACATACCTCGAAACATTTTGGGGGAGAATGATGGGGCAAACGATTGCGTCAAGAACAGGAAAGATATTCGTTCGTAACCGTAAACTACACGTCGAAATCACCTCTGCCCCGCTCCGCAACGAACTCGTGAACGCCAAGCAGAAACTGATTCAGTTGGTGAATAAAGACATGGGAACCGACGTGATTGAGGATGTTGTGTTTATTTGAGCACTATTTGCTCTTAAACACTTTTATCATATAAACAAATGGCCCCATGCGTTTAACCTGTTGCTTTCGCGAGAGGTTAGTCATACTTGATTTACGAGTCAGTTTCAGGCCATCGCCGTTCAGCGAATCGGCGGGGATAGCAGCCAATACCCGGTTCAGATAATGGGCCTTAATAGCAAACGATGCGCCCTCTGATGAGGTTTGTTTGCCCGAAATAATCCCGATTATGTTACCACGCTCGTTTAACAGCGGCCCGCCGGAGTTGCCCGGATTAACCGATACGGCAATCTGATAGGTGGTGGAATCATTGCGGTAGCCGGTGCCGCTGCTCAGATAACCCTCGCCATACACAATTTCATCGCGGGGGTAGCCGAGGGTGAA
>JBBRUV010000491.1:0-2590 GCA_038247465.1 Cytophagales bacterium
CGCGTCTGTAAAGACTTCGGGTTTGGTACTCGGCAGCTCCAGCTGCCGGGCCATACGGATAGCAATCATCCCTTCTTTATTGTCTTTAAACTCAACCGGGGTGTCCAATGCTTTCAGGGTTGTAATACGGTCAATGGTACGGCTATCGGTGGTGGCGCCGAAACGGTAGGTCGTGGTTTCTTCCAGCATTGGGTGGCCATCTTTGTCGAGCCAATTAGCCGTTACCACCAACTCCCCTTTTCCTTTGCCGCTTTTCATGGCTTTGATACCCGTATGCACAATGGTACCAAACGGGCCTTTGTGTTCAGGACCAACCGCCGTCGAATTATTCCAGAAGTCATGACCGTTCACATCGCCGTAGTTAAACCACATCCCTACGTGATGCGGATGATCCACACGCTCGTCGGGCCGGGGATTGAGTGGCCAGCCCCGCGTAATGAAGTTGCCGCCCGCCGTCATAATCGGGTACAGTACTGGCTTTTTCAGCACGTCGGGACCAAGGAAGACATAAGCCGTAAAGGGTTTGCCATCAACCATTACACTCACGCGTTTGGCGGCTTCGTCATGCCGGATATCAATTTTGTTTTGTTGAGCCACTACCGAGGCAGAAAGCAGCAGGAGCAGAAAAAATAGTACCGGGCGCATAAAGCAAAAGGGTTGGTAAGTTAAGCTGAACCGAAAAGGCAAAGAAAAGCCCCGGCTACTAAGGCCGGGGCAAAAACTGACTCACGCATCGAGCTTTAAATCAGCTTAATTCCCTGAAAACGTTTTGCTGTCGATCTGCTTCTGAATCGTGATATAACCCGGATAGTTAATCTGACCACCGAGCATATCGAGCGTGGGCTTGAGTTTAATGGTCAGCTCAGACGGTTTCGTATTGCCTGACCCGGCCAGATTCTGCACCAGCTGCGTGAAGGCATCGCGGGTGCTGGCGTCGGTAATGAGCTGGTACGCATTGGTGCTGAGCCGGAACGGTATGCGGGTGGTGCCGCCGGGCAGCACTTCAACCCGCTGATTGATAAACCCATTGAACAACTCCTGCCCCGCCAGCAGAATCCGGTACTCAAACTGATTGATACCTGCCGGGCGGGCCGTGGGGTTGGTCACATCGAGGTTGAGCCGGACATTGAGCGGTACGTTGCGCAGGAGCAAACCCGTTGCCAGCCGGGGGTATTTAAGCGGGTTGAAGTCTTTGGTGTTCCGCAGTTCGCGCACGTCGATACCGGCCAGATAGATACTGTCGGCAGAAGCCAGGTTGTAGCGGCAGTCGCCGAGGGTTTTAGCCTGCGAAATCTGTTTGTTCACGGCACACTGACTCAGCAGAAGTGGCAGAATCAGACAGAGGGCAAGGAGGTATTTTTTCGTGGTGTATTTCATGGTGCAAAGCTATATCGTTTCGTTTACTAACGTCAGATTGCTTCGCCCCGATTTGGTTTAGCCCGGGACCGTTTACAAACAGCAGTATGACAAACAACTGGCAGGACAAACCAATAACATAACAAAAGCAATACGACAAAAAACGGTTATTTACTCCGTTCCCCGGCCAACAACAATTCCTTTATCTTTGCCAGCGAACGCAAGTTGCTGCATTGATGAACACGCTTACCACCGACGATTTAATTTACGGCTACATAAACGGGATTTTCCCGATGGCCGATACCGACGGTTCGCTGTACTGGTACGCGCCCGATCCGCGCGCCGTTATCCCGATTGACACCTACAAACCCGCCCGGTCGCTGCGGCCCGTGCTGAACCAGAACCGCTTCGAGGTACGCATAAATACCAATTTCGAACAGGTCATGCGCCATTGCTCCCGACCCCGCTCAGACGACGACGGCGTCTGGATTTCGGAAGAAATCATCGACGCCTACACCGAACTTCACCACATTGGTCTGGCTCACAGCGTTGAAACGTATATAGAAGATCGGTTGGTTGGCGGACTGTACGGCGTTTCGCTGGGGGCCGCTTTTTTCGGCGAGTCGATGTTTTATCACGTCAGCGATGCGGCCAAAGTGGCGTTCCATTACCTGATTATAATTTTGCGGCAACAACAGTACATTTTGCTCGATACGCAGTTTATCAACGATAATGTTCGGCGGTTTGGAGCCATCGAAATACCCAGAACTGATTATCTGAAGCAACTTAAAACAGCCCTCCGCCAAAAAGCCCGCTTCACCAACCCCGCCGTTGAACACCTGTTTAAAAAACGAATATGAACCCTATTCTCATCCTTAAATTCGGTACGGCCTCTATCACCAAACCCAACGGCGAACCCAACGAACCCGTCATGGTTGACATTGCCCGGCAGGTGGCCGCCCTGCACCCGCACTACCGCATCGTGCTGGTGTCATCGGGCGCGGTGGGCGCGGGCAAGGGGCTGATTCAGAACTACCGGGGCGATATCACGCAGCGCAAAGCGGCTGCCTCCGTGGGTAATCTGCTGCTGCTTAACCAGTATTCGCGTTTTTTCTCGATCTACGGAATTTCTATTGCGCAGAGCCTGTGCGAACGCCACCACATTGCCAGCCGCGACCAGTTTCTGCAACTCAAACAGACCTACGAAGAACTCTGGGCCAACGGCATTATCCCC
>JBBRUV010000492.1:0-2590 GCA_038247465.1 Cytophagales bacterium
AAGCACGTTTTGGCCGTTGCCAAACCGGGTGCGGTTAGTTGTGTTGCCCCCGCCAGCCGCATATTCCCACTCGGCTTCGGTGGGTAAGCGATACACACCGCTGCCCCGTGCGTTTAGCTTTTTTAGAAATTCCTGTATATCGTCGTAAGACACAGTCTCCACCGGGCAATCAGGGCAGTCCTTAAAGTGTGATGGATTACTACCCATCACGCTTTCCCACTGCCGTTGGGTCACTTCATACTTACCCATCAAAAAGCTGCTCACCGTTACGCTATGCACCGGCTTCTCATCAGGCCCGCCTTCGCCCCGCGTGTCGCCCATCTCAAACGTGCCGCCCGCTACATACACCATATCGGCAAAGGGCAGGTCTGAGAACTTTTGGGCTGTTACGGGTTTGGCGGGTTCTGGTCGGACAGGCTCAGGGCGTGTCTTAGCTATTGGTTCCGGCCTGGCTGACTCCTGAGACGTTTGTACAAACACAAAATCGCCCCAGAGTTTATCGTAGCGAGCGGGAGACTGTACGCCCTTGCTCCTGGTTTCTACTCCCGCCACCGTTTGGTCAAGAATGGCCCGGATGCCGAGGTTTGGCCGGGTCAGGTGTTTCAGCAATTCACTCGTAAACAGGCCATTGCGTCCGGTCTGGTTGTCGTCGGCGGTGGTGCCTTCTTCGGTGGCATATACAATCATGCTGCCGCGTGGGTTGTTACTGGGCCGCACAAGGCCCTGGGTTGTAACGTCGCGGCTGGCGGCATTGCAGGCTTTCAGATTGGGCAGGTTGCGGCAGGCATCCAAAAACACAAAACTGGTTCTCACCTGTCGGGCGGTTAGTTCGGTCAGCACCCGGCCAACAGAAACGCCCTGTTCCTCAATCTGCTCAATGCAACGGATATCGGCATCAATGGGCAGCAGGTAGTTTTTGCCATTGTAACCCACGCCATGCCCGGAGTAATAGAACAGGGCAACATCGGCAGTACCCAGCCCGGCCACAAAGCGGCTGATGGCTGTGAGGGTAGCCCGGTAGTCGGTATTTGTAGCGGTGGTAACGGCAAAGCCTAATTTTTCGAGGGCTGCGGCAACATCCTGTGCGTCGTTGATGGGGTTTCTGAGTGCGTTTGCATGGGCGTAGTCTTTATTGCCGATCACCAAAGCCACCCGGCGTTCGGTGCCAGCCGGGGCTTTGCCGCCCACAATTTTAATGCCTTTGGGCGCAGGCTGTGCCAGGCCGGTTGAGCAGGACAGGTGCAACACGATCAGCAATAGCAGTACCTTCGCGTAGTTTGTGTTTTGGTAGTGGGGTTTCATTTGGTTTCATTGTCAAAAAGTGAAATCGCCGAAGAGGGTTCCAGATAGAGAAGGGGCCTGGTTTTGGCCGGTACGCTGATCTACCGTGTTCGTCACGTTCATCAAAAAGTCGGTCAGGCGGATACCGTGTTGCAGGTGTTGTTTCACGGCATCGGCAAACACGCCCGCGTTGGTCGCCATCCGCCCCGACTGGGTAGCATAAAACACCATCACGTTGCGGGGTGGCGATGCGCCCACAACCTTGATGCCCCGGTAGTCGCCATCGCCCAGGTCGCGGTTGCGCCCGGCAAAGGGATTGTTGCGGCAGGCATCGAGCAGCACCAAACTCAACTTGGGGCGGCTCTTGCCCAAACGATCGAGCAGGTAGTTTAGGGTAACGGCTTCTAACTCGGCCCGTTCGTCGCGTTCGAGTTTAGCATCGGTGGGAATCAGGTAATTCACCCCGTTGACTTCAATGCCGTGACCGGCGTAATAAACCACGAGCATATCGGCATTTTTGGCTTTGTCGGTAAAATCGAAGAGGGCCGTTTCCAGATCGGTTTTCGTTTTTACGTCAAAAAGCGGGGTAACGTCGAATTGCAGGTCTCGAAACCGACGGGCCATTTCTTCGGCATCGGCGCGGGGCTGGCGGGCCAATGAGGTGACGTATTTATAGTTACCGTTGCCGATGATGAGCGCGTACCGTTTGCCAGTGGCAGGTTTGGGGGGAGTAGGCCGATTAGGTGGCGCGTCGTCAGGATTCTCCGGGCGATAAGTAGCCACAACTGGCTGATTGGATGCCGGGGCAACACAAACTACTTTCCGTTCTTCGTACTGCCTGATAAAATTCCCGGTATTGGCAATGTTTTCATCCAGGTCAACATCCCTTTTTACGGTCTTGGCATTTTCAAAATAAACCAACGCCTTTTTGAACAACCCGCACACCCGGCCTTCGACAACCGCTCCTTTGGTCTTGTAATCATCGGCTCCCATCTGCGCGAGGTCACCGTTCAGGGTAGCAGCTTCGTTGTAGTAATAAGCACCCAACCCAAAGTTAGCATCGTAGTTTGCGGCATCAACGACCAACGCCTTTCGGTAATAGCCCCAGGCTAAGTTGCGTTGCTCGATTTGCTTCGGCTTCAGTTCGGCAATCTTTCTTTTATTCGCGGCTACGTCAACAGCTTTGGCTTCTTCGGCTTTTAGTTCCGCTTCGGCATCGGCTACGGTTTTCTTCTGCTCAGTCAGGCGGGTCTGTACATCGGCCAACTGACGTTTCAGGTCAGCCACATTCTTCGGGGCTTTCTTGATG
>JBBRUV010000493.1:0-2589 GCA_038247465.1 Cytophagales bacterium
GGGCAATATCACCCTGGCCGACGGTCACGTACTGCTCAAACCCGAACTCCGGCTCGATGGCTATTCGGCCAACAAATTCGAGAAAAACGACGGAACCCTGACCAAATCACAGACAACGCTGGGGATGGCCGCAATCTTTAAATTCTGATTTTTTGTACAACAAAAACCCCTTAAGTATCATGAAAAAGCCCAATTACATTCCGTTGCTCATTTTGCTGGCAATCAGCTTCCTGGGCGTGTTTTTCCCGGCGGTGCCAACCGCCATCGTCACCGAGGGCATCAATGCCGGCGACACGGCCTGGATGCTGGTGGCTACGGCCTTAGTGTTGCTGATGACCCCCGGTCTGGCGTATTTCTACGGCGGCATGGTCAACAACAAAAACGTGATCTCGACCATGATGCAGAGTTTTATTGCGATGGGCGTAATCAGTGTGCTGTGGGTGGTGTGCGGCTTTTCGCTGGCCTTCGGCGATTCGATCGGGGGTATTATCGGCGATCCGCGCACGTTCTTCATGTTTAACGGAGTGCTTGACGGCAAGCCCTGGTCATTGGCCGCTACGATTCCGCTGGTGGTGTTCGCGTTTTTCCAGTTGAAATTCGCCGTTATCACGCCCGCCCTCGTTACGGGTTCAATGGCCGAGCGGATCAATTTCCGGTCTTATGTGCTGTTTATGATTCTGTTCAGCATTTTCGTTTACGCGCCATTAGCCCATATGACCTGGCACCCCGACGGACTGCTTTTCAAAGGCTTTAACGGCGTAGGTGTGCTTGATTTTGCGGGCGGCACTGTGGTGCACATGTCGGCGGGCTGGGCAGCTTTAGCCGGTGCGATCTATCTGAAACGCCGGAAATCGCACCTCGAAGCCAGCGTTTTTCCCCCGGCTAACGTGCCGTTTGTGCTGCTTGGCACGGGGTTGCTGTGGTTCGGCTGGTTTGGTTTCAATGCGGGTTCGGCAGTGGCGGCTTCTCCATTGGCGGCTTCGGCCTTTGCCACAACCAATACGGCGGCTGCGGCTGCGGGCTTAGCCTGGGTGCTGTTCGATGCCGCCAGGGGCAAGAAAGTATCCGCCTTAGGCTTTGCCATCGGCGCGGTCGTTGGCTTAGTGGCCATTACGCCGGCTGCCGGTTTTGTGACCATCCCGACCTCGATTTTCATCGGCACCGTTGCCGCCATCACCAGTAACTACATCGCTCACCTGCGCTCGAAGTCAACGCTTGACGACACCCTCGACGTGTTTCCGTGTCACGGTGTGGGCGGCATGGTTGGTATGATTATGACCGGCATTTTTGCCAGCAAAGGCATTAACTCAGCCGTTGCCGTTGAGGGTCTGGCCTTCGGCGAAACGGGTTTGTTTGTCACTCATTTGATCGCACTGGTAGTGGTATCGGGCTTTGCCTTCGGCATGTCGTTGCTGCTGTTGAAAGTGACCGACCTGATTCTGCCCCTGCGCGTGACCGAAGACGACGAGAAAGTTGGTCTGGACGTGAGTCAGCACGACGAGTTTCTGGTGGACGCATAGTTACGAACAAAGCCACAGGCTGTCATTCTGAATCCTGTGGTTTTGTTGTACTCGGAAAGTCGCTGATCGGTTGATCAGCGACTTTTTCCGATTTTGGGCAGATTGCTTACCGCGAAACTAACCGCAGGATTTTTCCGCCCGACAGATCGCAGAGATACAGTTCGTTTTTCTGGTCTTCACCAAAGGCCGAAATTGACCCGGCCCCGCTCACGAGTTCGGCGTTGGTGACGGCCCGGTTTCCGGTTGTTGTTAAGGCCCAGACGCGGCCACTGGCGTAGTCGGCGTAGATGTATTTGCCCGCCAGCGATGGGTGTTGCTGCCCGCGATACACGATGCCGCCCGTTACCGACACGTTACCATCGGCGTGCGGATACTGCCAGACCGGAGCGATTAACGTGCCGTCGGCAAGCTGCCGGTTGTATTCAGCATTGCCTTCTTTCACGCGCCAGCCGTAGTTACCGCCTTTGGTGATGATGTCAATTTCTTCGAGTTCGTTCTGCCCCACGTCGCCTGCCCAGAGCCGCCCCTGCCCGTCGAAACTTATACGCCAGGGATTCCGCAGCCCATACGCATAAATTTCTTCGCGCTGTCCTGCTTTGTTACCCGCAAATGGATTGTCGGCAGGGATACCGTAGTTGCCTTTGTCGGTTTTGTTTACGTCAATGCGCAGGATTTTACCGAGCCACGCGCTTTTGTTCTGGCCGTTGTTCTGCGGGTCGCCCGCGCTGCCGCCGTCGCCAGTCGCTATATAAAGCAGTCCATCCGGCCCGAAGATCACCTTACCACCGTTATGATTCGAATATGGCTGGTTGAACTTGAACAGCACTACTTCTGATTTCGGGTCGGCCACCGGGGTTTGATTGGCAATTGAAGCCGGACTAACCGTAAACCGGCTCACAACGGTTTCGCGGGGGTTGTTTTTGGTGTAGTTGACGTAAAAAAAGCCGTTTTTCTTGAAATCGGGGTGGAACGCCAGCCCCAGTAGTCCCATCTCCCCGCCGTAATTCACCCGTTTTTTGATGTCGAGCAATACCGTTGCCGACTGCGTGGCCGGTGCATTCTCGAACAC
>JBBRUV010000494.1:0-2585 GCA_038247465.1 Cytophagales bacterium
AGCATCCGGGGCGCACAGCGGGTTTTAAACCTGCGGGTCTGCCTGATGAGTGGCCGATGGGACTTAGTTCGCCAGCAAATCGAACCCATCAACTATGCTATGGGTGCGTAGCGACAATTTGAATTGCACCCCCAATGCCCACCAAAAACGTATCAATAAAGGGTTTGTCTGCAATCTTGAAAATTAATAGGTCAGGACGCTTTATGTTGCCCAACCCGGCGGCTTCTAATCGTTCAAAGTGTAGTTCAAATGCCCTCACGTCGTCTGTGGGTGCGGTTCCGCTTGGCCCGTATGGAATTCGTAAATTGGAAAGTCACTCCCGCGTAGTTTTCTGGGGTTCAACCAAAAATCAGCCCACCTGATTTCTTTAATTCCTCGTAATTCGAAGTCAATGTCTTCGGTTGAAACCAACATTACTTTTTCAAATGGATGCATTCTTTTAATTCAAAATGTCCTGTAAGTTAGGCAAAAGTTGTCGGTCTAAAAACGCGCCTGTCTCAACGGATTTACGGTTTCTGCCGTACTTTTGTCCCCTGATGATGCCGCACCGATGCCCTAAAACCGTCGAAAAAACGCGCCCATCGCTCCGTATCGTTATGTCGCGCAACCTCCAGATTGGCCTTTTCATCACCGTGTCGGTCGTTATGACCAGTTTCTCATTCTATTTTTGGCAGGTGTTTAAAACGCCTAACCTGAACCTCGAAACCCGCGACGGCAAGCCCGCCGAAACCGCCTTCGCTCTGCTCATTCCGCCCAACACAACCTTTAAAACGGTAGTTGACTCACTCAAGAAACATAACATGCTCAACGATGAGGTGTCGTTTAGTTTTCTGGCGAAAGTGCTTAAATACCAAGAAAACGTGAAAGTGGGTCGTTACGAAATCCAGCCCCGGACGGGTAATTACGATGCCGTTAAAAAACTCAGAAGTGGTGCGCAAGACCCCATGACGGTTACGTTTAACAACATCCGGCTCCGCAGTGATTTAGCCCAGCGGCTCGGCAGCCGGTTTATGTTCGGCCCCGATTCGCTCGGCAAGTACTTAGACGACCCGGCAGTGTGCCAACGTTACGGCTTCGACACAACGACCATTGTAACGATGTTTATCCCGAACAGTTACGAGTTTTTCTGGACGATCAAACCCAAAGCCCTGCTTGATCGGATGGCCGGGGAGTACAAAAAATTCTGGACTCCGGCCCGGCAGCAGAAAGCGAACGCGCTGAACCTGAGCCAGACCGAGGTGCAGACGCTGGCGAGTATTGTGCAGGCCGAAACCAACAAAACCGACGAGCAGCCCCGCGTGGCCGGGGTGTATCTGAACCGCCTGAAACGGGGAATCAAACTCGAAGCCGACCCGACGGTGATTTTTGCCCTCCGCGATTTTGGCATTCGCCGGTTGCTCAACAAACAATTAGCCGTTGATTCGCCGTATAACACCTATCGGTATGTCGGTTTGCCACCCGGCCCGATCAACCTGCCGTCGGTGTCGGCCGTCAACGCCGTGTTGAACGCCGAACAGCATGACTACCTGTATTTTGTGGTTGATGCCAAATTCAACGGCTACCACACGTTCTCAAAAACACTCTCAGAGCACCTTGCCAACGCCCGGCTGTATCAGGCTGAACTGAGTCGCCGAAAAATCATGAAGTAAACCGGCGCGGTTCTACCATGCATACGCCCGCGGGGGCAGTGTTACGGTTTCCCACCAGTATTGGCGCATGGTTTGAAAATAAGCCAGCCACTGCTCATACTCCAAAGGCTTGGTAATGTATGAGTTAGCCCCAAGATCGTAGGATCGTTGCACGTCCTCTTTAGCACTGGAAACACTCAGTACCACCACCGGCAGAGTCTGCCGGGCGGGATATGCTTTTAATTGCTGGAGCAATTCCCAGCCCTGTTCGGCTTCGGGCAGGTATAAATCGAGCAGTACCATTTTGGGCAAATCAAGTTGTTTTGCCACACAAGCATCGAGGTAAGTAATGGCTTCCCGGGCATTTTCGACGCATATCGGCTGCAACTCAGGCATACTCTGCTGGAGAGCGTACCGGATCAGTACCTGCTGATCGGGGTTGTCGTCAATCACTAAAATACGGGCGGGTGACACGCGGGGGGTACTGGCTTCGGCGAATGGAAATGGCATAACGTAATTATAGGCTGTTTTTGAAGGCAAATAATAAAATAGAAGACAAATTTAAAACAAAACGGAACAGTGGAAATAGGCAAAACCTATGAGCCTATCTTTGTACAAATCTACTTAATCAGCATAGCTAAAACTACCCGACTCGCGATTGATATGGAAATGACGTTGCTTCAACAGCCGATGGTCGGTCTGGCCGACCATCTTTCGGCCCGAACCGAAGCCATTCTGACTACCTGGCGTGTGGTTTGTGAAGCTGACCCGCTGCTCCCAACGGCATCGAACTTGACCGAAGAAGAATTCCGGGACAATGTGCCGAATTTTCTGAAAGCAGTAGCCTACCGCCTGCGCCGGGAAATCTGGCAGGCCGAACCCATGATGATTGCCCGCGAACACGGCCTGCAACGCTGGCATCAAGGGTACGCATTGCAGGAATTACTTACCGAAATG
>JBBRUV010000495.1:0-2564 GCA_038247465.1 Cytophagales bacterium
GTCGAGCAGGCCGCCGGTACGGTCACAGGCCTGCGCCCGAACGCCCGCGCCCCCGTCCACGAGGTCGGACTCCTGAATCTCCGGGATGAGTTGTTGCAAGGCGTTGGTAAAAGCGGTTTTCGAGAAGGAGCGGTACATTTCGCCGAGGCCGGTTTGCCAGTATTTGACCGCTACGCGCTGAAACCCAGGCCAGGTCAGCGTCTCGAACAGTTCGCGGACATCAACATCTAACTTTTTGTAGCCTTCGCGCCGGAACGCCAGCACTGCGTTTGGCCCGGCCTCTACGCCCCCGCCAATCATGCGGGTAAAATGAACCCCCAGAAACGGAAAATTCGGGTCAGGAACGGGGTAAATCAGGTGTTTTACCAGGTACTCACGTTCGGGTTTCAGCTTAAGATACTCACCCCGAAACGGCACAATCCGCACACCAACGTCTTCGCGTTGGGTCATTTGAGCCACTTTATCCGAATACAGTCCGGCGCAGTTTATCACTAACCGGGCCTCGTAGATTGTTCGCTCTGTAACCACCACGGATAGCGTATTGCCGGGCGTAATCGTCGTAACGCGCTCGCCGAGGTGGATTTCTCCCCCCAACGCCTGGAATTTTTGGGCGTATCGCTCACAAACCGCCGTGTAGTCAATGATGCCGGTGTACGGAACCTTCAGCGCGGCTACCCCCCGGACGTGTGGTTCAATCTCGCGGAGTTCGTCCGCCGAAATGCGGCTGATCTTGGTCAGGCCGTTCTGCTGACCGCGTTCAAACAGCGTGTTCAGTTGCGCAATTTCGTCGGGTTTGGTGGCTACCACCACTTTTCCGCACAGGTCATACAGAACGCCTTCGCGGTCGCAGAAATCGAGCAATAACTGGTAGCCCCTAATGCAGTTAGTAGCTTTCAGGCTACCGGGTTTGTAGTACAGCCCGGAGTGAATCACGCCGGAGTTATGGCCGGTTTGGTGCGCGGCCACGTGGTTTTCTTTTTCCAGCACCGTAATGGTCAGGCCGGGGCGTTGCTGTTTGAGTTGCAGGGCGGTGGCAAGGCCCACAATGCCGCCCCCAATGATGATAATATCTTGCATAGTTATTCTGGAAACGAAATCTTGCCCATTGTTACACTCGGAATCCCCGTTCGCAGGCCGCCTTGCCGGTTGCCAAAACTCGTTGCTCCACCCACAACGGCTTCGTTGGCAAGCACGGCAAACAGCACGGCCTCTTTGGCATCGCCGGCAATGCCCAGATCGTCGGTGCGGCCAAAAGAGCAGCCTGGCAACAGAGCGCGTAAGTTGTTAATCAGCACCGGGTTATGCGCTCCTCCCCCGCTTAGATAAATAGTGTACGTTTCTTCGGGCTGCATCACGCGCCGGATGGCTTCGGCGGCAGCTTCGGCACTGAACCGGGCTAAGGTTGCCATCAGGTCTTCGGGCGAAAGCGTTTCGGTTTGGCTGCGTTGCTGCGCCAGCCGGACATAATCAGGATTGAATACTTCGGGGCCGGTGGTTTTGGGGAACGGCGCATCGAAAAACGGGTGGTCGAGCAGAGCCGTCAGTAATCCGTCAGACACGCGGCCCCGTGCCGAAAGCTGCCCGTTTTCGTCGTAAGGCTTGCCCGTAAATAGCCGGGCGTAAGCGTCTAACAGGGTATTGCCAGGGCCGGTGTCAGTCGTGAAAACCTCGGCGGTATCACCAGACAACGGTAGGTAGGTAAAATTGGCAATACCGCCGAGGTTCAGCAGGATTCTATTCTCGTCGGGTGTCGAGAACATAAAATAATCACCATAAACGGCCAACGGTGCGCCCTCGCCCCCGTGCGCGATGTGCTTCTGCCGGAAATCGCTCAGCGTGATGATACCCGTTGTAGCCGCAACGTGATCGCCATCACCAATTTGGAGCGTTGCGTTCGGGAAACGGGCGTGGCCGTGCTGCGACTTCGGCGCGTGGAAAACCGTTTGGCCGTGACTCGCCACCAAATCAACGGCTTCGGGGGCAATGTTCCAGCGCGTCAGGCAGTCCAGAATCACCTGTCCGTGCAGCCGCCCGATGTACGGATTAAGCAAACACAGATGCTCGAAATTGATCTCGGTTTTGGCAAACACCGCCCGAATATCAGCTTTCAAGTCATCGGAATACGGCACGGTATCAAACGCAACGATTGACACGGTTGTGCCAGGCCCACTGCCCGAAATCCGGCACAGGGCCACATCGAGACCGTCGAGCGAGGTGCCGGACATCAGGCCGATAATGTGCCGTTCGGGTTTTTGGGCAATTTGGTAGAGGTGTGCGATTTGCGCGTTCATCGGGGCAAAAATACCACATTCGGCCCGCGTATCTTTGGGGTATGGAAACAACTCACCGCGTTTACTTTGAACCCGCCCAGCGCATGGCCGCTTTAGCCAATAAATCAGATTTGATTCTTGCCTACCAATAATTACAGGGCCTTTTCATAGAAATTATGTCGGCTGATGATGCACAAATAAAGCACTGATAATCATTGGATTGGCATTTGCGTCTTCCTGAAATGCCTTGATGTTGGACACGCATCTTTGTTTGGTTAAACTAAGCGCCACCGA
>JBBRUV010000496.1:0-2559 GCA_038247465.1 Cytophagales bacterium
ACGTGGTGCAGGACGGTGATATTATGGAGTTTTTGCACGGGGCATAAAGTAGTAGTGCGGAGTCAAACTCCGCGCTATTTTCTCCGGTTCGTCCCAACCCTCGTGTAGCCCACCAACTGATCGGCGCGGGAAGCGGGCGGGCGGTTATAGACGAAAACTTCATACTCGTTTTCGGTAGCCGAGTAATCGCCTTCTACCACTGATTCGCTGACCGCCGGTTTTGGTCTGCTCTGCCGAATGGCGTATGCATAGTTATAAACACCCTGTTTCAGCAATATTCTGGCCCGGTACGCGCCCAAAGACGGTTCGTAAACCATCTGATTGCGATTATTCAGCAACCACAGATTAAACGCCCCCGTCACATATACTTCGCCTTCGGGCAGCTCGGGAGCGCGGAGCGTAAAGACGGTTTCGACGTAATCGGCACTGAGCGGGCCGTTCTGGTTGTCGCGCTGGTCAATGGCATAGAGACCGTTAAAGTCGTCGCTCTGGAAATAAACCGAGCCGCTCCGGGGTTGGTCGGGTTGCACAAAAGCCACGTTTCGGTCGGCGTTTCGGTCAATGCGGTCAATAAAATTACCCCGCGAGATGGTATTGCGCGTATCGAAAAACCTAAATTCATTACCACCGGATATCGTGTTTGATTGATCGAGAATATTGTATTCCAGGATACCGTCAAACGCCCGGACGTTAGTGGGCAGGAGGTTAGTCAGGATACGGTCGTCGCGGAAATTTTGCCGGATAATAACCTTAAAATCATCCTGTGGCGAGTTGACCGGATAGCCCCGGTAGGTCAGGGCGAGGTTAATTTGCTGGTCATAAAATTGCCGGTTCGGGATAGACGAGAACGTGACCGTTGCCAAAGCCGAAACCCGGTTAGTGTAAATGCAAAACCGGCGCGTAAAATACACGTTGTTGCGGTCGCGCTCGTCATAAACCACTAACACATAATTGCCGGGCAGTTTTACCTTCGGCAGTGCGAACCGATAGTGATAATACGGCACTTTGGTATTAACCGAAACTTGATAGTCAGTGATGGCGTAATCATTGTATTCATAAGTAAACTCAATGTCGTTCAGCACGGAGCGTTGCCAGTCGGCGTTGCAGTGAATCAGCCGGGCGCGGAAAGGCCGGTATTGGCCCTGTAAATCATCGAAGGTCAGTTCTAGACCCGTGCCTTCGTCTTGCGAAACCACCGCCGGGTTCAGCGATAACGACGGATTTTCGGCTTGGTCGCCAATCTGCGGATACAGCAAAACCGTCTGAATCTTCGGGTCATAGATAACGTCGGTGGTGGATTGCGCTTTTAGGGGGTGCAGCGCAAAGAATGAAGAATGAAGAATGAACAGGAGGGCAAGGAGACGGAACATACGGGCGGGTTACTAAATTTGATAGAACGATGATTCGGTTTTTTAACGAAGATACGGCCTATAAATTGGCGCAGAAGCAGCGCGTCAGGCAGTGGCTCACGGCGCAGGCTAAACAGGAGGGCGTGAAAATTGGGGAGTTGAATTATGTTTTCTGCTCGGATGAGTACCTGCTACAGGTCAACCGCGACCACCTCGACCATGATTATTATACCGACATTATCACCTTCGACAACAGCGAAACCGAAGGCGTAATTGAGGGCGATATTTTCGTTAGCGTTGACCGTGTGGCCGACAATGCCGGGCAGTTAGGCGTTGTGCCTGACCAGGAAATGCGCCGGGTGCTGGCGCATGGACTGTTGCACCTCTGCGGCTATGGCGACAAAACCCCCGACGATCAGCAAGCGATGCGGGCCAAAGAAGATCAGTGGTTGGCCGCCCTACCGGATCAAAAATGACGTATGTACGTTGTATATTTAAGCCCAAAAAACGCTGATTATGAGCACACTGGAGAAAAAAGAAATTAAAGAAGCCATCCGCGAGATTATGCAGGAAGACAAAGTTTTTTTTAAAACCTTGCTGCGGGAGATCATAGAAGAACCTGCTCAAGAGGCAAAATCTGCCGAAACTGAGCCTGTGCCGGGCCGGGCCGAGAGAATAGACGCGACCATCTACCGTGATTTTGAGCGGTACAAAAATGTGTTCAAAGCCCTGGCCTGATGAATTGCCTGCTCAAAGAAGACATTACCCGAATCAACTATCTGACAATAAAAGACGTGGGTGGCAATTTTGGGCCGCCCCTGAATTTTTTGTACGAGGAGAATCTGGATTACCTGATTGAAGCGGCTCAAGCCGAATTATTTGGCGAACCGATGTATCCCTCTGTTCACGATAAGGCTGGAGTTTATTTCTTCAGCATTATTTGCAATCATATCTTCCAGGATGGTAACAAACGGACAGGGCTTGAAGCAGCCCTTCTTTTCCTACAACTTAACGGCTACGATCTTATCGTTGATGATGACCTGCTGACCAACTTTACACTTTCGGCAGCTTCCGGCGAATTGTCGTTAGCCGACGTGCACGTGGTTTACCGACCGGGCTACGCAATTGTGACGTAACCCGACCCCCAACACAATTTTCGGTACAAGTCCAGCAGCCGTTTGCGGGGCATTTGCTCGCGCCAGGTGCTACC
>JBBRUV010000497.1:0-2536 GCA_038247465.1 Cytophagales bacterium
ATTTCGATAAAGGCCGTTGTTTTGTCGCCGGAGAGACCAAACCCAGCCTGAACAGGTCGGGTGAGTGGATCGCTGATGGTAGCCGTGTGCCAGGTGCCGTTGGTGGCCTCGGTCAGGCATTGGGCAGTTCCTTCTCCCCCGTCGGCAAGTAGTAATGGCACGATGGAAGCCGTTGGGTCGGCCAATTGAACGCCTTTGGTCATGGCATTGCAGACCTGCCGGGCCGTGAGCGAACCGCGAAATTTATCGGGCGCAAGAAGAATGTTCACGGCGAAATTTACGGCACAATCACCATTGTTGGGCACAATCAAAACGCGGCTGTACCAGATTGGGCAACGTTTCGGGTTCAAACACGTTTAGTCAACGATGGGTTGGATAATTTTATCACCGACTGTATCTGAAAGCATTTTGAATTTGTGAGAGCCGGACTTGGCAAAGGGCTTTTGTGGTTAACTTGCGCCATCATTTCAATCGTACCTAATGAACGCGACCTACCTGCCGTCTGATTACCTGCCCGTATTGATTCAGTTGGTTCTGGCACTGGGTTTTATCGTGACCACGATGCTGGTTACGCACAATATTGGCCCCAAACGAAACAGTCAGAAAAAAGATGATCCGTTTGAATGCGGCATTCCGGCTCAGGGCGATGCCCGTACGCCGATCTCCATCAAATATTTCCTGATTGCGATTTTGTTCGTGCTGTTCGATGTGGAGGTTATTTTTATGTATCCCTGGGCCATCAATTTCAAAGCACTTGGTCTGGCTGGTTTTCTCCAGATGCTGCTCTTCATGAGTTTGCTGCTGGCTGGCTTTTATTACGTTATCAAGAAAGGTGTGCTAAAGTGGGAGTAAATCATTCTGCACGTTTCAGCCCGATTAGTTGTTCCTGAATAGACAGCAATCAACAACATTATGACATCCGAAATCACGCTGGCCGAAGCACCGCCGAGTTACGAAGGGCCGGGTTTTCAGGCCACATCATTCGAGAAATTAATTGGCCTTGCCCGTGCCAACTCGTTGTGGCCGTTGCCATTTGCTACCTCGTGCTGCGGCATTGAGTTTATGTCAACGATGGCCTCGCATTACGATTTAGGCCGTTTTGGAGCCGAACGACCCAGTTTCTCGCCCCGGCAGGCCGATATGCTGCTCGTAGCCGGCACGATAGCCAAAAAAATGGGGCCGGTTCTGAAACAGGTATATCTACAAATGGCCGAGCCGCGCTGGGTAATCGCCATCGGAGCCTGTGCGTCGAGTGGTGGCATTTTTGACACGTACAGCGTTTTGCAGGGTATTGACCGCATTATTCCCGTTGATGTGTATGTGCCGGGTTGCCCGCCCCGCCCCGAACAAATCTTAGATGCCGTGATTGCCGTACAGAAGTTAGCCGAAAACGAATCACTGCGTCGCCGAAATACTGACGATTATCAGAAGTTGTTGAACTCGTATAATATTCAGTAAAACTCTTGTGCTATGGACGAATTAATGGAACTACGCCAGGCTATCACAGAAGGCCGCTATGCCCAGGCTCTGCACATTGTTGATGAATTAGACGAAATGGTAAAAGACGACAAGACTGATAAACTCTTTAGTTATATGCAGATTTTGTTAATGCATCTCATCAAGCAAAAAGCCGAGCAACGGACAACACGCTCTTGGGACAACTCAGTAAAATACGCCGTTTCACAAATTCAACGGGTAAATAAACGTCGGAAATCAGGCGGATTTTACCAAGAAAGTGGGGAGTTGCTCGAAACCCTTGATGAAGCCTTTGTTTTAGCGTTGCCACAGGCCTCAATGGAAGCTTTTGAGGGTATATTCTCTGACGATGAATTGTTGAACAAAATAGACCGGCCCGGTATTCTTGCCGAAGCTATGCGGCTTATTGAACACTAAGCACTTACCAATGCTAACCAACGAACAAGTAGCCCAGAATATAATTGACCGATTTGGCGAGGCCGTTTCTGATTTCGATGATCCGTTCGATTTGCTGACCTTCACCGTCACCCGCGAGCAGATTATCCCGGCATTAGCCTATCTGAAAGACCACAAAACGTTTCAAATCAACTTCTTAACTGACATCACGGGCGTTCACTACCCTGATTCGCCGGGTCGTGAGTTTTGCGTGGTTTATCACGCCCACAGCCTGACCAACAATTTTCGGATACGCCTGAAAGTGTTTCTGGCCGAAGACGACATTCACGTACCAACTGCCACGAAGCAGTATCTGAGTGCCAACTGGATGGAACGCGAAACCTTTGATTTGTTCGGTATTATCTTCGACGGCCACCCCGACCTACGCCGGATTTTGAATATGGACGAAATGGATTACTTTCCGATGCGAAAGCAGTACCCATTAGAAGATGCCACGCGGGAAGACAAAATAGATGCGTTGTTTGGCCGGTAAAGACCCCAAAATATGCTAACTGAAGAACTCGACATAGCCACCCGAAACATACCGGCCCTGAACGACAACGGCCCGGTGCAGTATGTTAACGAGTTGACGACTCTTAACCTCGGCCCGACACACCCCGCTACG
>JBBRUV010000498.1:0-2534 GCA_038247465.1 Cytophagales bacterium
ACCTTTTACTGAGTTTTCAACTAATACGAATCTTATTGCTAATCAGGCCAGTAAAGAAGTGGTTAGTGGCATGGCGGTTAACACACTCAACATCGGTGCGCGGGTTCAGGATTTCATCAAAGACAATTTCCCGCTGAACGCCAAAATAGTTAAGGTTGAAGAAGAGAAAGACGGCAAAGCCCAAAAAGTACTGATTGCGATGGGCGAAGGCATGAGCCTTAGAAAAGGGCAAACGATGTACGTTTACGAGCAGTCAATTCTGGAAGTAGGCGGCAAGAAACTACGTCGCAAAACCGAATTAGGCAAACTCCGCATTGAGAGCATTGAGGGTATGGTGAGCGTGGGCAAAGTGACCGACGGGGGCGATAAAATCTTGCAGAAACACGCCAATAAAGACGTGTTTGCCTCCACCAACAAGAGCAAATAAAATCACGCCACTTCTCAAAAACCATGAAAAATACTACAAAATGGTACGCCTTGCTGTGTATTGTCCTTTTGGCAGGATGCGTACGTCCGCCGGTGAGCAACCAGATTTCATACCTTGGGCAAGATGCACGAGGTATGGTGAAAATGCGCGTTACGGGGTTTGGCGTGAAACAAACCGAAATTGAAGACAACGCGCAGGTAAAAGCCTTTGAGCAACTGCTGTATGTGGGCCTGCCCGACGCAACCAATGCCGAGATCAAAAACACCGATTTCCGGCTCCCAATCGTCGAAAACAAAGCTACCGTTCAGGGAATGCCGTTTCTCCGAAATTTCTTTGCCAATGGCGATTACAAACGGTTTGTGGCCGAACTGACTCCGTTAGACAATCAGAAAAAACGGGCTTCCAATAACCAGCGTACCGTTCCGTTTGCCATCGGTATCAACTACGATGCCTTCCGGCGGTTTATGGAGCAGAATCAGGTTGTTCGGAAGTTTGGCTACTAACCTCTTGTCTATCAGGATTATGAAAAAAATAGTGCTACTCGTTTTGGGCGTTCTTCCCTTAGCCGCCCTTGCTCAGCAAGTACCCAACAACAAAGAAACACCTGCCGAAACCAGGCAGTTGGTAACGCGGCCAACGATTATGGTATTCCCGTTTTTTAAGGAGGGCGAAGACATTCGCAAACTCGTGGAAAGTGACGTGAACAACCGAGTCGTTATCACAAAGGTGAAAGAAGCCTTTGATAACCGGGGGTATTCGACGGTTGATTTCCTGTCGAAAGTACGGAACCTGCAAACCAACGATGCACTTACCAGCGACAAACAGACCGACGTAAAAACGGCAATCATCCAATCATCGGGAACCGACATCTGCGTTGAGGTCGAGTATGATTACGAACGCTCAACGTCGGGCAACCGCATCAAGGTAATTCTGACGGCCTACGAAAGTTCGGCATCGGCATCGTTGGCAAACAAACTTGGGTTTAGCCGGAAGGTCTATTCTGAAGACGTGGGCCTGCTGGCTTCGCAGGCCGTAGAAAGTGTTGTACCCGATTTCTTGAACGTGATGCAGGAGAAGTTCAACGACATCGTGGAAAACGGCAAGTACATGGCCCTTGAGTTTAATATCAACGCCGATTCGGGCGTGACCATGAGCAACGAAGCCGGTAAAGACAACCTGCCGCTGTCTGACGTGCTGGAAGAATGGGTTGGCAATAACTCGAAAAGATATCACATTCAGGGCGTTACCGATTTAAAAACGATTTTCGACGTGGTTCGGGTACCTCGGATGGACGCGCAAAACCGCCCGCTAACCGCCACCCGCTATGGCTTAGAGGTGCTTAAATTTTGCAATAACCTGACGATGGGCACCAAGAAACTGAAAGTCGAACGGCTCATCAAGGGCAACACCATTTTTGTCTCATTCAACTAAGCCACCAAAACCAGACTGACATGAGGATTTTCGTGATTGCATGGCTGCTGCTGACAGTAGCCGTTGTTCCGCTTTTTGCCCAACCCGCCACCGACAACGACTTGGGGAAATTAGCGGTCTCGGTAGTTGTACCGAAAGAGTTAGAAGGTTTCAGTCCCGAAAACCTCTCAATGCTCGAAACCAAGCTGACTGTTTTGTTGAGCAACAATGGATTAGCCTCACGCGGTATCGAAGATGGCGTTGTGCTGTATCCGATGCTTAAAATTTATAACGAGCGCGAAATTCAGCCCGGCCTGCAAAAACTAACCGTGATTGACGGTGAACTGAGCCTGTTTGTGAAGCAGACCGGCGATAAATTCATTTTTGCCAGCACCACCAAGCGAGTACAGGGCAGTGGCCGGACGCATACTCTGGCGGTCAATAATATCATCAGTGCCATCAAAACCGACGACCCCGCTTTTAGCCTCTTCATCGAAAAGGCAAAGACCAAAGCCCTTGCTTACTACACGCAGCGTTGCCCGTCTATTCTGTCGCAGGCCGAGCAGTTGGCCTTGGTGGGTAAGCAAGAGCAGGCCTACAACATGATTATGGGCATTCCGGCAGAAGTGCCTTGCTATGAGCAGGGCAAGAAAAAAGCCATTGATATCTTCGTGAAATATCAGGTCCGGCATTGTAA
>JBBRUV010000499.1:0-2516 GCA_038247465.1 Cytophagales bacterium
ACCACATCCGGCCCGATTTAACGCCTGAACTGGCCCAGGCTTGCCGCAAAACGCTGGAAATCAAAGGTGACGAAACAACGGGTTGGTCGAAGGGCTGGCGGATTAATCTCTGGGCGCGGCTTTGGGACGGTAATCACGCCTATAAAATGTATCGGGAGTTACTGCATTACGTGGCTCCCGATGGCGTAAAAACCAATTATGCACGGGGTGGCGGCACTTACCCAAACCTGTTCGACGCGCACCCGCCGTTTCAGATTGATGGTAACTTTGGCGGAACAGCCGCCGTTGCCGAAATGCTCGTGCAGTCGTCGGAAACTGAAATCAGGCTGCTCCCCGCCCTGCCCAGTGTCTGGGACAGCGGTTCGGTGAGCGGTCTGCGGGCGCGGGGCGGCTACGAACTGGCGATGACCTGGGCCAACGATGCCCTGAAAAGCATAACGGTTTATTCGAAGACGGGCGGGCAAACAACGCTCATCAGTGGCGGCAAAACCAAAACGATTGCGGTGAAAGCCGGGCAAAAGTTGACGGTAAAGTGGTGAGATTAGACACAAAAAAACCATTCACAAACATTGTGAATGGTTTTTTGTGTTTGGGTGGGAACTGACGGGCTCGAACCGCCGACCCTCTCGGTGTAAACGAGATGCTCTGAACCAACTGAGCTAAGCTCCCGTTTTGGGCTTCCCGAAACGTTTTTTCGTCGTTTGGGAGTGCAAAGATGCAGGATACATTTTCAGAATGCAAGACCTACTACAAATTTTTCTCCCCTGTGTAGGGGCCGGGGGTAATTTCTCCCCTGTTTAGGGGGCGGGGGTACAATCACTCAAAATTCAGGTAAATCGTCACCGTGTGCGTTGTCAGTCGTTGCAGGCCAACGCTGGTAACGCTGTTAGTGGGCCGAAATAAATTGGGGATGCCGTGCGAAAACCGGATTTCGGGGCTGAACTTAAAGTACTCGAAAAACTGCTCGAAGCCAACGCCGTATTCCAGCGCAAGATCGGTGTTGCCGGTAGCGAGTTTACTGGAGCCTGCCGCCTGATTACGCCGGACGTTGGTCTCTAACCCAACCGAAGCCCCGGCGAGCAAATACATCCGGGAGTTGTTGCGCCGTTGTGATTTGTATTTCAAGAGCAACGGAATGTCAACCCAAGTTGACTCGCGGGTTTCGGTGCGGGTGCTGCCGCCGGGATAGTCATATTTCACCTCGCGGCTATACAGCGACACGGCGGGCGTGACCCGAAAATCAAAATTGTCGTTGAGGAAAAAATTAGTTACGAAACCGACGCGAAACCCCATTTGGTTGGGCGAGTAAATCCGACTCGCCGAGTCAGATGTGAGAAACGCCGGACTGTGTTTGACAGTGAATCGGGTGGTAGGTGCAGCAAAGAAAAATCCGTAATGAATAATCTTGTCGTCGTAATGTTCGAGGTGTTTACGTTTGTAGGCGTAGCCCTGTCCAAACGCCTGCCCTACCGACATGGCCAGCAGAAAAAGTACTAAGCCGGTTTGTGGCCGACATAAATCGAAGCAACGCCGAAGGTAAGCGGGGTCCATGTTGTGTTGATAAAGCCTGCCGATTCAAAGATGCGGAGAAAGTCAGGGCCGTCGGGAAACGCCTGCACCGATTCGGGCAGATACGTGTAGGCAGAGGCATCTTTGCTGACCATCCGACCGATGAGGGGCAGAACAGTTTTTGAGTAAAATCCGTACAGTTGTTTGAACGGAAACTGGCGCGGATTCGAGAATTCTAATACCAGACAAACCCCGCCGGGGCGGATTACGCGCTGCATATCGCGCAGGCCATCGGCAAGGTGTTCAAAATTCCGCACACCAAAAGCAACGATGGCCGTGTCGAATTCATTGTCTGCCAGCGGTAGCCTCTCCGAATCACCAGACCGCATCTGAATGATTTGCTCCACACCCCGGGCCTTCATTTTTTCGCGTCCCACGGCCAGCATCCCCTCCGAAATGTCAACGCCAACAATACGTTGCGGCTTCAGGGCCAGGGCTTCCAGAGCAAAATCACCCGTGCCGGTGGCAACGTCAAGAATGGTTTTGGGCGCGTATTGGCGCAGCATACGGATGGCTCGTTTGCGCCAGAGAATATCAATACCACCGCTCAAAACATGGTTCAGGAGGTCATATTTGGGCGAGATGTTATCAAACATCTCGGCAACCTGCTCGCTCTTGGAGGTGGTTTTGTCTTTGTAAGGAACAACAGCCATTTGTCAGTTATCAGTAAACAGTTATCAACTATCAATGAGTCATAAACTTTGTCTGCGTGTGTTTATGACTGCTCACTGATAATTGTTCATTAACCAACGGCTTGCCGAACCGGAAAGTTTGGCGTGGCTCTGGGCAAGGCGTATCTTAACCGCCACAAATCCCAAAAAACCGCTTGTTCTGATGACTCTTGAAACCGTTTTTCAACTCGCCAACGCGCTGGTGTTGCCGCAGTGGTTGCTTATGCTGGCGGCCCCGCGCTGGCGCGTAACCCAGGCACTGGTACGCTCGTTTGC
>JBBRUV010000500.1:0-2504 GCA_038247465.1 Cytophagales bacterium
GGTGGCGGTGGGGGTGGTGAACCTGAACCGGACCGCCTAACCGGACTCAACACGTGTGAAAGAAATTATGTCATATTTCACCCCAACATCATATCTCCCTTGCTCGGCAACAGAGATTTGGCCGAACGCTGGTTATACACTCACAACTTTCAGGACGGGCACCTTAACGGAGACCATCCATTCAATGCAATGAAACACGCTTTTTATCAGGCGTTGAATGTATGCGAGGTCGGTCTTGAGAATACTCAGGCAATGGCTAACTTTCATGAAAGTTGTAACGGACAATTAGTAGGTAGCCCTCAATCTTTTGCGATGGATTCACACAATAACCAAGTAGGTATGAATATTGCTCAATTTTCCGGTTGCAACTTTGATAACATATCAAATGCTGTAATTAATGCATTCATCAGTGGTCAATTGCGAAAAATAGATGGGCAACCTACACCTTGAATCTCCCATGAAAATACAACTGCTCATTATCTTAGTGCCGCTTCTTATCGGCACAATGTTGGCCTGTTACGGCCAGCCAATTACTGTTAATTTCGACGGTAAAAAGTTGCTCTTTCCCGTTTCAATCAAGGAAGCCTCTACGCTTTACCAACTCTCATTTACTCCTCCGGGTTACTATTTTCGTAACGATCAAAACAGCAAAATGGTAGTTTACATTGATTACCACCCGGAGGATTATAACAACGAGAGACAAAGCAAGGAAGCACTATATGACCGCCAGGTGGTTTCATATGTGTTTACCTACGACACAATGAGTACATCACCTGATTCAATTAAGCGTAAGGTAGAACAACTGTGTCACTGTAAGTTATCGTTTCAGGCAGATTCTTTATCAGCTGACAAAGACGCTGGCTATAGCCAAAAATCAGCTCTGTCAAAATTACTTCCCCAGGCGGGGCAACACAGTTATGCAATTGCTTCTATCTCGGAAGACGTAGTCGTTGGATTTCGCGAAAAGCCCAACTATGAGGGAAAAACCATCCCCGAAGTCCGTTTTTTTTATGGTCAGTCTCCCGCTCAGATTAGAAAAGGGATGATGCAATACTAAAGCCAGTCAGTAATTCAGAAAATCACTTACTTTCGCAGACAGACAATCGGCTGGCCCATGTTAGGCTTAGTCGTTTGTCTGTCTTTTGTGCGTTTAAGGTCACTGCCCAACGTTCAAAGTTGGCGACTTTTGACAACCTTAATAGTTAAATCTCAAACGTCAAACCATTTTGCCGTACCGCTCCTTCGCTACCCTTCAAACCGACCTCCGCGCTGGCAATACCACCTGCCGCGCTGTTGTCAATGAGTATCTCGTCCGTATTGCTGACAATCAGCACCTCAACGCTTTTACCGAAATTTATGCCGACGAAGCCCGCGCCAAAGCAGATGACCTTGACCAGCGTATGGCGGCTAACGAACCCGTTGGCCGATTGGCCGGTATGGTTATCGGCCTGAAAGATGTGTTGAGTTATGTTAGGCATGGCTTGCGGGCGGGCAGTAATATTTTCGGAAATTTTACGGCTCAATTCACCGCTATGGCTGTGCAACGGCTTTTGTACGAAGACGCGATTATCATCGGACGGCAAAACTGCAACGAGTTCGTCCAACGAAAATTCGGCATTTGGGCCGGTTTATGATGCGGCTGACACGGCGCGGGTGGCGAGCGGGTCGGCGGTGCAGGCTGGTTTATGTCTGGCAAGTGTCGTCTCTAATATGGACAAGTCGATGCGGCAACCAGCGGCTTTTTGCGGAGTTGTTGGCCTGAAAGAAACCAAGTAAAGGTTGTAAGTTTGTTTTCACAAACCGCCAAGCGACTGGCCCATTTCGGCCCGGTTGCTTGGCGGCTTTTTTTGTGTGAGCAGCTCAGCCGAATCAATCAGCTAACTTCTGACAAGTCGGGCAGAAAAACGTGGTGCGCCCGCCAACCACATTCCGTTCGATGCGGGTGCTGTCGTGGGGGCAGAATCGGTGCGCATCGGGGTCGTCATACGGTGAGGTGTCCCACTCGCGAACGTGGGTGAGGAACGATTTCGGGAAATCACGGTAGTTGGCCTCGTGCCGGATGGCCGTTTCCAGTACTAAAATCATCGCTTCATGAATTGTAATTAGCTCGTTATCAGTCAGGGTATTGGCTATTTTTTCGGGGTGGATACGCGCCTGAAACAGCACTTCATCCACAATCCAGTTGCCCAAGCCAGCCACGGTCTGCTGATCGAGCAAGACAGGTTTAATCAGCGATTTCCGGCGACGGACACGCCCGGCAAAATCAGCTACCGAAATCACAAGGCCATCGGGGGCGATCTTTTTCCGACGCAGGTACTCGTCAATATCGTTCACAATGCCCACGCGCTCAAACTTGCGCGGACACAAAAAGCCGAGGTTGAAGCCGCTCCCGAATTCAAATACGATGCGGGCAAAGCGGGGACGGTCGAGCGAGGCATGGTAATAGTTCAGGTCGCCGGTCATGCCAAAATGCAGATGCACAATCACGCCCGGCACGTCGGTCA
>JBBRUV010000501.1:0-2439 GCA_038247465.1 Cytophagales bacterium
TCTCCATGCGGCCAATGTTGGTCAGTACCGACGCGAAGCCCGTTGCCCGCGGAATAGGCAGATTAATGAGCATGTCGCGGGTATTTTTGACAAAGTAATCAAGTGTCAGGCTGATGCGCCCCTGCAACATACTCGCGTCGATACCGATGTTGGCCTGCTCGGTACTTTCCCATTTCAAGTTGGGGTTGGCAATGCGCGAGGGCCTTGTTCCGGTCAATACGGCGTTGTTGAACACGGCATTGGCCCCAGTGGTGTAGGTGGTAAGCGATGCGTAATTGTTGATGTCCTGATTACCGGTAATACCCCAGCTGCCACGTAGTTTGAGATCGTAGAAAAACTCAGGAATGAACGGCTCCTCCGAGAGCCGCCAACCCAACGCTACTGACGGAAAATAACCAAACTTGTTGTTTTCGCCGAAGCGCGAGGAGCCGTCGGCCCGCAGCGAGGCCGTCAGCAGGTATTTGTCGTTCAGGGTGTAATTAACCCGGCCTAAGTACGACAGCAGGGTGTTATCCTCCTGACCACTGCTCAGGTTGTCGTTATTGGTATCGCCCAACCCTAAGTTGTTGGTGGCCAGTGCATCGGACGCAAAGCCCCGGATCGTACCCGCAAACGTCCGGTTGTTGAAATACTGATAGGTAATGCCACCCAATACACTGAAGGTGCTGTTGCTGGTCAGTTTCCGGTTGTAATTCATGGTGTATTCAGCCAGCACATTTGAGCGTTCCAGCGTGGCAATGTTGGCAATACCTCTAGCCGGACCACCGAAGAGAGTACGGGTAGAATTATAGAGATCGCGCCGGGCCGTTTGCCGGTCAGAGCCGAAGTTAAGTTTGGCGTCCAAGCCCGGAATGATGGTGTAATTCAGGTACAGATTACCCAGTGTCCGGTTGGTAACGTTGGTGCTCTTTATGCCGTCAATCAGACTGACGGGATTGTTGATGGTCAGGTTTTTGGATTGGGCAAACGTACCGTCGGTATTATAGACCGGCTCGGTCGGGTCGTAAAGCAGCGAGGCATTGATTGGCCCGGCATTTTCGTTATTGTTCAGGCCGTCTATGCTGTTGAGGTCATTTACTACGCTGGTATTCAGATTGATACCTAACTTTACTTTCTTACCAAACTTGCGCTCCAGATTGACACGGGCAATGTATTTTTTGATACCGGAATTCTTCAATACCCCATCCTGATTAAAGTAGTTGAAGGACGAAAAAAACGTGGTGTTATCATCACCCCCCGAAATAGACAGGTTGTGGCTGGTGAGGGGAGCCTGTTGGTAGATCTGCTCCTGCCAGTTGGTACCGGCCCCAATGCGGGCAATGTCGTCATCGGTGAACTCGGGCTTACGGCCCTCATCTTTAGCCACACCGTTCATAAACTTGATATAATCAGCCGTGCCCAGTACGGCCAATGGCTGGGGTACGTTCTGAATGCCGAGGTTCATATCGTAGCTAACCCCAATTTTCCCTTTCGACCCCCGCTTGGTTGTGATCAGAATAACACCGTTGGCACCCCGCGAACCGTAAATGGCCGTTGCCGAGGCATCTTTCAGAATCTCGATACTGGCAATGTCGTTGGGGTTGATGGAGTTCAGCGGATTGCGGGGGTTTTGGTTTGTGCCCACGCCCACATTACCCCCCGGCGAGGACGACAACGTAGAACTATTATCTAAGGGCAGGCCGTCAATGACGTACAGCGGCTCGTTGCCCGCGTTGAGCGAGCTGGCCCCCCGGATACGCACCGAAACGCCCCCGCCCGGCTCTGAACTGGACTGCGTAACCTGAACTCCCGGCGAGCGACCCAGCATAAGCTGATCCACCGAGGCATTGGCACCCGGATTAAAATCTTCTGCTTTCAGTGACGATACCGAACCCGTCAAATCCGACTTTTTGACTGTACCATAGCCTACCACAATTACTTCATTCAGCGTTTTATTATCGGCAGTCAGGGTAATGTTGATAATGGCCTGGCTACCCACTGTAACTTCGCGGCTCTGATACCCCACAAACGAGAAAACCAGCACCGCCTGCCGGTCAGGTACGCTGATGGTGAAGTTTCCATTTGCGTTGGTGTTCGTGCCACGTTGCCGAAACGTCGGACCGGAACCTTTTACCACCACACTTACGCCGGGAAGTTCGCCCCCCTGCTCATCCAGTACACGCCCGGTCACGCTCACATCGGCGGCAGCCGTTGTTACGTTTGCTAAAGACTGGAGTGCTTGCACGGAAACATTCGTTGGAGTCACTCCCGGTTCTAAAGACAACGTTTCGGGTGTGTTGGTACGGGATAGTTTTCGCGTTTTGGCTTCCGACAAAACAGCATAAACTTTCGCTTTGATTTTCTTATAACGAAGCCCCTGCGGACGCAGCACATTGTCTAAGTTTTTTTCCAGCGATACACCGGCTTGGATGGCCGTTGCCGGAATCACCTGCCCGACCA
>JBBRUV010000502.1:0-2425 GCA_038247465.1 Cytophagales bacterium
ATTCTCGAACACCCGAATCAGGCCCGGCTGCTCCACCACATAGACGCGGTTGCTGCCGTCGGGCGCGTGGGTAAACTCAACGGGCGAGTCAAACCTCAGGCCCGGATACGCATCAACGGTTTTCATGGTCGGAGCCGTTGCGGAGCTTCCGGGCGGCAAAGAGACTGCGTTCAGTTGCCCAAAGCGGTTCGGTTGGGTGGGGTTGGTATTGGCTTCATAAAACCAGGCCAACCCGGTGATGGCAGCCAGGCCTATCAGCGATACAGAAATCGGTTTCGTATTCATCGGTTGTTTGTTTGTTGCAAAAGTCCGTGTTGCGCTATATCAACAATTGAGTTGGCCCCGTTTTTGTTCGTAACCGGGCAACTTAGCTATCTGCCACCGCGTTACGGCAAAAACTACAACTCCCTGCCTGCTATTTATGACAACCGAAATCACTACATTTTTGCAGGAATTAACCCGCCAACAGGCGCAGTTCCGCTACCGGCTCCCGTCGCGGCCCGACGCGGGACGGTTTATTGATCACCTGATGCGGCTGTTGTTTCCGATTACGCAGGATTGCCATTCTTTCAGCGACGACCCGGAGTTGGCCGCCCAACGGCTTCATAACCAGCTTCTTTGCCTGCTAAAACCGTTGCAGGACAACCTCAGCCAACCCGCCGACGATATTGCCGATCAATTTTTTACGGCCCTGCCCGCCATCTTCACCAACCTCCTGCTCGACGCTACCGCCATTGCCGATAATGACCCGGCTTCGGTTGGGATTGAGGAGGTGATTGCGGTGTATCCGGGGTTTTATGCCATTGCCGTCTATCGAATTGCCCACACGCTACTGAATTTTGAGGTGCCGCTGCTGCCCCGAATGCTGACCGAATATGCCCACAGCCAAACCGGAATTGATATTCATCCCGGCGCACGAATCGGGCAGTCGTTTTTTATTGACCACGGCACGGGCGCGGTCATTGGCGAGACCTGTATTATTGGCAACAACGTAAAGATATACCAGGGCGTGACCCTCGGCGCAACGCACGTTGCCAAGAACATGGCCCAGAAAAAACGGCATCCGACCATCGAAGACAACGTGGTGATTTATGCCAACGCCACCATTCTGGGCGGCAAAACCGTGATCGGCCACGATTCAGTCATTGGCGGTAACGTGTGGCTCACGCAAAGCATCGAACCCGGTTCATTGGTGTTTCACCAGAGCCAGATCGAGGTGAAGCCATTGGTTGACTGAAACGCAGTCACTTTACCGTGTACACTCCTATCCGCCGTGACTGGCATTACTGGTTGTAGCGCGTTGAGGGTTGTTTCACTGCGTAACCCGTATCGTCTGTAGATGCGCCGGGCCTTCTATAATTGCCCTATCGCCAAACCCGGCGTTTCAGGTGTAGCCCGCATAGCAGCCATCGTGCCAGTGCTTTCGGATCGCCGGGGCGGGCGAAGCTGTTGGCCCATGGTCGGCGGTCATGATCTGGTAATACAAATCGGGCGAGTTCAGAAACTGGCAGGCAAAAGCGTTCAGGTCACGTTTGTCTAAAGCAACCCGCGCATTTTTGATGGCGGTTTCGTCACGTTCCGGCGGTTCGGTGTTCCGGCGTTCTGGGCGCCAACGGTGGTGGCCGTCAGGGCTGCGACGGTCAGCAGCCGGGCAAGAATCAGCTTGGTTTTCATTGGTACATTAGTTTTGATTGATTTCGCTTTATTAGTCGAACAAACATGAGGGGGCAGCACCAAAGAGAGAGCCTACTTTTTAAGTAAGTTATGTGGTTTTTCGCGTGAAGAAGTGTAATGGGGGTGGTTCGTCGCGAAGCCATTCACCGCAAAGCCGCTGTCAAAAACAACCAGTACCCCGACGAACACCTGTTTGCGCTTTTGCGGGAGGAGTGTTTCTTGAATTAGTAGTAAGCTTTTCTTATCCCATATAATTACGTGGGTATTAACAACCGATTAATCGGGAATTCTGAAGGCCAGTTAAGTAGTATTTTTATAGCTAAAATTAACTGTGTTGACAATTCTGTATAGTAACATTTATTTAGTACGAATTCATAGACATTAAAACTCAAATATTTATACTTTTGTGCGTAATTGATCGCGAACACAAATGATACTTTTGTTTAGGTTCGCAATTGACGTATATTATTCTGTATTATGTTGTTTTAGTGGAATTTTATATTTCAAAAAAACAGTATGACAAAGAATAGTACTCAGTCTTGATAACCCATATTCTCTACAAACTGCATGAATTTCTTCTACCGCTCTCGCTGGCTAATAGCGTTTGCCCTTTTGTCGGGGCCATTGGCCAACGCTCAATTTTCACTCACTGGTCAGGTTCGGACTCGATCCGAATTTCGGGATGGCTTAGGCACTCTCAACCCCATTGGCACCAGGCCCGCTTTCTTCACCTCCCAACGCACAGGTCTAA
>JBBRUV010000503.1:0-2406 GCA_038247465.1 Cytophagales bacterium
GTAAACAGTAAGTATGTAATTAATCGCAGGGCAATAATCATACACAATGCGGTTTGTTATGGTTGATTTTGATAGTACTACATTTTCCGTCAAAAGTAATGCTGTCAGTTAATTTATCGGCATTTCTCATCCATTTTTATCAGTTTTGTGGCTATATCATTTAGCCGAACCGGATCATGGCAACAGCCCGCCCGCTGTATCAGCAACTTTCGCGTAATATCACCGCCTACGGCCCCGACGAAGCCCGCGAGATGGCCTTCATGCTGCTCGAACATTATTTTGGTCTCCGAAAAGCCGATGTTCTGGCCGACCGGCCCCTGCCCGCCAACCGCACCGAGCCGGACTGGTTTAAGGTGATCGAACGACTAAACCGGCAGGAACCCATTCAGCACGTGATTGGCACCACTATTTTTTGTGGGCTTGAATTTGAAGTCTCGTCTGACGTACTCATTCCGCGCCCCGAAACCGAAGACCTTGTGCGGCTCATCATGCACGATTTTGCCGACCGCGAAGGCCGACCCGTTTCGGTAGTGGACATTGGCACCGGCAGCGGTTGTCTGGCCGTAACACTGGCACGGTTTCTGCCGCAGGCCGAAGTGCTGGCCTGGGATGTGTCAGAAATCGCCCTCGATATAGCCCGGCGCAACGCCCGGAATCTGCACGCCGACGTGCTGTTTGCTATCCAGGACATTCTGAATGTGTCCCCCGATTTTCAGCAACGGTTCGATTGCATCGTCAGCAACCCGCCCTACGTGACCCGCTCCGAAGCCGCCCGCATGGATCGCAACGTGCTGGATTATGAACCCGACATGGCCCTGTTTGTGGACGATGCCGACCCGCTGATTTTCTACAAAGCCGTTGCCGATTTTGCCAAAGCCCACCTCGCCGACGGGGGCGCGTGTTACGTCGAAATCAACGAACGGTTCGGCGACGACACCCGCGCCGTTTTTGCCGAACGCGGTTTCCAGAACATCCACGTTTACAAAGACATACACGGTAAAGACCGCAGTGTGCGGGCAACCCTTTAACAATGAATTTTCACCAAAAAATACGGGATATTTCTACTGAAGTCGGTAAAGTTGTGGTTGGGCAGGATCGGCTCGTGAACCGGCTCCTGATCGGGCTGTTTACGGGTGGTCACGTGCTGCTCGAAGGGGTGCCGGGCTTAGCCAAAACGCTGACCATCAATACCCTGGCCAAAGCACTGCAACTCGATTTTCAACGGATTCAGTTTACGCCCGACCTGCTGCCCGCTGACCTGATCGGGACGGTGATTTTTAACCAGAAAACCGCCGAGTTCGAGGTGAAACAGGGGCCGATTTTTGCCAACCTCATCTTGGCCGACGAGATCAACCGCTCGCCGGCCAAAGTGCAGGCCGCCCTGCTCGAAGCCATGCAGGAAAAACAGGTGACAATCGGCGAAGAGACGTTTATCCTGACACCACCGTTTTTGGTGCTTGCCACCCAAAACCCCATCGAACATGAAGGTACCTATCCCTTGCCCGAAGCCCAGGTTGACCGTTTTATGATGAAGGTGTTTGTAGATTACCTCAACAAAGACGAAGAATTGGAAGTCATGCGCCGGATGTCGAATATGAACTTCGATTATGAAGTGCAGCCCGTTCTCGACGCCGACGACATTAAGGGCATCCGGCAGGAAATCAACGCCGTGAACATCTCCCGGACGCTCGAAGAATACATTATTGAACTTGTGTTTGCCACCCGCCGGCCACTCGATTATAACCTCCGCGACGAGGCCCGGTATATCCAGTACGGCGTGTCGCCGAGGGCCAGTATCAGCCTGAACTTAGCCGCCAAAGCCCTGGCGTATTTTGAACGGCGCGATTATGTATTGCCCGAAGACATCAAAGAAGTTACGCCCGACGTGTTTAACCACCGGATTCAACTCAACTACGAAGCCGAAGCCGATGGCGTAACAAGCCTGCAAATCATTGATTCAATTCTGCGGAAGGTCGCCATTGGCCGGTAAACGGGAAAAGTGTAAATTTGATAATCGGCAATCAAAAACAAACGCGCTTATGTTGGCTATAATTGCACCAACCAAACGTGTACTTCCCTACAATAAGAATATGGACTTGAATTTATCAATAGAATATTATGAATCAATAATTAAAAAATTACTATAGATAACATGGGGTTTTGTGCAAGTGGGGCTTGACGGAAGAACAATCAATATTTTTGCAAATCCAAGCATCAGTTTGGGGCTTGACATACTCTACCCGAAGATTTTTGCAAGGTGTTGATTATAAGATAATTGAATTTTGACCCACCGGGCAAAAGCAGACATACAGCCTACCCATAAGTTGACAAACTCTTGGGTCATGTTTTTAAGACCATGCCGAATCAGGGTCAACCCTTTTCTAAATAGGCTGTTGGTTTTATAAC
>JBBRUV010000504.1:0-2396 GCA_038247465.1 Cytophagales bacterium
ACCCATCATGCCGTTCAGGTCGAGACCGGGAATGTTGGGCAATAGCCCTTCGGCTGATTTCTGGAGATGCTCGCGGGCTTTGCCTTCAACGTTCTGCATGGCTTTATTCACGGCAGCCACTACCAAATCCTGCATCATCTCGCGGTCGTCGGGCCGTATCAGATCGGGGTCAATTTCGATACGGACTACCTGTTTCAGACCGTTTACCGTTGCCCGCACCATACCCGCGCCAGCTTCGCCCGTTTCGGTAATCGTGGCTAACTGTTGCTGGGCATCTTTCATCCGGGACTGAATTTCCTTCATCTTCCCAAACATATCCATCATATTCATTTTTTTGGAGTTAGAAAGTACAAAGTTACAACGTGTACGCTGGCGTAGTCATTTTGCCTCGTGGCACGTTGCAATTTACCTAATGAGTAAAACCGTTCCGGTCTTCACCGTTTTTTGGCCGTCGCGATCAGTGACTTCCACCCGATAGGCGTAATTACCACCGGGCGCGGGCTGCCCGTCGAGCATACCGTCCCAGCCTTCGGCTTCGGTTTCGGTGTTATACAGTGCATGACCCCAGCGATTAAAAATTGTCAGGCTGAATGTTTGCCAAAACTGTCCTTTTACCTCAAATCGGTCATTTTCTGAATCGCCATTGGGCGTGAATGCCGAGGGCGCGAAAATAGTGGGGTTGCGCTGAAACTCGAAAAAATTGGACTTGCTGAACCCAACCCCACCGGGGCCAGGCAGTGCAATAATCCGGTACCGACGATACGGACTGTTCGGGTCAGGGTCATAATGGGTATTACCCCCAATTGACTGCTGGTCAACCAACGCGCCAGTATCGTCGTAAATCTCGATCCGATAACTCGCCACCGTTCCCGGCGCAAACGGCGAATCGGCAGTCCAGTCAATACCCGCAGCCGATTTGGACGTGAGCCAGATAGTACAGGCCGATGCAGACGGCGCTGATTCAATGCCACAGGCATTTCGGTAGGTAATCTGATAACAATATGACTGCGCCGAGGTATTGGCCGACGGATCACGAAAAACAGTGTTATTGTTGACTTGGCCGACCGGCGCAAACGGCCCGCCGGGTTTATCGGCCCGGCTTACCAGCAGTGTGTATTGCGACGAAGTGCCGCTGCCAGTGGGTAAAATACCCCGTACCTGTGCCTGTCCAGTATCGTCCACATCAACAAGCAGGTTGGTCAGTGCGGACGGCTTATCCTGATTTTGGCCGGTGACGCAAACGGGCGCGGTAGTAACGGTGCTGGCTCCGTTGTTCACACTGGCTTCGAGGACATAACAATAGGGTATGTTGCACTGGATATTGTCGGTATCGGTGTATGTGGCGGTGGCTTTGTTGGTGGCACCTGTGAGCGGCAGTGCGTTGCCATTACGGGTGAGCCGGTAGGTTCTGAACGTGCCGGTTCCGGGGTATGGCAACCAGCTAATCCCATTTTGTTTATTGCCCGCGCTGGCTTGTACTACCAGATTACAGACTTCTGCCGAGCGAGTGACGTTACCGCAGTTATCGGTGGCTACGAGTTGAAAACACTGCGTTTGGGTGGCATCGGTTCTAATCGTAACCGTCTGACCATCAACGGCGGTTTGACCTGTTGGCTGGTAGGTGCCGGTTGCACTGCGCTGCTGTACGGCAAAACTATCCTGCGGGCCTCCCTGCGTCCGAAGGGTGATTGTACCGGCATCAATGGTTGCCAAGACCGAGATAACGGGCGTAACGGGCGGGGCTGTGGTGACAGTAACGGGCGGATTAGTGGCAAACCGGGAACATTGAGGAACAGTAAGATCACTAAATGTATATTCGATTCGGATGATGACTCCTGCAACCGGGTTTGCGTATTGGTGTTGCAAATCGGCGGGCGTGATGGCGGCCAACGGCTTAATAGGGTCAATTATGCCATCGCCCCAGTTAATTCGGTATCGGTCGTAGCGGGTATTGGCTAAGTCGGTAGGGCTAAGCGTGAGCGTCACCTGCCGGTTGGCACAAACCCGCGCCGAAAACGAAACCGGAATCGTGGGCAATACCTCAATAACCCGGCATGAGACATAGCCCTGCCCCGCCGATGAACCGGCCTGCAAAATGGTGTAAGTGCCGGGGCTGGAATAAACGAAGGAGGCTATGTTGGCCGTTGGCGCGGTGGTAGAGATGGGTTGCCCGGCTCTGTAGTCAAAAATAAACAGGTTGCTTTGAGTAGCAGCAACGGAGTTAGTGGCCGTAACACTCATCAGCGCGCACCCGCGTGCCTGCGAAACCGTGAACTGCGGGGCCGAGCCATCAGTAGGGCAGGTTTGGGCCAGCAACGGGCTACTCAACACGCATAACAGGCACCATAGAACAACGCGCCCGATGCTCTCTACACACGCTGTCGGCCCGGACGAGG
>JBBRUV010000505.1:0-2387 GCA_038247465.1 Cytophagales bacterium
AACATCGTTCCGGCTCATCGACTTTACATCATCGAGCGGGTTAAACTTGACCTTAAATATGGTTTCAAGCCAATTCTTGTAGCCACTCAATGTGTTGAAGCGGGCGTTGACCTGGATTTTGACATGGGTTTTCGGGACGTTGGGCCAATTGATTCTATTGTGCAAGTGGCGGGTCGGATTAATCGGGAGAATTCGGCTGCCCGTCGGCATTCGCCTTTGTACGTTGTTGATTTTGGCGATTGCGAAACGATTTACGACCGGACAACAGCCTCACAATCGAGACAGGCTCTCAAAAACGGGGCCGCTGAAAATAATGGCGAGGTTCCCGAAGAGAAATACCTGACGCTGATTGGTAATTACTACGATAACCTGTCAGAAGAAGGCGTGAAATCGTTTAAAACTGCCCGCGAGATTTTTGGGAGTATGAAACGGCTGAACTACGATAACACGGATAAAGACACCCACCCGGTATCAAGTTTTCAGGTAATTGACCAGAAAGGTTTTGCGGTGTCGGTATTCGTCGAATTGAGTAATGAAGCTACCGCAGCTAAAGAAGCGTTTCAGGCTTTACTTCACAAGCAAATGAAGAAGGAGGAATTTGAAACCAAGTATAAATTGGCGTTCAACCAGCATATTATTACGGTGCCAAAATACTTGTCGAAAGTGGAAGAGTTGAAAGTGAGCGGCAAGAATAATGAGTTGGCAGAGGGTCTTTATATCGTCAATCGAAGCGAGGTAGATAACTATTACAATACGATAACCGGCTTTGACCGCAGTAAAGAAGACGAACGGAATCCTATTGTTTCCTTCTAACCCACCACCACTAACCATGCCTACCCAAACCACCGTCCCCATCACCACCATTACCTTCCCCGAAATTGCGCTCAGGACGCGGGATGCGCACAAGCTGCGGGGGTACTTCGGCGAGCTATTTCGGGAACATTCGCCTTTGCTGCATAACCATTTGGTCAGCGACGAGGTGGCCAATGAGCATAGCGAAAATGGGGCGGTGGCGGTGAAGTTTCGGTATGCGTATCCGCTGGTGCAATACAAGGTGCTGGGCCAAACGCCTACGCTGGTGGGGCTGGGCGAAGGGGCGGGTTTGCTGGCGCAGTTGTTTTTGCAGATGCGCGAAATCAACATCGACCGTGGCGACGGTGATACGGCAACCCAGACGGGGCAGGTGTTTCCGGTGCTGAGCAAACACATACGCCACGAGCAGGCTCCCGTGGGCATGGCCGACGATCTGGTTGAGTACCGCTTTGACACGCTCTGGATGGCCCTTAATCAAAACAACTACCGCGACTACCGCACCTACTCCGAAACCGAACAGCGGGCGCAGTTGAAGCGGGTTTTGACGAGTCAGATTCTGGCCCTGTTTCGGGAATTTGGGCTGTGGCTGGAACCCCACGAGCGGATTATGGTGAGGCTGGATGTGCAGGAACGTACCACGCAGTTCAAGAATCAAACGATGGTGGCCTTTACGGGCAGTTTTCTGGCCAACGTCGTGTTGCCCGATGGCATTGGCCTGGGCAAAGCCGTATCGCGCGGGTTTGGGACCGTTCAAAAAGCGAATTAGTGACTGTCAGCTAACAGAGTTTTTATATAGAACCAACTCACCTAAATTTCACTTATAAGTAAAATTCCTCCGTCTTTTACTTTCCAGACTATCACCTCAAGACACACCAATTGGAAAAGAACATACCGTTCGAGATTGTTGCATTAGACGAATTCGCCGGAAACGGGGCAGCCCTGTACAGTATTGCCATTGACAACGATGAAGAAACGCTATACGACCGCTTCCTGGCCGAATACCACGATTCATTTCCAGCCGAGATAAACGACATCGTTGATCGGCTGGATGCTATTTCCCGGCTGGGTGCGCGGGCCAGCTTCTTCAAAGAAAACGAAGGTTCTCTTGGGGCCGGTGATGGTATTGTGGCCCTGTTTGATCTGCCCGGTAAACACCTCCGGTTATACTGCATTCGGTTTGGTTCGATTGCCTTGATTGTAGGCGGGGGCGGTCCTAAGTCCAAAAGCATACGGGCTTTGCAGGAAGACCCAAAACTGACAGCGGAAAATTATCAGTTGCGGGCTTTATCTGGCCGGATCAATCGGGCCATTGCCGAGGGTGATGTTTGGTGGGACGGTAATCGGCTGGCGGGCCAATTATCTTTTGACGACGAAGAGGATTGAAACCATAGAATAAGACAACAAATGGAAATTAGAAAACGAAGAAGGGGTGACCTGAGTCAGCAGATTCTGGCCAGTATTACGCCCGAACAACGTGCCCGGACGTATAAGCAGATGGCCATTGCCGCTCAAATTGCCGACGCGCTGGAAACGAAAGGATGGGGTAAGCGTGAGTTTGCTACGTATATGAATCA
>JBBRUV010000506.1:0-2371 GCA_038247465.1 Cytophagales bacterium
GCTAACCCCCGAAGATTATTTGGAACAGGATAGCCTACTTTACGCGGTCAATCGATGCATGGCGAATATTGGCACTAACCTAAAGATCAATTTCAGCCCTTTTAATGCAAAATAAAAGTATGCGACTACTTACCACCTTTTAGCTTTTACTGACCTACCATATTTACTGAAATCATTTACGCCAATTTGGGGCTACTTCCACTGCATCACGTCAATCACATTCTCACAAAATGCGTATTCGTCGGGCTGGTTGGAGCCGATAAGTAACAGTTGGCCGGAGTTGGTGAGTTGCTGCACCTGCTCGTAATACCAGTCGAAACCGGCCCGGTCGAGGTTAGTGGTTGGTTCGTCAAGCAACACGATGGGTACGTCTGAGAAAAACGCCAGGCCCAGCTTCACCCGTTGCTTCATGCCCGACGAAAAGTACTTTATTTCTTTATCGCGGGCTTTTACCAACTGCATTTTCTCGCAAATGATTTCTGGCGAAAGCCCGCTTTTGAACGGTTTAAAGGTTTGGTGGAAGGCCAATAACTCGCTCAGGGTCAGTTCTTCGATAAGCTCTAAATACGGCGCGGCCATTACAATCTGACGAAACCAATCTGACGAATCAGCCGTCTTGCCCTCTTGCCGATACGTTAATGTACCTTCCGTAGCGGGCAGCGCACCAGCCAGCAGTTGCAACAGCGTTGATTTGCCAGAGCCGTTTGGCCCAACGAAGGTATAGCTGGTGTTGCCGATAAGCGTCAGCGATAACCGCCTGAAAATCCACTCGCGCCGGTACTTTTTGCCGAGGTTTTCGGCCTGTAGCTCAATCATGGTGCGAAGGTAATCAGGAGTGAGCCACGCAAATGCTGGCCTACGTTGCGGAAAGACCACATTGGGCATAGCCGTCTGCGGTTAAACACTAAATTTATCGTTCATCACCTTGCCGTATAAAGTAACGGGAACAACCACCGTCTAACTTGCTGAAATACCCTGAATGGCTGACCTCGCGCACCTTTCTGATCTGTTTACAGCCCTTTCCGAGGGCGATGAAACGGCCTTTCGGCAGTTTTATGAACAGACAAAAAGCCGGGTTTAACACGGCCCTGAGCTACATGCGAAGCCGGGAAGATGCCGAAGAAATTACGCAGGATGTGTATGTGGACGTGTTTCGGCTCGCAAACACGTTCAAGGGCGAGGCCAGCCCAACCACTTGGCTCTACCGAATCACGGTCAATAAATCGCTGGATTTCATTAAGCACTGAAAACGCCGGAAACGCTTTGCCTTCCTGACCAGTTTATTCGGTGCCGACACGGGCGCGGTACTGCACGACCCGCCCGATTTTGTGCACCCCGGCGTGGCCCTCGAACGGCAGGAGAACGCGGCAATCCTGTTCAAAGCGATTGACTGCCTGCCCGAAAAACAAAAAACGGCCTATATTCTGGCGCGGGTCGAGGGCTTAGGCAACATCGAAACCACCGGGGTGATGAGCGTGAGCGTTGGCGCCGTAGAATCGCTGTTGACGCGGGCCAACAAAAACCTGAAAAAACAATTGTTCTTCCGACCTTGTGGCGCGTGAGAATTCGCTGAAAAACCAGAAAACGGTGGCCGAAAAAGCCAGGAGCGAAGACAAACAACTCTACCCCGACATAACGTTTAAAGACGGTTGGAAATACAAAATTGGGGGCGAACGCCTGCGCGGCTATTATTTCGGGCCGGGCCATACCGATGGCGATGCGCTGATCCATTTCGAGAACGCCAACGTGCTGCACATGGGAGACTTGGTGTTTAATCGCGGGTATCCGTTTGTTGACCGGAGCGCGGGGCCAACATCAAAAACTGGATTGTGGCTCTGGATAAGACGTTGACGACCTTCGATAACAACACCATTTTCGTGTTTGGCCACGCCTTCGACCCCGAAAAAATCACCGGGAATAAAGAAGACATCAAAGCCTTCAAAGACTATTTACAGAAGCTATTGGTGTTTGTGGATGGGGAAATTAAGGCGGGCAAATCAAAAGAAGAGGTTCTAAAACCAACCGCCGTACCGGGCGTAACCGAATGGAAAGGCGACGGCATTGCCAGTAGCTTGCAATCAGCTTACGAAGAATTCGCCAGCAAATAAGGACAATACGGCTGTACATACAGGCCAGCGGATAGGCATCCGCTGGCCTGTGTGGTTTTTGGGTTGCCTAATTTCCAGACATTGAGCGGGTTACGGTAGCGAGTTATACATTGAGGAAAGAGACTGGATAGTAGCTGGTTTGGGAATGGGGATAAGGCCGGGAAGGTTCGGTGATATGCTGTATATTTGGCGTCTTGACGGATGAGGGGGGTGGCAATGCGCGAGTTATAGTCAATGGTAGAACGACCGTTCCAACGACAAAC
>JBBRUV010000507.1:0-2358 GCA_038247465.1 Cytophagales bacterium
AAAACACCGTTGACCAGTCGGTTGCATCGTTGCTCGCTATTGTGCCGCACACCGCCGACATTGCCGTCGCGCTCGGTTTGTCGCTGCGCCACAACAACCGCCTGTTCAATGTGGTGGCGATGGTTGTCAACAAGCGGATTCTGGGTTTTGTGGCCAAACAATACCTCGCCAACAACGGTCTGCATTATGAAACACGTTGGTTTCAGCCGTGGCCGCTGGGCCTGCGCGACGAAATCAAAATCTCGGATTTGTCGGGCGTAGAGTTTACCTATCCCATCGGAGATTTAGTCTTCGATTTGTCGGGCGGAGCCGCCGGTACGGTTCGCGTTGGGTTCGAGATTTGCGAAGATGCCTGGATTGCTAACCGACCGGGCCGCGCCCTCTACGACCGGGGCGTTGATGTGATACTGAACCCGTCGGCGAGCCATTTCGGGTTCGGCAAAACCGTTGTCCGTGAGCGATTTGTGATTGATGCCTCGCGGTCGTTCGGGGTGAGTTATGTCTATTGCAATATGCTGGGCAATGAAGCAGGCCGCGTGATTTATGACGGTGATGCCATGATTGCCACTAATGGAGAACTGTTAGTGTCGAGTCCACGACTGAGTTACGAAGATTTCCTGCTCGTTTCGGCGGTGGTTGACGTTGACAATACCCGACTCAATCAGGCGCAGAACCGGGCCAATATCTCGCAAGCAGCCGCCAATTTGCGGGTAACAGAACGGTTTGATTGGCCGGAAGCTACGCCCATTATCCAGGGCCACGAACTCGAATCGTGGGAACGGACGGGCTTCACCAAAGAAGAAGAATTTGCACGGGCCGTTGCGCTCGGTTTGTTTGATTACCTCCGCAAAAGCCGGTCGCAGGGCTACGTGCTGAGTTTGTCGGGCGGGGCCGATTCGTCGGCCATTGCCGCAACGGTGTTTCTGATGGTCAGGATGGCGGTTGAAAACATTGGCCTGGCGGGTGTAAAAAAGAAATTAGCGCACATTAAAGCAATTCAAGACTGCGAAACACCCGAAGCGATGGTCGGTAAACTGCTGACGGTGATGTATCAAGGCACCGAAAACTCATCAGACGATACGTTCCAGTCGGCCAAAGAACTTGCCGACAGCATCGGGGCTACGTTCTACAACATCAACATCAACGGCTTGGTCGAAACCTACCGGGGCTTGATCGAGCAGCAACTAGGTCGGGCACTGTCGTGGGAAACTGACGATTTGGCCCTGCAAAACATTCAGGCGCGGGTGCGTGCGCCGGGCATCTGGATGCTTGCCAACCTCAACAACGCGCTGTTACTCAGCACCTCGAATCGGTCAGAAGCGGCAGTCGGGTATGCTACGATGGACGGCGACACGGCGGGGAGTATTTCGCCGATTACGGGCATTGACAAGCATTTTCTGCGCGGCTGGTTACGGTGGCTCGAAACCACCGGGCTGAACATTGCCAGTACGCCATCGCCAGAGACAGCTATTAAACTGCCCGGTCTGCACCGCGTAAACAACCTGCAACCCACCGCCGAACTCCGCCCGCTTGCCAACAAGCAAACTGACGAAGACGACCTGATGCCTTACGATGTGCTGAATGCCATTGAGTTAGCCGCCATCCGCGACAAACAGCCGCCCATAGATGTGCTGAAACTGATGGAAGCGCAGTTTAACGGACAGGCTAACCGCCCCCAGCACGACCGCGACAAATTGCTGACGTGGGTTGAGCGATTCTTTATACTCTGGAGCCGCAGCCAGTGGAAGCGCGAACGCTACGCACCGAGTTTCCACCTCGACGACCATAATCTGGACCCGCGTTCGTGGTGCCGCTTCCCGATTTTGTCGGGTGGTTTCGAGAAAGAACTCGCCGAAATGCGTGAGTGGGCCACTGGTCGGAATGGCAATGGCCGAAAGGGGAAGATTGGGTTTTGAGCCGTAGATTTGGCGATTATGACAACTATCGAAATTCAACTGCAAGACGATTTAGTCAGGCAATTTGGTATTGAGGCCATTAGGTGCATGATAACCGACGAGTTGGCTTATCAGCGGTTCCGATTGCTCGAAAATAATATTCAACAGGCTTTACAACACGCCGAGGGCGTAAACTGGTCGCAGGAATTTGAAATCGCCCGGCAGGAAGCGTTTGACGAATATCGGCGCAAACGGCAACCAGACGCATGAACCAATATGTGCTGGATGCAAACATTTTGTTTAGTGGGGTAATTGGTCGTAAAGCCATTTATCGTTCACTATTCAATAACGACACTTTTTATACGCCCGATTTTGCCTTGATTGAATTGGGCAAGTACCGAAAAGTGATTTTGAAAAAATCTCAGGCCGAGTCTGACCAGTTGAAAGAATTTACATTGTCTTT
>JBBRUV010000508.1:0-2323 GCA_038247465.1 Cytophagales bacterium
GTAGAAAAACTCTTTGGCCGCAAGCCATCCAAAGCCGTTAATCCCGACGAAGCCGTTGCCGTTGGTGCCGCCATTCAGGGCGGTGTTTTGACGGGTGAGGTAAAAGACGTGCTGCTGCTCGACGTGATTCCGCTCTCGCTCGGTATCGAAACCATGGGCGGGGTGTTTACCCGCATGGTTGAATCGAACACGACGATTCCGAGCAAAAAAGTGGAAACATTCTCAACCGCGTCTGACAATCAGCCGAGTGTAGAAATCAACATCTTGCAGGGCGAGCGGCCAATGGCGCAGCAAAACCGGGCATTGGGTCGGTTTATTCTCGACGGGATTCCGCCCGCAGCCCGTGGTGTGCCGCAGGTTGAAGTGACGTTTGACGTGGATGCCAACGGTATTCTGCACGTAACGGCCAAAGACAAAGGCACCGGCAAAGAGCAAAAAATCAGGATCGAAGCATCGTCGGGTTTGACCGATGCCGAGATTACCCGGATGCGCGAAGAGGCCAAAGCCAACGAAGCGGGTGATAAAGCCGAGCGCGAAAAAATCGAGAAGATCAATCAGGCCGACGCGTTGATTTTCCAGACCGAGAAGCAACTTAAAGAATACGGCGAGAAGCTGACCGAGCCCAACAAAACGGCTATAGAAGCCGCATTGCTGAATCTCCGCACGGCCCACGCCACCCGCGACACTGCCAGTATTGACACGGCTCTGAACGCCCTGAACGAAGCCTGGAATACGGCTTCGCAGGACATCTACAACGCTACGCAGGGCGACGCTGCCACCGGCAACCCGATGGACGGTATGTTTAACGGCGCACCGGGCGGAAACGGAAATGGGTCGGCCAACGGCAACGGACAGTCGGCATCAGACAAAGACAGCAACGTGTCTGACGTGCCATATGAAGAAGTGAAGTAAGGATAGTCAGACTAATCTCTTCGCAGTAAGTAATTCTGCGAAGAGATTTTTTTATGGAAAATAAGAAGAAACTATAAAAATGTATATAAAAAAATATTGAAAAACAATAAAACTATGGCATTACGTTTGCCAAATCATGAATCAGCAGTTATTGACTTAAATAAACTAACTGGATATTCGCTAAACATTGACCATCCCGAAGGGAAACATAAAGCACTCGTTTTTTTATCGGTATTAGGAATGGGTCAGGGAGATGAATATGAATTACAATCGCTTATATTCGAAGCGATAAACGTAAATGATGCCCATGTCGGTAAAGAGGATAAATTCGGCAAGCGATACAGTGTTGAATTTGCCTGTACGCGAAATGAGCGAACGGCCATTATAAAAACAGCCTGGATTATTCGGGTTGATGAAGAATTCCCCCGGTTGACAAGCTGTTATATAGATAGAGAACGATGAAAGACGAGTTTCATATTTTAGACGTAGTGGCTCTACTGACTTATCTGCCGGATGAGCCTGTTCGGCCCGGCCAAATTGGTACAATTGTTGAAGAATTGGGAGACTCAGCGTATGAAGTTGAGTTTGCTGATGGGAAAGGTCGCCCTATAACCATTTGTGCTGTTGAAGCGCATCAACTCCTGAAACTTACGCATGAGTTGACGCTGAGTTGATACAAGTATATTGATTTCAAAAGCCCCCGCCAGCACTGGCAGGGGCTTTTTTGTTTTAATGGGTTATTGGGTTGCCAAGCTTGTAACCCGTTCTAAAGCCACGCCTAATGCCTGTGCAATTTGCGTAGGCGTGAGAATGCCCTGTTTCAGGAGCGCCCAGATTGCATCAGTAATACCATCTTTATACTGCTGGGCCAGCACCTTCCGCCGACCTGTCTCTTGCTTAGTCGCTTCCCACTCTTCGGGCGATAGGTTATTGGTGTCAATTAACCCGGCCACGCGCAGAATGCCTTCATTTTGGGTGTTAATGGTTGGGTTGTCGGGATGGTGAATACTCTCGTAAATCAAATCTAACCAATCGCGGTAGTTTGGGGGGGTATTGTCGGTGCGGTAGTTTGGGTTGAGAAAAATCAACTCGTGGTTAAACACGGGCCGTTCCACACCTTGTAGATTGCGCGGATTAAGACGGGAAATCAAGACTTCATCACGAGTGATTTCGCCCGTTTTCAGGTTTGTGCGGTACGGAGCGGTGATAACAACGATTGTATAGACGGTACGCTGCACCGAATAATCGTCTGGGTTTCGTTGTTGCTCCGTACTCTACCCGAAGATTTTTGCAAGGTGTTGATTATAAGATAATTGAATTTTGACCCACCGGGCAAAAGCAGACATACAGCCTACCCATAAGTTGACAAACTCTTGGGTCGTGTTTTTAAGACCATGCCGAATCAGGGTCA
>JBBRUV010000509.1:0-2323 GCA_038247465.1 Cytophagales bacterium
CGCGCGGTGTGTTTAGCCCAGACAAAATTGCCGGCCGGGTCCAGTTTGATATTCAGGTGATCCCGTACTTGTCCGCCTTGATTGGCAGCAGTCAGGGAAAAATTACCCGGCCCCGGATCGGCATCCTGCGTACCGCTAAATTTACCACACAAGTAATAATTTCCTTGGGCGTCTGTCGTCGCCGCGACGGCGTACACCTCACTCCATGCACCCACCCAAAGAAGATTAGCAGCAGCATCGAGTTTGATCACAACGGTATTGTCGCTAAATGGTACGGCACTCAGCAAAGACACACTTGGCCCGGGATCTACGTCTACTGTTCCACTGAAAGAACTACAGAGCCAGATATTTCCCTGATCGTCTGCCGCAGGTTCATTCCAGGCGCCATTCCCCATGTTGAATTGCTTTACCCACACAAAATTGCCGTCGGGGTCTAGTTTCAGGGCAAACAAGATACCGGCCGAGGCATCAAGAGAAAATGTTCCAGGACCGGGGTCAAAATCCACTACCCCTGAAAAACGGCCGAGTAGGTACGAATTGCCGGCCCGGTCGAAGTCCTGCTCTATTGCGAACGAGTCGACACCGGGCGCACCGATCTGTTTCACCCAAACCAGCGAGCCATCGGGATTTAGTTTCTGGAGATAAAATGCGCGGGTTGGGCTGTTCAGCCAGAATTCGCCCGGACCGAAATCAAAATCGCAGTCTCCAGAAAAACTGCCTGTTGCGAATATATGACCGGAAGAATCGGCATGCAGATCCGAAAGGGTAACGGGATTGGTGGTATGGAGGCTTGCATACCAGCTGAGGTCTTGGGTAAAAGCGGGTGTGCAGATCAGGAGTAGCGCGGTGATCCGGCAGAGCGATGAAAACATGAGTAGGTATATATTGACTGTTATTTATACTGATAATCAAGCATTTGCAAATCATATGAAGTTTTTTTCATAAAATGCTTCCCAAGGTGTTTTTCCACCTAAATCGCAGCGCACGTTTGGCTTATTGCTCTGTCGCTATGCATTGGTTTTGCAGCGGGCTGCTCGGGAGTAATAAGTTTACTTTCTGATACCGCAAACCTAGTATTCGATGCTACGTTTGCTGGCACAGCCAGTACGGATAGGTAACACGAGGCGCAGCCATCGCGCTAGCGCGTTTGTTTTTATATTTGGGTTTTGTGGTGTTTGGCAGCCTGGGTGCGAGCGGGCAATTTTCGGGAAGCGATTGTTCGCTGTGTTATTTATTATATTGGCTGATAAAGGATTATGCCTGGTAGAAAGTCAAAATCTTTCACGTTGTATGTATAAAGCGGAATCTGGTGAACTACCGCTGTTGCCCCAATTATGGCATCTGGTATTTGTAGTCCGTGACTGAGTTTGTAGGTTTCAATAAACTCAATTGCTTTTTGAGATATGGCCTCATCGATTTGCACCAGATCATAAAATTTTATCTTTTTCTTCATCTGTGCAAGTTCAGCCTTGTTGCCCATACCTTGGAAAAGTTCCATGACTGTAATAGAAGACAAAATAATATCTGCTAAACCAATTGTATTCAACTGGTCAATCGTATCAATTCTGCCATTGAAGGCATTGATAAAAATATTTGTGTCGCAAAGCACCATGTCAAATATTCCAGTTGCGCTTCCAGGCAGTGGAACGAAGCTGTTCAATCGTTCGCGGATTATCCTTCCAAATACCAAAAAGGTGCTTTGGGTCTAATTTTTTGTCTCCTTTTGTAATGTTTGGGTGAGTGGGAGAAGGAGAGGCTTCTACTTTAACAGCTTTGATATTCAACGATTTGAGCACCTGAAGCAGTTGCTCAACCTCTTGAATGCTAGATGTTTCGATGGTAACGATCATGATCTGATGATTTGAGATGTAAAGTTAGGGCTTTTGATCTGACTTTGGAAATCTTTGCTTTTGCTATCGCTACGAATCAAAAATTATAATATTTTATATCTGAAATCGCAGCAATCGTTTGGCGTACTGCTCTGCCGCCATGCATTGGATTTGCGGTGTGCTGCTTGAGAGTAATAAAGACCTGTTTACTTCCTGATACCGTAAACCAGGTATTCGATGCTACGTTTGCTGGCACAGCCAGCACGGATAGTTAACACGAGGCGCAGCCATCGCGCTAGCGCGTTTGTTTTTATATTTGGGTTTAGTGGTTGGGGATAGCCTCTGGGCCAGCGGGGCGCTTTTACCACAAAACTTCATTCGGAGAACTGAACTTTCGGCTTGCACAAATGTGTCTGAGGAGCACAGAACCCTGCCTTTTGGGTAGGTGCTGTTATGCGTTCGGCTTTCTTATATTTTCAATAGTTTCTAATTTA
>JBBRUV010000510.1:0-2238 GCA_038247465.1 Cytophagales bacterium
GACGTTCACGAACACGGCGAGTTTCGGTGCGTGAGTTGCCACGAACCGCTGTTTAGTTCGACCGCTAAGTTTGAGTCTGGCACGGGATGGCCGAGTTTTTACGCTCCCGTCAGCAAGCGGGTGGTGAAAGAAATACGGGATACGCAGTACGGCATGGTCAGAACCGAAGTGCAGTGTGCTGTTTGTGACGCGCACCTCGGCCACGTTTTTACCGATGGCCCCAAGCCTACCGGCCTCCGCTACTGCATGAACGGTGTGGCATTTGAATTCGTTAAAAAGTAAAAAAGCACTAAAACATGAAAACCATACACACAATGGCCCTCGGTTTGCTGATGCTGGGCGGATGCGTTCAGGCGCAGGACAAAGCCCCCGCTAAATTGCCCACCCCGAAATCGGGCGAAGCTGTTGCCACCTTTGCGGGCGGCTGTTTCTGGGCGCAAGAAGAAGGCTTCGATCAGTTACGGGGCGTTCGGGAGGTGGTTTCGGGCTATTCGGGCGGCAACACCAAAAACCCGACATACGAAGAAGTTGGCACCGACGAAACCGGCCACGCCGAATCAGTGCAGGTTTACTACGACCCCGCTGTGATCAGCTATGCCGATTTGCTGACCGCGTTTTTTGCCGGGCATGACCCCACCACGCTGAACCGGCAAGGCCCCGACGCGGGCCGTGATTATCGGTCGGTGGCGTTTTACCGAACTACTGCCGAAAAAACAGAAATCGAAGCCGCCATCAAACGGGTCAATGCGGTAAAACATTACAATGGCCCGGTTGTGACCGAAGTAACGCCGTTTAAGGTATTTTATCCGGCAGAAGGGTATCATCAGAACTATTGCAAACTGAACCCCAACCAGCCGTATATCCGGTCGGTATCGCTGCCCAAAGTGCAGAAACTCCGGGCGGCAATGGCAGGAAAATTGAAAACGAATAGCTGAACATAGTGGCCCGGATTGCGGCCCGTTATTCTCCGTCTTGTTTTAACTGGCTAACGCACCAATCAAAACAAGACGGATTTTTTGTTTGCCCCGCGCTGTTGGTGTCTTTGACAACAAGCAAGACAAAATTCTGGAAACCAAGACCTTACCAATGACCGAGAAGCGCGAGCGTGCCTTAGCCATTGCCCGGCGCATGATGCAGAATAAGCGGGAGACCCAGGCCGAAGTACAGACATACTACAAAGAACATCCAGAAAAACTGGCCGAACTACACGCATATTTTGATCGTCTGGAAAAAGAGAAAAATGGCAAGTCATCTTAGCTATGAATTGAAAATTGAGCTAAGGAAGTTGCTGATTTATAAGGTACATCTGCGATTCATCAGATCGCCGTGAGGTCGCCCGTAAACGTAAATTCGATCAGTGGTTTGTCGCTTTTGCCTCGCCAATGTTCTACAAACAGGAAGGCCAACTGGTGAATACTGACGGGCTGATGTTTTTCATTGCGGCCATCTGGCGAACCGACCACTCACTGACGAAAACGATTTCAGCAGCATTTCAGGAACTTTTCGATAGATATAATGCTGACAAGCCTGAGTAAACTGACATGACGACGCACAATACAGGCAATCTCCCGTACCCCAAAACGTCGTACATTTGTGAGCTTTCCGGTTTGCGCAGCATTGGTTGAACATTGCCCGCCAGCCGGTTGTTGTTGTCTGACAGACGTTTTGCCGTTACCCACTATGCTCATTAACCCCGGCCCGCTCCTGGCGAATATAAACTCCCCCGCCGACCTTCGTCGACTCGATAAAGCCGATTTGCCCGCCGTTGCCGACCAACTCCGGCAGTTTATCATTGACAACGTGTCGGTCTATGGCGGTCACTTTGGGGCAAATCTAGGCGTAGTCGAGTTAACCGTTGCCTTGCACTATGCCTTCAATACGCCCGACGATCAGTTGGTTTGGGACGTAGGACACCAGGCTTATGGGCATAAAATCCTGACGGGTCGGCGCGATACCTTCCATACCAATCGCTTCTATAAAGGTATTTCTGGCTTTCCGAAGCGCAAAGAGAGCATTTACGACACGTTTGGAGTCGGTCACTCGTCTACGTCGATCTCGGCAGCTTTGGGCATGGCCGTTGCCTCCAAACTGCAAGGCAACAACCATCGGCAACACATTGCCATTATTGGCGACGGCTCTATGACTGCCGGCGAAGCGTTCGAAGGCATGAATCATGCCGGAGCGACCGACGCAAACCTGTTGATCGTACTGAACGACAACAACATGAGCATCGACCCA
>JBBRUV010000511.1:0-2220 GCA_038247465.1 Cytophagales bacterium
GCATTGAGGCTACTCGTCAGATCAAAGAATTGTATCCAGCCGTTCGGGTTCTGATGCTGACCGTGTTCGACTATGACGATAAAGTTTTTGCCGCCATCCGGGCCGGGGCCAGTGGCTACCTGCTTAAGGAAGAACGCGCCGACCAGATCGTCAATGCCATTGAGGCCGTCGTTGATGGGGGTGCGCCCATGTCGCCCCAGATTGCCTACAAAATACTGGCCCTGCTGCGCCAGCAAACGGCCCCGCCCGTTGCCGCCTTAACGACAGCGGTGGGTAAACCAGTCGCTAAACAGCCCACGCCAGCCACGTTTGAGCTAACCGCCCGCGAGGTCGAAATCCTGGAGCAACTGACTCACGGCCTGCCACCCGCGCAGATCAGCGCGAAGCTGTTCATCAGTCTCTTCACCGTCCGTAAACACATCGAAAACATCTACGGTAAGTTGTATGTCCATACTAAATTAGAGGCTATCCGCCTTGCCGAGCAGCATAAATGGTTTGAATAGCCTTACTGACGAATTTTGGCATGACTCAACGATAAACCAGGTGATTTTTTCAGCAAGCGCGGATTGCCTCCTACCGCGCTGCTGCCCGCCGAAGCCGGTCATTGATGGCGCGGCCCAGGCCGGTTTCGGGTACTAATTCGGCGTAAATAATGTCAATCGGCAGCGCGTCCAGGGCCCGCAGGTGAGCAAACAGCTGTTGCGCGGCTTCGCCCAGATCACCCGTCGGCGATAGTAACATCTGATTCTGAGCCGGGATTTCAAGTAATAAATCCTGAAATACCAACGCCCCCGCCCCACTGAAGGCCGACTGCGACAGCCGCGACCCGTCGCTGATTTGCCGCCCCGACACCAGCACCAACGGCTTGCGGGGGGCATAATGGTGGGTGAGCATACCGGGAGCCGCCGGGTTGTCCGTTGAGTGATTCCGAACCGATACCGGCCCAATTACGGCTTCTATCTGGTCAACGGTGATGCCGCCGAGTCGCAAAACGGTAGGTTGTTCTTCGTCAAAACTGACAATGGTTGACTCTACGCCAACCGCACACGGCCCGCCGTCCAGAATGTACGGAATCTGCCCGCCGAGTTGGTCGGCTACGTGCTGCGCGGTGGTGGGGCTAAGGTAGCCGAACGGATTGGCACTCGGCGCGGCCACCGGAAACGGCAACGCCCGCAGGAGTTTGAGCGTGAGCGGATGGTTTGGCACACGCACACCAACGGTGTCTAAACCCGACGTAACGAGGTCAGGAATGGTCTTATTGCGGGGCAGCAACAGCGTGATCGGGCCGGGCCAGAAGGCATCGGCCAGTTGCCGGGCCGCGTCGGGAATATCGCCCAGAAACGGCTTCATTCGCGCTAATGATTCACTATGAACGATGAGCGGATCAAATGCCGGGCGGTTTTTGACCTGGAAAATTTGGGCTATTGCCTTAACATCGAGCGCGTTGGCTGCCAGGCCATACACAGTTTCGGTAGGAATGCCGACGAGTTGACCCGTTTCGAGCAGGCGTTGGGCGGTGGCAAGGTCGGTGCCGGTTTGGGTTTGAGTTGTCATTGTGCGATGCCGGACTTAAACGGGACCGGCCTTAAAACAGAACACGAGCGCGTTACGGCGATTCCCAAAAAATAAAAAAAGGGTTGGCCGTAAAGGTCGGTATTTCTGCCGATGGTATCTGCCCATCCTGACCCGCTTCAGTCAAATACGGGGGCAGGAACGCAACTCCCAAATTTCCGACACAACGGGCAGAGTTGACGATGGAATGAAGAGTACTTAGCTGGATTCTTCAAACGAAATGCCCGCACCAACGGTTAGATAGTCGTCTGTGCATCAATCCTGATGCCGACAATCTTATCTAAACAAACCCAAGTATGAAAGCCATCTGGAACGGTGCCGTTATTGCCGAGAGCGACAAAACGGTTGTTGTTGAGGGAAACCAGTATTTCCCCAAAGCATCTGTAAACCCCGACTACCTGCAAGACAGCACTACGAACACGACCTGCCCCTGGAAAGGGCTTGCCTCGTATTACACCCTGACGGTGGACGGCAAAACCAACCCCGACGCAGCCTGGTACTACCCAACTCCGAAGGACGCGGCCCGCAACATTCAGGATCACGTAGCCTTCTGGAAGGGGGTGCAGGTTGTGGGTTGATCTGTTTTATTGGATCGTTGTTCGGGGGGTTTAGTATATAAACCCGCAAAAAAAAGGAGACACCAGAGAA
>JBBRUV010000512.1:0-2215 GCA_038247465.1 Cytophagales bacterium
CCAACCGATGGAACGGCAACAAACCTATCGTCCGCGTTACACCGTTGCCGAATACCTGCGGATAGAAGACCAAGCCGGGCAAAAACATCATTATCTGGATGGCTACATGATTACGGCAGCCGGGGGAACCGTTTCGCACGGCATGATTGGTGGGAACATACAGGCCGAGCTTCGGGCTGTGTTGCGCGGAAAACCCGGCCGGGCCTTCAACAGTGACGTTCAGATGGCAATTTCGGCCCGCAACTACCTTTATCCTGATGCCAGCGTGGTTTGTGGCGAGCCCTTATTTCACATCACCAATCCCCGCGCAATGCCATACTGATTGTAGAAGTTGTATCGGAATCAACCGGAGATTTTGACCGGGGCGAAAAATTCGCGCGCTGTCGGCAGATACCCACCTTTCGGGAGTACGTGCTGATTGAACAGGAAAAACCGCAGGTCACGGTGTATTATAAACTCGAACCCGATGTGTGGCGGATGACGTTTTTTTTGGGGTTAGACAAAACTGTTTTCCTGCAAACGATTGATGCTCAGATTCTAATGAGCGAAATTTATCTTAATATCGAAGTGCCCGACCAACAAAGTAATGAACCGGACGATGAATTACTCGAAACCGCATGAGTCAACTGCTTACTGATTTGATTGCTCAGGGCGAAGGGTCGCGGCTCGATTTCAAACTCACGATTTCATCATCGGCCCGAATTGCCCGTACCCTCACGGCTTTCGCCAACTCGTCGGGCGGCACAATTTTGATCGGCGTGGCCGACGATGGAACAGTTTCGGGTGTAGCCTCTGAACAGGGCGAGATGGAACGCATTGAAGAAGCAACCGATTTTTTTATCGTCCCGGCCCTCGAAATTGCCTACGGAACCGTTGTTGCCGACGACCGTTTAGTGCTGGTGATTGACGTGCCGGAGAGTTTAGACAAACCCCACTACGCCCTTGATGAGCGGGGCAACCGAACGATCTATATCCGCTCGCGGGATAAATCAGTGCCAACCAGTAAGCTCATCGTGGAGTCAGAAAGCGTTGATAATCAGATGTTACAATCGTCTCCGGTGAAAATGTTGCTGACCTATCTCCGCCAAAACGACGACGTGACACCCGCCAAACTGGCGCAGATGGCGAATCTGTCTGACCAACGGGCGGCCCGGCTCCTCCGTGAGTTGGCCACGCAGGGATTACTGCTCCTGATTGACAACGGCAGGCGTACCGATGCCCGCCAAACCCGGTACGCGCTGAAAGTGAGTTAATTTGATTGGTCAGTGGTTATTGGCTTTACGCCGGTGGTCATTGACTCTAACTGATACCTGATAAATGAAAACTGACATTATAGCTTTCTTCCAAAACCTTCAGGATAGCATCTGCACAGCCCTCGAAATCGCCGATGGCACAGGCCGTTTCCGCGAAGATGCCTGGCAACGGCCCGGCGGTGGCGGTGGGCGTTCGCGGACGCTATCTGGCGGGGCCATCATTGAAAAGGGGGGCGTGGGTTTCTCTGCCGTCTATGGCCGCGCTACCGAGGGAACCTTGCGCCAGCTACATATCGCGCCCGACACGCAGGCCGAATTTTTTGCAGCCGGCGTGTCTATCGTCTTGCACCCGCACAACCCGATGGTACCAATCATCCATATGAATGTTCGGTATTTTGAGATGAGTACCGGGCAAAGCTGGTTCGGCGGGGGTATCGACCTGACACCGCATTACGTGGTGGAGGCCGATGCCCGGTGGTTTCACGGGCAGCTCCGCGCCGTTTGTGATCGCCATGAAATTGCTGATTATCAGAAATTTAAAACCTGGGCCGATGACTATTTCTTTATCCGGCACCGGCAGGAAACGCGGGGCATTGGCGGGATTTTCTTCGATACCCTCACCGCCGAAACCGATTCTGGGAAAGCCGGGAACTTCGCTTTTGTGCAGGATGTAGGCAATGCTTTCGCCCCGATTTACACGCAGTTCATGGCTCAAAACCACCGCTTACCGTTTAGTGAGCGCGAGAAAAGTTGGCAGAACCTGCGCCGGGGCCGCTACGTGGAGTTTAACTTAGTCTGGGATAGAGGAACGAAGTTTGGCTTAGAAACCGATGGCCGCACCGAATCAATTCTGATGAGTATGCCGCCCGTTGCCAACTGGGTGTACGATTTCAGGCCCGAATCCGGCAGCCGCGAAGAAGAAACGCTGGCGTGGTTGCGAAAAGGGGTGGGGTGGATTTGAA
>JBBRUV010000513.1:0-2129 GCA_038247465.1 Cytophagales bacterium
CGCTGACAGAGATAATACCCGCCACCGAATCTTGCCCGACTTTCTCGAACACAAATGCCAGCGGGTCATTCACGCCGAGTTCTTTGTAATTCACCATGCCCGTCAGCACCAGCGTAATCAGCACATACAGCACCGTGCAGATGGCAAGGCAGTACATCATGGCGCGGGGCAGGTCGCGTTGAGGGTTTTTGCACTCTTCTGCCGTTGCCGAAATGGAATCGAAGCCGATAAACGCAAAAAACACCGATGCCACCCCACTCAACACGCCCGCCGTGCCGTTTGGGGCAAACGGAGTCCAGTTTTCGGGTTTGATGTAAAACACGCCCGCGCCAATCACCAACGCAATCACGCACAGTTTAAGCACAACCAGGAAGTTGCTCACCGCCCGCGATTCGCGGATGCCGATATAGACCAATGACGTGATGAAGACCGTGATGAGGGCCGCCGGAATGTCCATAATCATGCGGATACCGGCCACGACAGGTGCATCCTGAAACGCCCCGGCCAGAATTTTTTGGTTGGCAGTCAGTGTTTCACCCGCCTGACCTGCCAGAAATGCTTTATGGGCCGATCCGTAATCGGTGGCGAAATACTCCGGCCAATGCAGCCCGAAACCGGAGAGCATGGCCGTAAAATATTCTGACCACGAGATCGCGACGACCATGTTAGAAACCGCATATTCGAGGATGAGCGACCAGCCGATGATCCAGGCAAAAATCTCCCCGAAGGCCACATACGCATACGTGTAGGCCGAGCCACTGACCGGCACTGTGCTGGCAAATTGGGCGTAGCTGAGGGCGGTAAACACACAGGCTACTGCCGTAAACGCAAACAGCAGCGACACAGCAGGCCCGCCGTTGAACGAAGCCCGCCCGATGGTGCTGAAAATACCGGCCCCGATGATGGCGGCAATACCAAGCGAGGTCAGGTCACGGACACCCAGCACTTTGAGCAGGCCCGACGAATGACTGCCAGATGCGGAATCGGTGAGAATTTGGGCGACGGATTTTTTACGGAATAGGTTCATTATCCAGATTTTCGACTTTTGACGGGAGACTTTGGGCCGAAAGATAACGTTAGCTTTGCAATATGAGCATCACGGTTGAAAATCTATCTAAAGAATTTAATTCGGGCCAACGGGCCGTTGACCAAATTTCGTTTGCCGTGCAGCCCGGCGAGATCGTTGGATTTCTGGGGCCGAACGGTGCGGGTAAATCAACGACTATGAAAATTGCCACCGGCTACCTCGCGCCCACGTCGGGAACCGTAACGGTCAACGGGTTTGACGTGCAGACATCGCCAATGGATGTACGCCGGAGTATTGGCTACCTCGCCGAACACAACCCGCTTTATACCGATCTGTATGTGAGGGAGTTTCTCCGTTTTTCCGGGTCTTTGCACGGGCTATCGGGTGGCACCTTAAAGCAGCGCGTAGCTGAGATGATTGAGTTGGTAGGTCTGGGCCGCGAAGCCCACAAACGCATCGGCCAACTCTCAAAAGGCTACCGGCAGCGCGTGGGGCTGGCGCAGGCATTGCTGCACAACCCGCCCGTGCTGATTCTCGACGAACCCACCACCGGCCTCGACCCGAACCAACTGACCGACATTCGGCAGGTAATCAAGACGGTGGCGCAGGATAAAACGGTGCTGTTTTCGACGCACATTCTGCCCGAAGTCGACGCGTTATGCAGCCGGGTAATCATCATCAACCGGGGTAAAATCGTGGCCGACGGCCCGTTGGCCGACTTGCGGGGCAGTGGTTCCGGCGTGGCGGTAATCGCTGAATTTGAGCGTGATCTGGCCGATGTTACTGTATTATCGGCATTACCTGATGTGCAGTTTGTTGAGCCATTGGGAGCGGGCAGGTACAGGCTTTCGGCCAGTGCGGGCGTTGATTTGCGGGCGGCTGTTTTTCGTTTTGCCGCTGATAAGGGACTTATCCTTGTTGGGCTTCGGCAAGAAGAAAGCGGGTTGGAGGAAGTATTCGGGGCATTAACAAAATAACGCGGACAGGTCGCCTGCCGGTTGCACTCCGCTTTTTTTCTGCGTGGTTTTGGCGGGTTCCCACCCGTTATAGAGTAAAACCCGCTTTTTTCTGCGTGGTTTTGGCGGGTTCCCACCCGCCCTAC
>JBBRUV010000514.1:0-2019 GCA_038247465.1 Cytophagales bacterium
GCTCTGACTCTGATGATCGGTCAGACTACCAACGCTGTACCTAAACCCGGAAAACCCAAAAAAGGTAAGTGGGAAACCCTTTTTGATGGCAAAACCTTTGCCGGCTGGCACAACTACCTCAAAATGGGCCAACCCATTGGCGATAAATGGGCCGTTGACAACGAAGCCATCCATTTTACCGGTGGCCGGGGAGGAGCTGACCTCGTAACCGACAAAGAATACGGCGATTTTGAACTGGAAATAGAGTGGAAAATTGCTGAAGGCGGCAACAGCGGCATTATCTACCACGTTAACGAAGATCCGAAATACAAAGCCACCTACCAGACCGGTCCTGAAATGCAGGTGCTGGACAACGAACGCCACCCCGATGCCAAAGCGGGCCGCGACGGCAACCGCACCGCCGGTGCGTTGTACGATATTCAGAAGCCCGTTACACCCAACGCAGCCAAACCTGCCGGGGAATGGAACAAAGCCCGCTTGATCATCAAAAACGGGCGGGGTGAGCATTAACTCAACGGCAAAAAAGTAGCGGAGTACCCCACCTCAGGCCCTGAATGGGACGCTATGATTGCCGAGAGCAAGTTTAAAGGCTGGGAGGGCTTCGGTAAATACCAGACCGGCCACATAGCTTTACAGGATCACAGCAACAAAGTATGGTACCGCAACATTCGCATTAGAGAATTGTAAAGTAGATACGCAAGGTATTGCATTTCTACACCCAAACACTGACCAAATCTATGATTCGCCGAAACGCCATCCGAACCCTGACCGGCACCGCCCTGACGCTACCCGTCCTGACCCAATCGCTCGCCAATACTATGCACGAGTCCGAACCAGACGCGCCTTACGCGGCAATGGGCCCGCTCAAGGGCAATATCAACCACTCGGTTTGCAAGTGGTGCTACAGTAAAATTCCGCTCGAAGAATTCTGCAAATCAGCCAAAGAAATGGGCATCACGTCTATCGACCTGACCGGCCCCGAAGAGTGGCCGACGCTGAAAAAATACGGGCTTACCTGTGCGATGGCGCAGGGAGCGGGCAAGGGAATCAGCGACGGGTTCAACGATCCCAGACTGCACGATGAACTGGTGGCCAGCTACGAAGCTATCTTTCTCAAGCTGAAAGAAGCCGGACTTACCAACGTCATCTGCTTTTCGGGCAACCGGCGCGGTATGAGCGACGAAGAAGGCCTGAAAAACTGTGCCGTTGGCCTGAAACGCCTGATGCCGAGTGCCGAAAAATACGGCGTGACGGTGGTGATGGAACTGCTCAACAGTAAAGTCGATCACAAAGACTACATGTGCGACCATAGCAAGTGGGGTGTCGATCTGTGCAAGGCGGTGGGGTCGGAGCGGTTTAAGCTGCTGTACGACATTTACCATATGCAGATCATGGAGGGCGATATTATCCGCAACATCCGGGACTATCACCCTTACTTTGCCCACTACCACACGGGCGGTAATCCGGGCCGGAACGAGATTGACGAAACGCAGGAGATTTACTATCCCGCTGTGATGAAAGCCATTCTCGCCACCGGCTTCAAAGGCTTCGTGGCGCAGGAGTTCATCCCCAAACGCGACCCGCTCAAGAGTCTGCGCGAAGGCGTGATGATCTGCGACGTATAGGGTAGCAAAGGGAATAAAGGGAGGAGGGGGACGAAAGGGAAGTTGACACGTATGTCTTCCTTTCGTTCCCCTCCTCCCTTTTTCCTGTTAAATCAACTTGTAATTCCGATACTCGCCGATGCGCCAGCCGGTTAGTTTCTCGATGAAGGTCAACAGCCGGACACGGGGCGAATAGCGCTTCTGGCTCGTATCAAACTCAAACGGCCAGTTGAGCCGGTCAACGCGGGGCTGCATCACGGCGGGGTGCGTACCCGTGAAGTAGGCTAATGAATCAATCTCGCTATAATCGAAGTTCTCCTGTGCTGCTTCAGCTTTGGCAAGCTGTTCGGCCTCCGTATGCCAGAAGTGATTGGCGAAGCCAAGACGTTTTTTCTGCAAGTCAGGATGCTTGACC
>JBBRUV010000515.1:0-1982 GCA_038247465.1 Cytophagales bacterium
GCGGCAGTCAATATCAAGAATAAAGCGGTAGGGCATACCGTGTTAGCTCGGAAGGCATACAAACCCGTTGGGGTGGTAGTCCGAGAATCCCCGCGCCTTTAGGCAGGGGAGTGTCAACCTGATGTGATGGTGGTCTGTGGTGAATCTGATTTTTTCAATTACAAGCAAACCATGAAAGCCACGCTGAACCCGACAACGCTGATTGAAGTGATGTCGGTCACGACAAGCGACTACGATGAAACCGTAAAATGGTGGGGTTATCAGCAAATCAGCACCGTGCAACAGTACGTCCGGGTATCGCAAAACGGGCTTTGGATTGAGGTGTACACCCGTGTCGGCGACTCAACCGACTGGCTCAATTCGCACTATGACCAACCCGAACAGCTTTTTACCATCAATGGTGTGGCGCTTCGGGTGGCCGATGTGTATGAGAACGTAGCGTTGTAGTCGTGTTTTTCCAGTCCAAACTCAGCAGCATTCACCGCTCCAGTTTAAACCCCGCATCCACCGTTGGGCGGGCGGGTTGGTTGGCAACGGCCCAGCCCGTCAGATACATCCAGCGCGTCATGTTGGTCAGTTTGCCATAATCAATCCGATTCGGTTCGTCTTTGGCCGTGTGGTAATCGGGGTGCAACAACGACGTAAAACAAATCGCCGGGATGTTGAGCCGGGCGTAGGGCAGGTGGTCCGAGCGAAAATACCAGCCTTCGGGATGGTCGGGTTTGTCCCAGAGCGTGTCTAATTTAAACTTCCCCGCTGCCTGATTGGCCGCCATTGCCGTGCTGACCAATCCTGCCGAATTGCGGTGGGGCGGCACACTGCCCAGCAAAGCCGCTGAATCGGGCGAGTTCCGCCCCATCATTTCGCCATTTAGCACCGCCACAATGCGTTCGCGGGGAACGGTGGGGTTGCTGGCATAATACCGTGAACCAAGCAGACCCCGTTCTTCAGCTCCGTGAAACACAATCAGGGCTGAGCGTTTACCGGGTTTCTGGACAAACGCCCGCCCGATGGCTAAGGCAGCCGCACAGCCCGTCGCGTTGTCGTCGGCCCCGTTAAAAATCGAATCCCCGGCAATAAACGGTCGGCGCAACCCGTCGTGATCCTGGTGCGTGCTGAACAGGACGTATTCGTTTTTAAGGACGGGATCGGTTCCCGGCACCTTCGCCACGATGTTCACCGACGGATAATCGAAACTCTCGACGTTCACGATATTGGTAAACTGCTGACCGGGCTGTTTCACCCACTCAATGGCCTTCATCGGCAGCCACACCGTTGGTGCCTGGGCATATATGCGGGTGTTGGGGCCACCGGGCAGGTCATACCGGCCCGCATCGTAGGCACCACTCCACCGATCAAAAATTTCCTGCGCCGGGCCGTCCGACACAAACAAGACCGCCACCGCGCCCGCCTTGACGAGTTCGGCAGACCGCCGTTGCATGGTGCCGGTCAGAAAACGACGGTAGCTGAGTTCGGGCGGGCCGGTTCCCGAAAACTGAATCGCTACGGCTTTGCCCTTTACGTCCACGTTTGCCAGTTCATCCGGTGTGCCGGTGCCGACAAACACCAACGGCGCATCAACCGAGGCAATGGCAGGAGCCAGCACAACGGCATCTTCGCCGTAGTTCAGCGTCCGGGTGCCGATGCTCAGGCGGCTGGTTTCGGAAATGCGGGTGCGCTGAAGGTGAAAAAACTGAAAATACGTGCCATCGTTGCCCGCCGGTAGCAGACCACTGGCGCGGAGTTGTTCGGCGATAAAGACCGAAGCCCGCAGTTCATCGAGCGTGCCGGCGCGTCGGCCCCGAAAATGGTCGTCGGCCAGGGAGAATAAATCGCGCCGGATGTCGGCTTCACGAATAGCGGCCACGTTACTGGCCGGTGCCGGGCCGGGTTTGGGCTGGGCGTTGGCAACGGCAATGGTCAGGAACAGGGCAAAGAACAGCGGGTAGTTTGTCATTTTTTGTATCAGTTCAGCCCATAAC
>JBBRUV010000516.1:0-1973 GCA_038247465.1 Cytophagales bacterium
ATCGGCGTCTTTCAGGCCGTTATGACGGCTTTCAAACAGGTCTGTTGGAAGAAGATTGAGTTTCATACCGGGGTTGCCCGCGTGTTTTTTCGTTTGATTAGAAACTCAAAAATACGGAAGAAGGTGCGATGCCAACCCATAAATGATACCTACCTTCGGCAACCACAACCGCAATTGGCTGACCTATGTATTCAGAAATTTTCTGACCTGAATCAATCCGGCAAAAAGTCTCGCACGATATTTGTCAAATCACTACTGGCCCATTCATTACCATGCTTATTCTAATCCTGTTCGTATGAAAGTCGTGATTCTTGCCGGGGGCTTAGGCACCCGCCTGAGCGAAGAAACCGTTGTGAAGCCCAAGCCGATGGTCGAGATCGGGGGAATGCCAATTCTGTGGCATATCATGAAAATCTATTCAGCGCACGGCTTCAACGAGTTCGTGGTTTGTCTCGGCTACAAAGGATATATCATTAAAGAGTACTTCGCCAATTACTTCCTGCACCAGTCCGACGTAACGATTGATTTGGGACGCAACCACATGAATATCCACGACTCATACGCCGAGCCGTGGAAAATAACGCTGGTTGATACCGGCAAAGACAGCATGACCGGCGGACGCATCAGGCGTATCCGGCACCACATTGGCGACGAACCGTTTATGCTTACTTATGGCGATGGCGTGGGTGACGTAAACATCCGGGCGTTGGTTGATTTTCATCAAGCGCACGGCAAACGGTGTACGCTAACGGCGGTACAACCCTCAGCCCGCTTCGGAGCACTGGACGTTGGCGACGATAAAAGTGTTGTATCATTTCTTGAAAAACCTAAGGGTGACGGGGCCTGGATAAACGGGGGCTTTTTTGTGTGCCAGCCAGAAGTATTTGAGTATATATACAGTGACGCAACACCCTGGGAGGCTGCTCCATTAGAAAATCTGGCCAGGGAAAACCAACTTATGTCGTTTCAGCACGATGGCTTCTGGAAGCCGATGGATACCCTGCGCGATAAACTCGAACTCGAAGCTGCCTGGAACGCAGGCACGGCGGAGTGGAAAACGTGGTAAATTAGCCGAAACCCATGCCCTTGTTTTCTAACCAATATCGAAATAAAACCGTACTTCTCACGGGCCATACGGGCTTCAAAGGCTCATGGCTGGCCTATTGGCTGCATCAGTTGGGGGCCAATGTAGTTGGCTACTCACTGACCGCACCGACTGAGCCAAGCCATTGGAGTCTTCTGAATTTGCCCATTCGGAGCGTAATAGGCACGATCACCGATTTGGCTCAAATGCAGCGTGTTTTCAGAGAAGCAATGCCCGACGCGGTTTTTCACTTAGCTGCTCAGGCCCTCGTCCGGCCCTCGTACCGGCAACCGCTGGAGACCATCGAAACCAATATTCTCGGCACGGCCAACGTGTTGGAATGCGTTCGTCAAACGCCATCGGTACGGGCGGTGGTAATTGTTACGAGCGACAAATGCTACGAAAATCCTGAAGATGGTCGACCACTGACCGAAACCGACGCGATGGGCGGATACGACCCGTACAGTATGTCGAAAGGCGCGGCAGAACTGGTCACGGCCAGCTACCGGAACTCGTTTTTTAACCCGGCGAAGTACGGGCAATCACACCAGACGCTGGTAGCGAGTGTCCGGGCAGGTAATGTTATTGGCGGGAGCGACTGGGCCGCTGACCGGCTCATTCCCGATTTGATCCGGGGCAGTGTATCGGGGCAACCCGTTCAAATTCGGTATCCTGATGCGGTGCGGCCCTGGCAGCACGTACTGGAACCCCTGGCGGGATACCTGCTGGTTGGGCAGCACCTGCTAACCGGCGACGTATTGGCGGCTACGGGTTGGAATTTCGGCCCGACTGTCGATGATACGATGTCAGTGCGGGCCGTGATTGACCGGGCAAAAAGCCGCTGGGATGCGGTGGACATTGACGAGCAACCATCGGGCAACAACCCGCA
>JBBRUV010000517.1:0-1932 GCA_038247465.1 Cytophagales bacterium
AAGGCTTTTAAAGCCCCCTGTTTAGGGGGTTGGGGGTAGAACGGGGCTGCACATCTGTTACCTTTGTCTGGTGAACGAAAAACTTGACCTCGCTACCAACTTTGTTGTCCATACCAACCGCAACGTATTCTTAACCGGAAAGGCGGGTACGGGTAAAACCACCTTTCTACATCAAATTAAATCATTGAATGTCAAACGGTTGGCAGTGGTGGCGCCGACTGGCGTGGCCGCCATGAATGCCGGGGGCGTAACCATTCACTCGTTGTTTCAGCTCCCGTTTGGGCCGCTTGTGCCCGGAGCTACCGAGCGCGAAAACCGCCGGTTTAACCGCGAAAAAATCAACCTCCTTCGTACCCTCGACCTGCTCGTGATTGACGAAATCAGTATGGTTCGGGCTGATGTTTTGGACGGCATTGACGAGGTGCTGCGACGTTATCGGGGTGGTAATGAGCCGTTTGGGGGTGTTCAACTGCTCATGATTGGCGACATGCAGCAGTTGCCGCCCGTGATTCGGGATGAGGACTGGGCTTTGCTCCGCCCGCATTACGACACCGGCTACTTTTTCGGCAGCCGCGCCCTGCGCCAAACGCCCTACGTGTCTATCGAACTGACCCACATTTACCGGCAAACCGACCAGCGATTTATCAGTTTACTGAACGGCATCCGCGAAAAAACAATTACTACCGCCCAACTCGCCGACCTTAACCAACGCTACATTCCTGATTTCAGGCCCGCCGACGATGAAGGTTACATCACCCTCACGACGCACAACAACACGGCCCAACAGATTAATAATCAACGATTAGACGAACTGAAGGGTAAAGTTCGCTCATTTACTGCCGTTGTTTCCGGCGATTGCCCGGCTAATTCGTACCCAACCGAGCTTGAGCTGACTCTGAAAATTGGGGCGCAGGTGATGTTCATCAAAAACGACATCTCGCGCGAAAAACTCTACTACAACGGTAAAATCGGGCGCGTTACGGCTATTGATACGGATCAGATTAACGTCAAGTGCGGATACGAAACCATCGAAGTCAACCGCGTGGACTGGCAAACTATTCGCTACACCATTGACCCGGCTACCAAAGCCATCAATGCCGACGTGATTGGTACGTTCACGCAGTTTCCGTTGAAACTCGCCTGGGCCATCACAATCCACAAAAGCCAGGGACTGACGTTTGAGAAAGCCATCATTGATGCGTCGGGCGCGTTTGCACACGGGCAGGTGTATGTGGCCCTGAGTCGCTGCAAAACGCTGGAAGGCATGGTGTTACGCAGTCCGATTCCGGCGGGGAGTATCAAAACGGAGCGCACGCTCGAAGATTTTCACGAAGAGGTGCAGCATAAAACGCCCGATCAACAGCAACTCGCTGATGCCAAACGGGTCAGTCAGGAAGCGTTGGTCGAAGAATTGTTTTCGTTCAGCCGGGCGATGGGTTTGTTGTATCGCATCCGTAAACATGCCGACGAACACGCGAGTAGCTTTTTTCCCGACGAACTGCGCCCCACGTTAGAGCAGATTAACGAGGCTCTATTGCAGAAAGCCCACCAACCCACGCAAAAATTTTTGCAGCAACTGCCCGCTTACTTTGCCAGTGATGTGCTACCCGAAGACAACCAGCCTCTGCAAACCCGCATTACCAAAGCCGGGGCTTACTTTCAGGCGTTGCTAACCGATGAATTGCTGCCGTTTTTGCGCCGTTGCCCCACCGAATGCGACAATAAGGCCGTGCGCGACACCCTGCTCGAAGTCATGGATGACCTCGAACGGACGCTGTTTTGCAAGGCCCGCAGTTTTGCCGCCTGCCAGACCGGATTCGGGGCGTTGGCCTATTTGCAGGCCCGAAACCTGGCCGAACTCGACTTTATGCCCGCCCGTAAAAAGACCGAACGCGCCAATAACACTGCCGACGATGGAGCCGCCGGGCGCGA
>JBBRUV010000518.1:0-1872 GCA_038247465.1 Cytophagales bacterium
ACGTCGTTGCCCATCGAAAACTGGCTGGTGTGGCCCAGCTGCTGCTTTACCTCGTTTGTGAAAGCGGGTTTGCCGGGCCGGTTCTGCTGGTTGATGTACAGAAAGTCTGGTACGGTGTAATCGTTGGAGACGTAGAAATCGGGCCAGCCGTCGTCGTTGAAATCGCCGATGCCGATGCCCAGGCCGTAGCTCAGGGCCGAGCCGCTGATGCCTGCCCGCTGGGTTACGTCGTCGAAATGGCCGGGGCGGGTTTGTTTGAAAAGCCGCAGCCCGCGTTCAGGATCGTCGGTGCGGAGCATCTCGGCGGTACCGGCTTCGCTGAGCAGGGGCAGGTTTTTGGGATTGTGGTTCAGCAGCAGCATGTCCAGATCACCGTCGCGGTCATAGTCCAGAAAATACGCCTGATTGCTGAATCCCGTACTGGCCAGCCCGTATTCGGCAGCTTTGTCGATGAACTGCGGCACCCCGCTGGCATCGTTGCCCTGGTTGACGAACAACTGATTGGCCCGTTTTTCGGGGGGCAGCGCGCCGGAATAGCAGATGTACAGATCGAGTTTACCGTCGGCGTTGATATCAACGGTGGTCACTCCGGTTTTCCAGGGGCCGGTTCGCCCACCCGCGCCGGATACCGTCGTTACGTCGCGGAAGCGCAGCGAGTCGTTGCCGGTGTTGAGGTACAATTTATTATCGCTGAGGTTGGCCGTAAAATATAGGTCGAGCCAGCCGTCGTTATTGAAATCGCCCGTGGCCACGCCCCCGCCGTTGTAGAAGTATTCATAGACCAGGATATTGGTATTCAGCCCTTCAGTCAGCACATTCTGAAAGTCAACACCCGTCTGATCGACCGATAGGGCCGTGAACAACGGCAGGCCGCTAACCAGCTTGTTATCGGTTTTGGCGGGGCTGGGTTTGTTCTGACAGCCGGTAAGGAAGCAGAGAATCAGGCCAATCGGCAGGGAAAAGAAAGCGTTACGGAGTGAAAGCATCGGTGGTGAAAAACAAAAAAAACTATCCCTAAGCAAGTTAAGGATAGTTTTTCGATGGTAATAAAATCTCCGGAAATTAATACCCCGGATTCTGGACCAGCTTGGCGTTACGGTTTATTTCACCGCGCGTGATGGGCCGGAAATACATCTTATCAGCCCATTTTCGGCTTTCATTCTGGGTGTTATCCACCGACGCGTAAGCGTAATTGTACTTCGATTTGTCGAAGCGGTACGGTACGTTGGGCGTAGCTCCCGGCTTCAGCGTACCGCGAATGTTGATGGACTTGATACCCCGGCCCACGGTAGTGGGGGCAATGAGCCATCGGCGGGCGTCGTGGTAGCGGTGTTCTTCATAGACCAGTTCAACGCGCCGTTCATTCTGATACCTTGCCACCAAAGCCGACCCGCTTTCTGTAGTGGGCGGCATACCAGACCGCGCCCGGATGCGGTTGAGCCACAGCCGCGCTTCGCCTTCGTTGCCTGAGAAGAGACTGGCTTCGATGTAGTTCAGCACGTTTTCGGTTTGCCGGATAAACGGAAACGGAATCACCTGCGCACTTGACTGATTGTCGCGCAGGGCCGGGTCGTTATCGATGAACTTGCGGGTATAGTAGCCGGTGCGGCTACCGTTCCAGTTCTCTACGCTCGACTCGCGGGTGTCAACGCCGTTGACAGTGCCACCTTTCCCGTCGTCATACGCGCCGGTCTGAATCTGATTGGCGGGGTCGAGACCGGCCACGGCGGGTGGGCGGGGTTTCCAGCCGGAGCCGTCGTGCATGACCGAGGCATAGAAGCGCGGGTCGCGGCTTTCGTAGGGCGCGGCTCTGTGTTCAGGCTTTGTCCAGTCAAATTTGGATCCGTCCATCATCTCATAGTCATCCACGAG
>JBBRUV010000519.1:0-1823 GCA_038247465.1 Cytophagales bacterium
GACTCTCTTCGTTTACGCCCGCCTATTGCCCGACGACCGGGCTTATCTGCTCAACGGCCTCGCCGGAGCCGACCACACACCCGTTTTTCGGGTTGATTTACCCGAAACTGAACAGGCAGCGGCCCTGCAACAGGCTGATATTGTGCTGGGGAATCCACCGCCTGATTGGTTTTCAGACACGCTGTGCTTCCGGTGGTGGCAACTCGATTCGGCTGGTTTTGAGCGATATAACCACATTGCGGTGCCGCCCGGCGGTGTGGTTTGCAACGTGGGTGATTACTACGCCTGGCCCTGCGCCGAAACCGTGATGGCCGGTATTCTGGGGCTCTACCGAGATATTCCGCCGTTGGCCGTGTTGCAAAGCCGCAACGAGTGGGTAGGTGGCCCGCGTCGGCGCAAACTCCGGCTTTTGCGCGACCAAACCGTGATTATTCTGGGAGCCGGGGCCATTGCCCAATTTCTGCGGCAGATGCTGCTCGGATTCGGTTGCCACGTATCGCTCATGGCCCGCACCAATCCTGAAGCCCGGATGCACACCGCTGATGACCTGAAAACCGCCCTGCCCGAAACCGATATCGTGATTAGCACCTTGCCTGGTTCGGCGACTGGGTTTTTCACGGCAGACCTGATTGCCGCCATGAAGCCCGGCAGCGTGTTTGCTAACGTGGGTCGGGGCAATACCGTTGACGAATCCGCCCTGATTGAAGCCCTGCAACGTAAACACCTGTGGGGTGCCGTACTTGACGTGACCGAAACGGAGCCGCTGCCCCCCGAAAATCCGCTTTGGACACTGCCTAACGTAATTCTGACCCAACACACGGGCGGAGGACTGCCCAACGAAGACCGGGGGAAACTTACGCGATTTTTAGAAAATTATCCCCGGTTTGTGGCCGCAGAATCAGTGCCGAATCAGATTAACCTGGCGCGGGGATATTGAGGTAAAATAAACGGTATGGCTTTTGAGTATATTTACGAATTGGGTCAGGATGTTGACCTGAAAGATTTGCCATTTGTTGCCCTTGCCCTGCACCTCAACGCCCCACCCTGGACCGGCGACCGCAAACTCGCCGATGGCCTTCGCGCTAAAAATTTCCCGCTTCTGATTACTACGGCTGAATTGACCGTGAACTGACCATTACCAAAACCAGGCCGCCCATTTTTATCTTTTGCCAAAAGGTATCAATTTTGTTGAAGACTTACTTTCACAAATTAACCCCCAGCAAATGATACTTTTTTTACGAAGAACGCTGCTCACGCTGTTTCTGACGATTACTGTAACCCTTGGGTTGCTGGCGCAGAACCGGCCCGCAGCGGAGAATTTTGTTACCGGCAAAGTGACCACTGCCGAAGATGGCTCGCCTGTTCCCGGAGCCAGCGTGGTGGTTCGCGGCACCACACGCGGCACCACCACCGATGCCAGCGGTAATTTCCGTATCCAGGCCAACACGGGCCAGACCTTGCGATTCTCGTTCATCGGCACCAAAGGCCCCGATGTGACGGTGGGTAATGAGTCAGTAATCAACGTCACGATGACCCAGGAAGACAACGCCCTCAACGAAGTGGTGGTGACAGCCCTGGGAGTAAGTGTGGAGAAACGCGCCCTCGGTTATGCCGTGCAGGTAGTGAAAGGCGCTGAGTTGGCTGAAACCCAACGCGATAACTTCCTGAACGCGCTCAACGGCCGCGTGGCTGGTGCCATGATTACGCCCAGCAGTGGTAGTCCCGGCGCGTCAACGTCTATCATACTGCGCGGGGTGAGTTCTATCGGCGGCAACAACCAGCCCCTGTTTGTGGTGGACGGTCTGCCGATTGATAACCGAACC
>JBBRUV010000520.1:0-1685 GCA_038247465.1 Cytophagales bacterium
ATATCCTGAAAAACAACACGATGCAGGTCGCGTTAACCAATTTCGGCGGGCGTATCGTTGGCATTGTCATGCCAGACAAAGCGGGCAAAGCGACCGACGTAGCGTTGGGGCTTAAGAATTTAGCTGATTATCAGGAAGAAGGCGGAGCATTTTTTGGCCCAATTGTGGGGCGATTTAGCAACCGGATCGCCAAAGGTAAATTCATGCTCGATGGCAAGGCGTATCAATTAGAACTCAACAACAACGGCAACAACCTGCACAGCGGACCAACCGGAATGCACAACGCGGTTTGGGACGTGACAAAAACCGACGACCGGACCCTGGCCCTGACCTACACCGCCAAAGATGGTGAAGGCGGGTTTCCGGGCAATCTGCAAACAACCGTAATCTACACACTCACCGACGATAACGCGCTGAAAATTGACTACACCGCCACCACCGACAAAGCCACGCCCGTGAACCTGACGAGTCACGGCTTTTTTAACCTCAATGGCGAAGGGAGCGGCACGATCAACAACCACACGTTGCTGATTAACGCAGACCGCTATTCGGCAGTGGATGCCGGGCTGATTCCGCAGGGCGAACCCGTTTCAGTGGCCGGTACGCCATTTGATTTCCGGCAGAAAACAGCCATCGGTAAACGGATTGACGAAACCAGCGAACAACTCAAATTCGGCGGGGGATATGACCATAACTTCGTACTGAACCGAACGGGTAACGGTCTCGAAAAAGCCGTTGAAATCACCGGCAACGTATCAGGCATTACCATGACCGTGCTGACCACCGAACCGGCGATGCAGTTTTACGGCGGGAATTTCTTCGCCGGAAAAGACGTGACGAAATCCGGCAAGGCCGTTGGTAAGCGCGAAGCCTTCGCCCTCGAAGCCCAGCATTACCCCGATTCACCCAACCACCCGACGTACCCGAATACGATTCTGAAACCCGGTCAGACCTACCGACAAACCACTGTTTATCAGTTCTGAACTCGGATTGCGCTGATTTTTTGATTGATTATGATTTTTCAATCATCGAAATCAGAAAATCAGCGTAATCCGAGTTCAGAAATCCTACCATGAAAAAATTCATTCTCCTCCTCGCCCTTGTTCTGCTGACATTCGCAGTGCAGGCGCAACCGCAAACCGATGGCCCTGACCGATGGTCGGCCAAAAAAGCCAACAAATGGTACAAAAAAGAACCGTTTCTATTCGGAGCTAACTATAACCCGGCCAACGCCATCAATGAACTCGAAATGTTTCAGGCCGAAACGTTTGACCCGGCCACGATTGATAAAGAACTCGGCTGGGCCGAGGCAATGGGCGTAAACACGTTGCGGGTTTTTCTGCACGATATGCTCTGGCAACAAGACGCAGCCGGTTTCACAACCCGGCTCAACACGTTTCTCGACATCTGCCAGAGGCATAAAATCCGGCCCATGCTGGTGCTGTTCGATTCGTGCTGGGACCCGCACCCTAAACTCGGCAAGCAGAAAGACCCCGTGCCGGGTGTGCATAACTCCGGCTGGCTGCAAAGCCCCGGTGCCGATGCCCTCACCGACAGCACACAACGGCCCCGGCTCGAAGCCTACGTGACGGGTGTGATTTCGGCTTTTAAAGACGACAAGCGGATTTTGGCCTGGGACCTCTGGAATGAACCCGACAACGACAACGGCAGCAGCTACGGCAAAG
>JBBRUV010000521.1:0-1581 GCA_038247465.1 Cytophagales bacterium
CTTCCCTCGCTTCTGACACGTCGTTCCGGCCTCTTTTTTCGCTGCCCGTTGTGGTGGCCGCGCTGGGTTATTTTGTGGATGTCTATGACTTGTTGCTGTTCAACATTGTGCGGGTGCCGAGTCTCAAAGACCTCGGTTTAGACCCTAAATCGGTCTCGCTCATTGGCGGCAACATCTACAACTGGCAACAGGCGGGGCTGCTCATCGGCGGTATTTTGTGGGGAATCCTGGGCGATAAACGCGGGCGGCTGTCGGTCTTGTTTGGGAGTATCGTCACGTATTCATTGGCAAACATCGCCTGTGGCTTTGTTCAGGATGCCACCACCTATGCCGGGCTGCGGTTTGTGGCGGGGCTGGGGCTGGCCGGTGAGTTGGGCGCGGGCATCACTCTCGTGGCCGAGATTCTGCCCGCCCGGTTGCGGGGATACGGCACCTCGCTCGTGGCCAGCGTGGGGTTGCTGGGCGCGGTGGTGGCGTTTCTGACCGTGAACCTCACGGCTAACTGGCGACTGACGTATTTTATCGGCGGTGGGCTGGGTCTGGCGTTGTTGCTGCTCAGGGTCAGCGTGATCGAGTCAGGAATGTTTGTGAAACTGAAAAGCGAGCGCATCAGCCGGGGTAATTTCGGTGCGTTTTTCACGAACCGAACCCGGTTTCTGCGCTATCTGCGCTGCATGGGTATTGCCGTGCCGACGTATTTTGTGATTGGCCTGCTGGCAACGTTTGGCAACGAATTTGGCCGCGCCTTAGGTATTCCCGACGAAATTCAGCCGGGCCGCTGCGTACTCTACACCTACCTCGGCACGGTGGTTGGTGATTTGGCGAGCGGGTTGTTGAGTCAATGGCTGCGGTCGCGCCGGTTGGCCATCGGGCTGATGATGGGCCTGACGGCGGTGTTTGTACTGGTTTATCTCTACGGCGGTCTGCAAACGGCTTCGGCGTTTTATGCCGTTTGCGCCGGGGCCGGATTTGGCATCGGCTACATTGCTATGTTCCTGACCGTCACCGCTGAACACTTCGGCACTAACCTCCGCGCTACGGCCACCACGTCGGTTGCCAACAACGTCCGGGCAACCACGTTGCTCACGATTCCGGCGTTTCAGTACCTCAAGACCGTGCCATCGTTGGGCGTTATCGGGGCGGGGGCAGTGGTTGGGGCGGTGTGTTTCGGTATCGGGCTGGTGTCATTGCTGACGATGGAAGAGACGTTTGGGAAAGAATTGGACTATAGCGAATAATCACTTCACCCCCACCACCATTGCCCGGCCCGGAATGGTTCGGTACCAGACCACTTTGCCCGGTTTCAGCCCCGCCGACCGTTGCCAGTCCTGAATTTCAATCACGGAATAATTGCCTGACATGAAATTAGCCTGACCTGTATTGCTGTGCTGTTTGACGTAAAAAGGCCTGATAGTGAAATTATTGTGACAAGACTAAGCCTACTCAGCGGCCCCGATTAAACTGAAAATATCAGACTACCGATGCTATCTGATACCAGAACCGTCTTTGTTGGCAGACTTTGGCGCCGGGCACTATGGGAAACAAAAAGGGTGAGGTTAAATACATATTAATAAAAAAATA
>JBBRUV010000522.1:0-1503 GCA_038247465.1 Cytophagales bacterium
AATCAGCGGGCCTGGGTGTTAGGGGAAATGCACTCCGACAATACGTACTACGCCCGTAATGTTCTGTTTGGGGCCGTTGACAACACCCAGAACATCGCCGACTTTGCCGTGCCGGTTGCCAACGGCGTTACGGCCAACAACAACGTCCTGCAACAGTTTCGGTTAGACTACCAGATTATTGCCCGCACAAATCAGATTTTGGCACTGATCGATAACGCGCAGTTCGACGCGGCCCCGAAAGGTAACCTCAAGGGGCAGGCTCTGTTTCTGCGGGCGTTTGCTTACTTTGAGTTGGCTCGGTATTTCGGGAAAGTGCCATTGCACCTGGTCCCGGTAGCGGGCCGCGAAGATGCAGCCTTGCCGCTGTCAACTGTTGATCAAGTCTATGCTCAGATCATCAAAGACGTATCGGAAGCCGCTAAACTGCTGCCCAACAAAGCCACCCAGGAAGCAGGACGCGCTACGTCGGGAGCAGCAAAGATGTTGCTTGCCGACGTGTATATGTTTCAGAAGAAATGGACTGATGCCGAAACCCTGCTGCGCGACATAGTGACCAACGATACGTATCGGCTCTCTCCCGACTATAACGATGCGTTTACGTTTACAAGTGCCAATAAAAACAACCCTGAATCGGTGTTTGAGGTGCAGTACCTCGAAGGAGCCGCCGGTCTCAACGGCAACCAAATTTACCAGTTTGTGCCAACGCCCATCACAGCGGCTGAGTTGGCCCCAATTACGGGTACGGGGAACCCGCAGCCACTGTCGGGCGAGAACAACAACATTCCAACACCGGATATGATTGCGGCCTACGAACCCAACGACCGGCGGCTGGATATTTCAATCGGTTATGTGACACTGAGCCAAAGTTTGCGCGACAATAAGCGGTATCCGTACATCAAAAAATACGCCCGCCCCCACGCACAGCACCAGAACACCGGACAAAACTGGCCGGTCTATCGGTACGCCGAGGTACTGTTGTTTCTGGCCGAGAGTCTCATGGAGCAGGGCAAAACCGGTGACGCCATTCCGTTTGTGAACCAGGTGCGGGCGCGGGCCGGTTTGCCCGCTATCACCGCTACGTCACAGGCGGCTTTGCGAACAGCCATCTATCAGGAACGGCGGGTGGAGCTGGCGTTTGAGAATAAACGGTGGTTCGATCTGGTGCGTACAGGACGGGTGAACGCAATAATTACGGCTCATGGCAATCGGGTCAAGGCCAACCCCCAGGCCCATTATTTCCCGGCCGGGGCGGTGCCGCCACCCAATGCCTTCACCAATCTGGACATCTTTTATCCATTGCCGGCAGAAGAGTCTGCGTTGACTCCGCATTTTTAGGGGTATTAGTGGGCCGAAGTATTGCCTAACTAAATAAACCTGGTGCATCATCCGGCAGTGGGGGGGGGCCAGGTTGGGGGGGCAGGCCGCGGTATGGAGAAAACAAAATAAAAAAAAAAAAATTTTTTAAAACAACAACCACAAACGGAATGAAAAACGCCCCCCCAA